>NZ_CATKQA010000045.1:0-496219 GCF_949767575.1 Pseudomonas sp. IT-P2 | reverse complement strand
TGTTCTGGCCGAGGCGAGGGTTTCGCAGGCATCGGCCAGCAGCTCTTCGTTTTTGAAGTCCGCGGTGACGGCGTACATTCTGCGGGTTTTGCGCGGTGGTGGCGTGGAGCCGGGCGGGCAGAGATAGTGATCGAGGGCGCGGTCGGCGGCTTCGTGAAGCTTTCTGGAATCGAGGGATTCGTAGGGCGAGGCGGGATCGGTTTCGGGTGGGTTGGGTGTTGGTTTGATCATGGTGAAGCTCCTTTGAAGTGGAGCCGCCAAATCCTGTCGCTAAACAGGAAGGGTGGCGGCTGTACGCAGGTTAGCGAACCGGTCAAAGGCACCCGGCAGACCGCAAGGGTCTCCCGCATACAGCCACCATAACGAAATTGCAGACATACAGATCCGCAACGAAGCCAGGAACGCTGGTGCACCTTTAAATTGAGCCGAGTCGCTAAACCCGATCGCTGATTCGTCAGCGACCGACCCACAATAGAACCCGACCCCACAGCGCACAAGCCGGCGGATTCTGGCGTAGCCGTAGGCAGCGGCGCAAGAATTCGTAGCCTGTAAGGCGTGTCTGAAGGTTTCGTTTAAACACCAGCGTTTAAAAGACAATGGGTGCCGTCGGTCTGAAATGTCCCGCGACCTGTTAGTTCTGACAGTAGACGCGTGTTGTTCCCAGGCGCCTTATAAATCCGGAATTCACGCCGTTGCCTGTTCGCACTCTGCGAACGCAGTGGTTGATAACTCATTCACTGGAAATCCGGGGTAGATCATGACAAGTCGCGTTTACCGAAAACTGCCGGGCATGGAGATGGAGTTCGTTTCAGGGAAGCTGGAAAGGGACGCAGGCGAGCGGGCCATTTTCTATGAGGTGACGTTCGACCTGAAGCTGGACTTTCTCAACTTTCTGGTCATGGCCAATCAGTTCATTCCGAGTTATCTGGATAATCCCAGCAATGCGATCCGGCCTGAACTGGCCGGGTTTGCGTATCACCACTCCTACAACGACTTCTTTGGCGCAGCCGGTAATATCCGCGATAACCCGTCGTTGTTCGCTCTATTTACCGACCCCGGTCATTACATGGACCAGTGGGCGAGTAATGGCGGGCCCGTAGAACAACGATATGGAAAACCATCGTTCACGGTAGTCGGCAACCAATTGCGCATCACGACGCGGCAGTACTTTCGGCTGGATGCGGGGGCTCCTCCGATTGAAATCAGCGACCTGCCATTCATGCGTTTCGAATGGTCATTGAATCTGATGGAGGGTCATGCGAAGTCCACTGATGTCGCGCCTGTCACCATGGTGGTACTGATGTATACGGAGGAGGACGTTGTCGATGTTGGTGGTCACAGCGTGTTCAGGGGCACGCGCTATCTGGATAATGCAGCCCTCTCTTTCGGTCCGATCACTTCGGCGCACATTCCGGTAGCCAGTTGACTATCGGGGTTTCATCTCAGTGAACATCGCTGAACAGGGGCGGGCGCACGACGTGCGTGCCGCCCCTTTGTGCATTCATCACCCCCTCTGTTTCACGCCTTGGCAAAAGTTGGAAGGCTTCTTGCAGTAGCCGCCGTGCGCCTGCTTCGGGCGTCAAAAGTTTGCTTTAAAGGAACGGGGAAAACCGGTGGATCGCTCTCAGTTATTCAACACTGCTCGCTCGAATGTTGCCGACCTCAGTCGAGGCAATCTGGGTGTGCCGCTGTTGCTGCTGGTCATGCTGGCGATGATGATGTTGCCGGTGCCGCCGTTCCTGCTCGACGTGTTCTTCACCTTCAACATTGCCCTGTCGATCGTCGTGCTGCTGGTCTGCGTGTACGCCTTGCGGCCGCTGGATTTTGCGGTGTTCCCGACGATCCTGCTGGTGGCGACGCTGTTGCGACTGGCGCTGAACGTGGCGTCGACGCGGGTGGTGATGCTCCACGGTCAGGACGGCCACGCTGCTGCCGGTAAGGTGATTCAGGCCTTCGGTGAGGTGGTGATCGGCGGTAACTACGTGGTCGGTATCGTGGTTTTCGCGATCCTGATGATCATCAACTTCGTCGTGGTGACCAAGGGTGCCGGGCGGATTTCCGAGGTGAGCGCGCGTTTCACCCTTGATGCGATGCCCGGCAAGCAAATGGCGATCGACGCCGACCTCAACGCCGGTCTGATCGATCAGGCGCAGGCCAAGGCCCGTCGTCAGGAAGTGGCCCAGGAGGCCGAGTTCTACGGTTCGATGGACGGTGCCAGCAAGTTTGTGCGCGGTGACGCCATCGCCGGTTTGCTGATTCTGTTCATCAACCTGATCGGCGGCATGGCCGTCGGTATCTTCCAGCACAACATGACTTTCGCTGACGCGGGCAAGGTTTACGCCTTGCTGACCATCGGTGACGGTTTAGTGGCGCAATTGCCATCACTGTTGTTATCTACAGCGGCGGCGATCATGGTGACCCGTGCTTCCGGCTCGGAAGACATGGGCAAGCAGATCAATCGCCAGATGTTCGCCTCGCCCAAAGCGCTGGCGGTGGCGGCCGGTCTGATGGCGGTCATGGGCCTGGTGCCGGGCATGCCGCACTTCTCCTTCCTGACCATGGCTGCACTGGCTGCCGGTGGCGCTTACCTGTTCTGGAAGAAGCAGAACGTGGCCAAGGTCATCGCGCTGGAAGAGGTCAAGCGTCAACAGGAACTGCTGCCGTCGCCGGCCCGCGCCATGGAAACCAAGGAGCTGGGCTGGGACGACGTGACCCCGATCGACATGATCGGCCTGGAAGTCGGCTACCGCCTGATTCCGTTGGTGGACCGCAACCAGGGCGGGCAATTGCTGGCGCGGATCAAGGGCGTGCGCAAGAAGCTCTCGCAGGATCTGGGCTTCCTGATGCCGACCGTGCACATCCGCGACAACCTCGACCTGGCGCCAAGCGCCTATCGCTTGACCCTGATGGGCGTGATCCTGGCCGAAGCCGAGATCTACCCGGATCGCGAACTGGCGATCAACCCAGGGCAGGTCTACGGCTCGCTCAACGGCATTACCGCCAAAGATCCGGCTTTCGGCCTCGAGGCGGTGTGGATCGAAGTCAGCCAGCGCGCTCAGGCGCAATCGCTCGGTTACACCGTGGTCGATGCCAGCACCGTGGTTGCGACCCACTTGAACCAGATTCTGTACAAACACTCCAGCGAGCTGATCGGCCACGAGGAAGTGCAGCAATTGATGCAATTGCTGGCCAAGAGCTCGCCGAAACTGGCAGAAGAGCTGGTGCCGGGTGTGGTCACGCTGTCGCAGTTGCTCAAAGTATTGCAGGCGTTGCTGGCCGAACACGTGCCGGTGCGCGATATCCGCAGCATTGCCGAAGCCATCGCCAACAATGCCGCCAAGAGTCAAGATACCGCCGCTTTGGTGGCCGCTGTGCGGGTCGGCGTATCCCGCGCCATCGTCCAAAGCATTGTAGGGACTGAGTCGGAGCTGCCAGTTATCACGCTGGAGCCAAGGTTGGAACAAATATTGCTCAATAGTCTGCAGAAGGCAGGACAAGGCTCGGAAGAGGGCGTTCTGCTGGAGCCGAGCATGGCCGAGAAGCTGCAGCGTTCGCTGATCGAAGCGGCGCAGCGCCAGGAAATGCAAGGTCAGCCGGTGATCCTGTTGGTAGCAGGCCCGGTTCGCGCGATGCTCTCGCGCTTTGGTCGCCTGGCAGTTCCCGGACTGCATGTGCTGGCCTACCAGGAAATTCCGGACAACAAGCAAGTGACCATCGTTGCGACAGTAGGGCCCAACGGCTGAGGTAGTGGTTTATGCAAGTTAAGCGTTTTTTCGCCGCCGATATGCGTCAGGCCATGAAGCTGGTTCGTGATGAGCTGGGCGCTGATGCCGCCATCATTGGCAACCGCCGCATTGCCGGCGGCGTCGAGCTGACGGCGGCGCTCGATTACAAACTGTCGGCGCTGGCCCCGCGTGTTCCGAACATGGAGCTCGAGGATGAACTGCGCAAGACCCAGTCGCGCATCGTCACCGCCCAGGCCGAACTGAGCCTGCGTGGCGAAGCCGACGGCAACACCAATCGCCAGCTGTTCGCCGGGCTGCCGTTGACGGCCGGCCTGCCGCTGACCGCTGCCGAACCGCTGACCGAACCGACCTACGAAGCTCCGGCCCGTCCGGCACCGGCGCCTGCAGCGGTTTCCGCTGGCGTTGATCCGCGTGCTCTGGACTCGATGCGTTTCGAGCTCAACAGCCTGCGCGAACTGATGGAAGTGCAACTCGGCACCCTGGCCTGGAACCAGCTGCAAGGCAGCCGTCCGGCTCAGGCCAATCTGTACCGTCGTCTGCAACGCATCGGTTTGTCCGGCCCGCTGTCCCGTGATCTGCTGTCGATGATCACCGAGATCGACGAACCCCGTCAGGCCTGGCGCATGCTGCTGGCGCACTTGGCGCGGATGATCGCCGTGCCGGAAGTCGAGCCGCTGGAAGAGGGTGGGGTGATTGCCATGGTCGGTCCTGCCGGCATGGGCAAAACCACTACCCTGGCCAAACTGGCCGCCCGTTACGTGCTCAAGTACGGCGCGCAGAACATCGCGCTGGTGAGCATGGACAGTTTCCGTATCGGCGCGCAGGAGCAGCTCAAGACTCTGGGTCGCATCCTCAATGTGTCGGTGACCCACGTCGATCCGGGCCAGTCCCTGGTGCAGGCGCTGGATCCACTGCTGCGCAAACGCGTGGTGCTGATCGATACCGCCGGCCTGCAAGCCAGCGATCCGGCGCTGCGCATGCAGCTGGAAAGTCTGGCCGGTCGTGGCATTCGGTCGAAAAATTATCTGGTGCTGGCAACCACCAGCCAGAAACAGGTTCTAACCGCCGCGTATCACAGTTACAAGCGTTGCGGGCTCGCCGGCTGCATCCTGACTAAACTGGATGAGACGGCCAGCCTTGGCGAAGTGCTGAGCCTGGCGATCAGTCACGAACTGCCGGTCGCCTACCTGACCGATGGGCCGCGTATTCCGGATGATCTGCATCTGCCGCGCCGTCATCAACTGGTCAGCCGCGCCGTCAGTGTGCAAATGCAGGAAGAACCCAGCGAAGAAGCCATGGCTGACATGTTCGCTGATATCTACCACAGTCCGACCAAGCAGGTTGGCTGAGGTAATGAACCGTTTTTGTACCTACATCGATGGTCTGCCATGCATTGTTCCGGTTGTGAACGCGCAGCCAGTAATGTGGCCTCCGTCTATGCAAGACAAGGTAAAGAAATAACATGGGCAGCATGCATCCCGTACAGGTGATCGCGGTGACCGGCGGCAAAGGTGGCGTCGGCAAGACTAATGTGTCAGTGAACTTGTCCCTGGCGCTGGCAGAGCTTGGCCGTCGGGTCATGCTGCTGGACGCCGACCTGGGGCTGGCGAACGTCGACGTTCTGCTGGGCCTCACACCCAAACGCACCCTGGCCGACGTGATCGAAGGCCGCTGCGAGCTGCGCGACGTGCTGTTGCAGGGCCCCGGCGGGATCCGCATCGTGCCGGCCGCTTCCGGCACCCAGAGCATGGTTCACCTGAGCCCGGCCCAGCATGCCGGCCTGATTCAGGCGTTCAGCGACATCGGCGACAACCTCGACGTGCTGGTGATCGACACCGCTGCGGGTATTGGTGACTCGGTAGTCAGTTTCGTGCGCGCAGCCCAGGAAGTGTTGCTGGTGGTCTGTGACGAGCCGACCTCGATCACCGACGCCTACGCGCTGATCAAACTGCTTAACCGCGACTACGGCATGAACCGCTTCCGCGTCCTGGCCAACATGGCCCAGAGCCCGCAGGAAGGTCGCAACCTGTTCGCCAAGTTGACCAAGGTCACGGATCGCTTCCTCGACGTCGCCCTACAATACGTCGGCGCGGTGCCCTACGACGAAAGCGTGCGCAAGGCGGTGCAGAAGCAGCGTGCGGTCTATGAAGCCTTCCCGCGTTCCAAGTGCGCACTGGCGTTCAAGGCGATCGCACAGAAGGTCGACACCTGGCCGCTGCCCGCCAACCCGCGCGGCCACCTCGAATTTTTCGTCGAGCGCCTCGTGCAGCAAACGGCAGGACCTGTGCTATGACCGCCAGCGGTATGAACCTTTACAAAAAGTCGGCGCGTGACGCGCAGTACGAGCTGATCGAGCGTTACGCGCCACTGGTCAAACGCATCGCCTACCACTTGCTGGCGCGATTGCCGGCCAGTGTGCAGGTCGAAGACCTGATCCAGGCCGGGATGATCGGCCTGCTCGAAGTCTCGACCAAATACGACGCCAGCAAGGGCGCCAGTTTTGAAACGTACGCGGGCATCCGGATCCGTGGTGCGATGCTCGACGAAGTCCGAAAAGGGGACTGGGCGCCACGCTCGGTTCACCGCAATACCCGCATGGTCAGCGACGCAATTCGCTCGATTGAAGCTAAAACCGGCCGTGACGCTAAAGATCACGAAGTTGCGGCCGAACTCCAATTGAGTCTCGACGATTACTACGGGATTTTGAACGACACCCTGGGCAGCCGGCTGTTCAGTTTCGACGACCTGTTGCAGGACGGCGAACACGAAGGGCTGCACGAGGATGGCGCCAGTGCTCATCTGGAGCCGTCGCGCGATCTGGAAGACGAACGTTTCCAGGCCGCGCTGGCGGACGCGATTGCCAATTTGCCGGAGCGTGAGCGACTGGTGTTGGCGCTGTACTACGACGAAGAGCTGAACCTCAAGGAGATCGGTGAAGTCCTTGGCGTCAGTGAATCGCGGGTCAGCCAGTTACACAGCCAGTGCGCGGCCCGCTTGCGGGGGCGTTTGGGGGAGTGGCGAGCGCGCTGAAGGCAGTGTGGGGACACTGCGAACGAGGCTGGTGCGGTGGTGAACGGCACCGGTCTCGATCTGTTGTGCTCCAGACAGTCATCGAGTGTTTTGCCGGATTGATTGAAATGGCGCGTCCAGGTGCTGGGCGCGTTTAAGACTGCTTGGAGGTCGAATTGAACAAAGACATGAAAATCCTCATCGTTGATGACTTCTCAACGATGCGGCGGATCATCAAGAACCTGTTGCGTGATCTGGGGTTCACCAACACCGTTGAAGCCGACGATGGCACCACTGCCATTCCGGTGCTCAACAGCGGCAGCATCGACTTTCTGGTGACCGACTGGAACATGCCCGGCATGACCGGTATCGACCTGCTGCGCCACGTGCGTGCCGATGAAAAGCTCAAGCACCTGCCGGTGCTGATGGTGACCGCTGAAGCCAAGCGCGAGCAGATCATCGAAGCGGCCCAGGCCGGCGTGAACGGCTACGTGGTCAAACCTTTCACGGCCCAGGCGTTGAAAGAAAAAATCGAGAAGATTTTCGAACGCATCGGCTGATGAACGCGCGGGGGAGCTATGGAGCATAACGAATCTTCACAGGGCGATTTTGAGTCGACCCTGAAAAAACACGCGGTCGAACTGGTCGAAAGCCTTGAAAAAGGCAAGTTCGGCGACGCCGTGCAACTGATCCATGAGCTCAATCAGACCCGTGACCGTGGCCTGTACCAGGAAGTGGGCAAGCTCACGCGTGAACTGCACAGTGCGATCGTCAATTTCCAGATCGATCCGCACATGCCGCAGGCTGAGGAAGTGTCGCAAATTACCGACGCTACCGAGCGCCTGGGCTACGTGGTCAAACTGACCGAAGCTGCCGCCAACCGCACCATGGATCTGGTGGAAAGCGCGACCCCTGTGGTCAATGGCCTGGCTGACGAAGCCCAGGCCTTGAGCGCCGATTGGGGCCGCTTCATGCGCCGTGAGGTCGGGGCTGAAGAGTTCCGCGAACTGGCGCGCCGGGTCGACGGTTTTCTGGCACGCAGCAGCGCGGACAACCGCGCGGTGTCGAGCAATCTGAATGACATTCTGCTCGCCCAGGATTACCAGGACCTCACCGGTCAGGTGATCAAGCGCGTGACCCAATTGGTCACCGAAGTCGAAAGCAACCTGCTCAAGCTCGTGCTCATGGCCAGCCAGGTGGACCGCTTTGCGGGCATCGAACATGACCGTGCGGCGATGCTTGCTGAAAAAGATCCACAAAAACATCTCTCGCAGGGTGAAGGTCCGCAGATTCATGCCGATAAACGAGAAGACGTTGTGTCCGGTCAGGACGATGTGGACGATTTGCTATCCAGCCTTGGATTTTGAGTTTTTTTGGGTTTTTAGACCTGTAGGAGCACCCCATTAATGAGCTTCGGCGCCGATGAAGAGATCCTTCAGGATTTCCTGGTTGAGGCCGGCGAGATTCTTGAGCAACTGTCCGAACAACTGGTCGAGCTGGAAAGCCGCCCGGATGACGCAGATCTGCTCAACGCAATTTTTCGCGGTTTCCACACTGTAAAAGGGGGCGCCGGCTTCCTTCAGCTCAACGAGCTGGTGGAGTGCTGTCACATCGCCGAAAACGTGTTCGACATCCTTCGCAAGGGTGAACGGCGCGTCGATGCAGAACTGATGGACGTGGTGCTCGAAGCGCTGGACGCGGTGAACAGCATGTTCAGCGAAGTCCGCGATCGCAGCCCGATCACCGCCGCCACCCCGGAACTGCTAGCCGCCCTGGCGCGTCTGGCCGAACCGCAATCGGCGGATGAAGCCCCGGCTTCGCCGGTTGCCGAGATGATCGAAGAACTGGTCGTCGAAGGTGATTCGGGTGACATCACCGATAACGAATTTGAACAGTTGCTGGACTCGCTGAACGCCGTCAAGGCCGAAGCCGAAGCCCCGGCGGCTGCCGCTGCACCTGCTTCCACCGAAGCGGCCAGCGATGAAATCACCGACGCCGAGTTCGAGTCGCTGCTCGACCAGTTGCATGGCAAAGGCCAGTTCGCGGCCGACGCCGTGGCTCCGGCTGCTGCTGCACCTGCTGCTCCGGCGGCGGGCGACAGCTCGGACATCACCGACGACGAATTCGAAGCCTTGCTCGATCAGTTGCACGGCAAGGGCAACTTTGCCGTTGATGCGCTGGAGTCGGCGATTGCTTCGGTCCCTGCAACGGCTGCTCCGGCAGCGGCTGCGGCCGGTAGCGATCTGATCAGCGATCACGAGTTCGAATCGCTGCTCGACGATCTGCATGGCAAAGGCAAGTTCACTGACGTCGCCACCGGTGCCGTCGTGACTGCCAGTAATTCTTCGGCTGTTGCAACACCTGCTGCGAAGGCCCCGGCCGCTGCGGCAAAACCTGCTGCAAAAGCACCTGAGCCGAAAGCCGAGCCGGCCAAGCCTGCCGCCGCTGCTGCACCGGCTCCGGCCCGTGCACCGGCGACGCCGCCACCGGAAAAACCGGCGAGCGAAGCCGAGACCACCGTACGTGTGGACACTGCACGTCTCGACGAAATCATGAACATGGTCGGCGAACTGGTGCTGGTACGTAACCGTCTGGTGCGTTTGGGCCTGAACAGCGGCGACGAGTCGATGCAGAAAGCCGTGTCGAACCTCGACGTGGTCACCGCCGACTTGCAGACCGCCGTCATGAAGACCCGGATGCAGCCGATCAAGAAAGTCTTCGGCCGCTTCCCGCGTCTGGTTCGCGACCTGGCTCGTCAGCTCAAGAAAGAGATCAACCTGGAACTGGTGGGCGAAGAGACCGACCTCGACAAGAACCTCGTCGAGGCCCTGGCCGACCCGCTGGTCCACTTGGTGCGCAACGCGGTCGACCACGGCATCGAGTCGCCGGAAGAACGCGAAGCCTCGGGCAAGGCCCGTGGCGGCAAGGTGATCCTGGCGGCCGAGCAGGAAGGCGACCACATCCTGCTGTCGATCTCCGACGACGGCAAAGGCATGGACCCGAACGTCCTGCGTGCCATCGCCGTGAAACGCGGTGTGATGGACAAGGATGCCGCCGATCGCCTGAGCGACACCGAGTGCTACAACCTGATTTTCGCCCCGGGTTTCTCGACCAAGACCGAGATCTCCGACGTGTCCGGCCGCGGTGTCGGCATGGACGTGGTGAAGACCAAGATTTCCCAGCTCAACGGTTCGATCAACATCTACTCGACCAAGGGCCAGGGCTCGAAGATTGTCATCAAGGTGCCGCTGACGCTGGCGATCATGCCGACCCTGATGGTGATGCTCGGCAATCAGGCGTTCGCGTTCCCGCTGGTGAACGTCAACGAAATCTTCCACCTCGACCTGTCGACCACCAACGTGGTGGACGGCCAGGAAGTGGTGATCGTGCGGGACAAGGCGCTGCCATTGTTCTACCTCAAGCGCTGGCTGGTCAGCTCCGCCGCTCACGAAGAGCAGCGCGAAGGCCATGTGGTGATCCTTTCGGTGGGCACCCAGCGGATCGGCTTCGTCGTCGATCAACTGGTCGGCCAGGAAGAAGTGGTCATCAAGCCACTGGGCAAGATGCTCCAGGGAACTCCGGGCATGTCCGGCGCCACCATCACCGGTGACGGCCGCATTGCACTGATTCTCGATGTTCCGAGCATGCTCAAGCGTTACGCCGCACGGCGTATTTGAATCCGGGGTGGCGGGGCGACGACGTCCCGCCGCACCTAATGGAGTGTTTATGGCAGTCAAAGTCCTGGTGGTGGACGATTCGGGTTTTTTCCGCCGCCGCGTCTCGGAAATTCTTTCAGCGGATCCGAGCATCCAGGTTGTCGGCACGGCAACCAACGGTAAAGAGGCGATCGATCAGGCCCTGGCCCTCAAGCCGGACGTGATCACCATGGACTACGAGATGCCGATGATGGATGGCATCACGGCCGTGCGGCACATCATGCAGCGCTGCCCGACACCGGTGTTGATGTTCTCCTCGCTGACGCACGAAGGCGCCCGGGTCACCCTGGATGCGCTGGATGCCGGCGCGGTGGATTTCCTGCCGAAGAATTTTGAAGACATCTCCCGCAATCCGGAGAAGGTCAAGCAACTGCTGTGCGAGAAGGTTCACAGCATCTCGCGCAGTAACCGTCGTTTCAGTGCCTACAGTGCGCCGGCGCCTGCCGCTGCACCGACGCCTGCACCGACTCCGGCAGCAGCGCCGTCGAGCTTTGGCAGCCACAGCGCTCCGGCCCGTCCGGCGCCCGCGCCCGCACCGACTCGCGCGCCAGCGGCCAGCGCTTCGTCGCCGGCGCCGAAACGCAAGAACTACAAGCTCGTCGCCATTGGTACATCGACCGGCGGCCCGGTCGCGCTGCAACGGGTCCTGACCCAGTTGCCGGCCAGCTTCCCGGCGCCGATCGTGCTGATCCAGCACATGCCGGCGGCCTTTACCAAGGCCTTCGCCGAACGTCTGGACAAGCTGTGCCGCATCAGCGTCAAGGAAGCCGAGGATGGCGACATCCTGCGTCCGGGCCTGGCGCTGCTGGCACCGGGTGGCAAGCAGATGATGATCGATGGCCGTGGCGCGGTGAAAATCCTGCCGGGCGACGAACGTCTGAACTACAAGCCGTGCGTGGACATCACCTTCGGTTCTGCAGCCAAATCCTACAGTGACAAAGTTCTGGCGGTGGTACTGACCGGCATGGGCGCCGACGGCCGTGAAGGTGCGCGCCTGCTCAAGCAGGGCGGCAGCACGGTCTGGGCCCAGGACGAAGCCAGTTGCGTGATTTACGGCATGCCGATGGCCATCGTCAAAGCTGACCTCGCCGACGCGGTGTACAGCCTGGACGATATCGGCAAGCACTTGGTCGAGGCGTGCGTCTGATGGATGTTCTAAGCCTTATCGGGATCATCATGGCGTTCGTCGCCATCATCGGCGGCAACTACCTTGAAGGCGGTCACCTCGGCGCGCTGGCCAACGGCCCGGCGGCGCTGATCGTGCTTGGTGGCACCATCGGTGCCGCGCTGCTGCAATCGCCGATGAGCGCGTTCAAGCGCGCCATGCAGATTCTGGCCTGGATCTTTTTCCCGCCGCGGGTGGACCTGGCCGGCGGCATCGATCGCGTGGTCAACTGGAGTCTCACCGCCCGCAAGGAAGGCCTGCTGGGCCTGGAAGGCGTGGCGGATGCCGAGCCCGACGCCTACTCGCGCAAGGGCCTGCAACTGCTGGTCGACGGCGCCGAGCCGGAAGCGATCCGCAGCATCCTCGAAGTGGATTTCTACACTCAGGAAGCCCGCGACATCGAGGCCGCCAAAGTGTTTGAAAGCATGGGCGGCTACGCGCCGACCATTGGCATCATCGGTGCGGTGATGGGCCTGATCCACGTGATGGGCAACCTGGCCGATCCGTCGCAACTGGGCAACGGTATCGCGGTTGCGTTCGTCGCCACCATCTACGGTGTGGCCAGTGCCAACCTGATCCTGTTGCCGGTGGCCGCCAAGCTCAAGTCAATCGCGTTGCGGCAGTCGCGTTATCGCGAAATGTTGTTGGAAGGTATTTTGTCGATCGCTGAAGGTGAAAACCCACGCTCCATCGAGTTGAAGCTTCAGGGCTTCATGGATTAAGGGACTGACCTCATGGCACGTCGTCGCCAGCATGAAGAGCACGTAAACCATGAACGCTGGCTGGTTTCCTACGCCGACTTCATTACCTTGCTCTTTGCCTTTTTCGTGGTGATGTACTCCATCTCGTCGATCAACGAAGGCAAGTACAAGATCATCTCCGAAGCGCTGATCGGGGTCTTCACCGACTCCGACCGTGCGCTAAAGCCGATTCCGATCGGCGAAGAACGACCGAAGACCGTTACCCCGGCCAAGCCGCTGGTCAAGGACGCCGAACAGGTCGACGCCGGTATCGCCGGAGCCAGCGATCCGCTGAAAAGCATCGCCGATGACATCAGCGCTGCGTTCGGCGACCTGATCTCCTCGAACCAGATGACCGTGCGCGGCAACGAGCTTTGGGTCGAGATCGAACTCAACTCCAGCCTGTTGTTCGGCAGCGGTGATGCGATGCCGAGCGACATCGCGTTCAACATCATCGACAAGGTCGCGGCGATCCTCAAACCGTTCGACAACCCGATCCACGTCGAAGGCTTCACCGACGATCAACCGATCCGCACTGCGCAGTACCCGACCAACTGGGAACTGTCCTCGGCGCGTTCGGCGAGCATCGTGCGCATGCTGGCGATGCAGGGTGTGAACCCTGGCCGCCTGGCCTCGGTGGGCTACGGCGAATTCCAGCCGGTGGCCAACAACGCCACCGCTGAAGGCCGGGCGAAAAACCGTCGTGTGGTACTGGTGGTGTCGCGCAATCTCGATGTGCGCCGCAGCCTCACCGGCACCGGAACCGCTCATGCGCAACCGGACGCCGCGTTGAAGCGTGCTGGCACACAAACTGCACCGACCCCGGTCAAGACGCCGGGACGCGAGAGTGCCGTCAATTCTCCGTCGCCCGCATTAATACGCTGAACCATGTCTCGGCCGAGTATCCCGGCCGGGAGGAACGATCCGAATGAGAGTCTGGGCAGTCGCCAATCAAAAGGGTGGTGTTGGTAAAACCACTTCTTCCATCGCTTTAGCCGGTTTGCTGGCAGAGGCGGGCAAGCGCGTGGTCGTGGTCGATCTCGACCCGCACGGCTCGATGACCAGCTATTTCGGTTACGACCCCGACAGCCTGGAACACAGTAACTACGACCTGTTTCTACACAAGGGCAGCGTGCCGCAAGGCCTGCCGGGCCAACTGCTGCTGTCGACCAGCGACGAACGCATTTCCCTGTTGCCATCGAGCACTGCGCTGGCCACCCTCGAGCGCCAGTCGCCGGGGCAGAGTGGCCTGGGTCTGGTGATCGCCAAGAGTCTGGCGCAGCTGTGGCAGGACTTCGATTACGCGATCATCGACAGCCCGCCATTGCTCGGCGTGCTGATGGTCAACGCGCTGGCCGCCAGTCAGCAACTGGTGATCCCGGTGCAGACCGAGCATTTGGCCGTCAAAGGCCTGGAGCGCATGGTCAACACCCTGGCGATGATCAACCGCTCACGCAAACAGGCGCTGCCGTTCAGCATCGTGCCGACCCTGTTCGACCGCCGCACCCAGGCGTCGATGGGCACCTTGCGCGTGCTGCGCGACAAATTCCCCGACGAGATCTGGCAGGGTTACATCCCGGTCGATACCCGTCTGCGTGACGCCAGTCGTGCCGGTGTCACCCCTTCGCAGTTCGACGGCAAGAGCCGGGGCGTGCTGGCTTACCGCGCGCTGCTCAAGCATCTGCTGGCGCAGCAACTTGTTCCGCAGGTGGCCTGAGCATGAATCGGCCGATCAAGCTGACGTCCAAGCCGCAACTGGCGTTGCAGTCCTATCTGGACGGCTTGCTGCAGGAAGTGACGGACGAGGTCGAGCAGGAAATCGCAGCGCCGGTCGAGGTGATCGAGACCGCTGCGGCGCTCGATGAATTCCAGGCCGCCGTGCTTGAAGAGCAGGCCCGGGATGCGCAAAAAGCCGCCAGGCCGGTGGCTCCGGTTGCCGCGCCTGCCGCTGAGGTAGCGAAGGCACCTGCGACGTTGATCAAAGAGCCTGAGCCGGTGCGCGTGGTATCGACCCTGGCACCGCTGCTGCAAACCCAACTTCTGCAAACGCCACGGGCTCAGGCGGCGCCAGAGCCCGAGCCTGTAGCGCCTGCGCCAGCCCCGGTCGAACCGACCTTGGTTGCGCCACTGGTGGAAGTGCATCTGCCACCCAGCAACACGCCGCCACCGGTGGAAACCGACGGTCGTCCCGCCTGGGCTTCGGAAGCGTTCGAATGCCTGTTGTTCGACGTGGCCGGGCTGACGCTGGCGGTGCCGCTGGTGTGCCTCGGCTCGATCTATTCGCTGGCCGGCCATGAGCTGACGCCGCTGTTCGGTCAGCCGGAATGGTTCCTCGGCATCCTGCCAAGCCAGGCCGGGAATCTGAAGGTGCTGGACACCGCACGCTGGGTCATGCCGGATCGCTACCGCGATGATTTCCGTCAGGGCCTGCAATACGTGATTTCGGTGCAGGGTTACGAGTGGGGCCTGGCGGTGCATCAGGTCAGTCGCTCGTTGCGTCTGGACCCGAATGAAATCAAATGGAGAAGTCACCGGGGTCAGCGGCCATGGCTCGCCGGCACGGTGATTGAACACATGTGCGCCTTGCTCGATGTTTCCGCACTGGCCGAGTTGATCGCCAGCGGTGGGGCAAAGCACATGTCCGGCAGTAAGCCGAACCACAAACCGACATAAAGACAGTACCGGCATTCAAATGCCGGCGAACGAAACACACACCGCCAGGCGCGGTTTTTCGAGGGGCTAGGGTATGAACGACAAGGCTACGGCGGCAAAGGGTTCCGAAGATCCGATCCTGCAATGGGTGACCTTCAAGCTGGACAACGAAACCTACGGCATCAACGTGATGCGCGTTCAGGAAGTCCTGCGCTACACCGAGATCGCTCCGGTTCCGGGTGCGCCAAGCTACGTGCTGGGCATCATCAACCTGCGCGGCAACGTGGTGACCGTGATCGACACCCGTCAGCGCTTCGGCCTGATGAGCGGTGAGATCAGCGACAACACCCGTATCGTCATCATCGAAGCCGACAAGCAGGTCGTGGGCATCATGGTCGACAGCGTGGCTGAAGTGGTTTACCTGCGTCAGTCGGAAATCGAGACTGCACCGAACGTCGGTAACGAAGAGTCGGCCAAGTTCATTCAGGGCGTGTGCAACAAGAACAACGAGTTGCTGATCCTGGTCGAGCTGGACAAGATGATGAGCGAAGAAGAGTGGTCGGAACTGGAGAACATCTGATTGATTCTCGAGGTAGCGGTCATTGTCCTGTTCCTGTTCTGGGCAGGCACGCTGGCGATGTTTCTGGCGTACATCAAGGCGCAGCGCGTGATCGCTGCGCAACAGGCCCAGGGCGATGCGCTGCGTGATCAGCGCATCAGGGACCTGGCCAAACGTGTCGACGATTACCAGAACGGCAACGTGCGCATGGGCGAAGCCCTGCACGAGCTGCGCGCGGTGGTCAGTCCGATCCCGGACAAACTCTCCCAGCTCGAACAGCGCGATCCTTCCAGCCTGTCATTCGCCCAGGCGGCGAAACTGGTGGGGATGGGCGCGAGTGTCGATGAGCTGACTCAGTCCTGCGGGTTGACCCAGGCTGAGGCGGAGTTGATGCGCAAGCTGCACAAGAACTAGTCGTCACACCTGGATCGTTCCCACGTCGAGGCGTCGAACCGTCTGCGTGGGAATGCATCTTGGAACGCTCCGCGTTCCGCGTGTGAAGGGTGACGCAGAGCGTCACGGGCGGGTGTTCCCACGCAGAGCGTGGGAACAATCAGCGAAAAAAATCGCAGTCATCGATGGCTGCGTTTTTTTTGCCTTCAGTAATCGTCGCCGCGTTCGGTGACGTCTTTCTCGACCATCGGTGCGTCCGGGTCCTGTCCCGCCGGAAACTTGCCCTTGAGGTTCCAGGCAAACGCGATGATCTCGGCGATCGTGCGGTACAGCTCTTCGGGGATGCTGTCGCCCAGTTCCATTCGCGCCAGCAGTTTCACCAGTTCGGCGTTTTCGTAGATCGGCACTTCACAGTCGCGGGCGATCCGCAGGATTTCTTCGGCCAGTTCTTCGTCGCCCTTGGCGGTAAGGGTCGGGGCGTGGCTGCCGTCGTATTTGAGGGCGATGGCCTGGCGTGGAGCGGTGGTGTCATTCATGCGGTTTCGTCGACCCAGCGGTGTTCGAGGCGGGTTTGGATGCCTTGCGGCGGGGTGCCGAGGTGGCAGTCGAGGTCGCCGACGTTCAGCCCGGAATCCAGCAGGCGTTGACGCAGGGCGGTCAGGTTGCTTTCGATCAGACTCGCGGTGTACGGCCGCTCGGCCCACAACTGACTGGACAGGCTGCCGCTGATCAACTGTGCCTGAATCTGCATCGGCCCCAGCGGTTCCATGTCGAACGCCAGATCGACGCGCCACAGTTGCTGCTTCGGTTCGCGCTCATCGCGGCGCTGCTCGTTCGCTTCCTGTTTCTCCGGTGCTTCTTCGCGCTGGAACTTGACCTGCAACGGCACGATGTCCTGCAGGTTGCGCATCGGGATTTCCAGCTGCCAGGTGCTGAGCAGACGACCGTCATCGGTGACGCCGGTCTGTTCCAGACTCGACAGCTGATGGCTTTGCAGGCGCGACACGGCGGCTGCGGCGAGGCGCAGCAAATGCTCCAGATCGCCTTCACCTTCCAGGCTTTGCAGCAGTCGCTCGGGCAACGGGAAACTGCTCGGCACCGGTTTTGCGCTGACCTGACCGAGCATGCCGAGGGCGTTGCGCACAAAGCTCGGCAATGCCTGAGCCAGGGTGTTGGCGGCGATGATCGCATTCAGGTTGGTGTTGCCGGGCAGGCCGGGGGTGAGTTGGGCGATCAGCTTGAGCAGATCGGCTTTCATGTCCGGGGCCAGCGTCGGGTTCTGCCCGGTCAGCAGTTTGGTTTCGAGGAACACACCGCTGTTGGCCAGCGCCTGGGCCAGACCTTTTGGGGTGCTCAGTTGCTGCACGTCCGGCAGGTTGGCGAGCAGTTTGTCCACGGCGGCGCGCAAATCCTGGGACGTCTGATCGGTGGCGGGGGGCAGGCTCTGGAGCATTTTCAGCAAGCCGTCGAGGGAGCCCTGACGGCTTTGCTGGCTGACCAGCTGCTGGCTGACCGCCAGTTGTTCCTGGCGATTGCTCAGCGGCAGAAACTTCAGGGTCTGCGAGTCCTGCACCAGCGCCGACAGCAGGGTGCCGATGCGCAGCGGTTGCGGGCTGTCGATGGTCAAGGTGCTGCCGCTCAACGCGGTGTTGAGCAGGCTGACCATCGAGCGGTATACGGTCGGCTGCCCCGGCACCTGCGGCAAGGTCTGAGCCGTCAGCACCTTGCCTTGCAGCAGCGTGCCAACCGGCAATTGCGCGGTGTCGATGCGGGTGAGGGTGGCGACGCTGCTGGCGATGGCCTGTTGCACGGTGATCGCCAGATTGCCCGCTGACGGCTGGGTGATCGCCAGACTGGTGCCCTGAGGCAGCGGCAGATTGCTGGTCGCCTGCACGGTGGTCTGACGGCCGCTGTCCAGCGTCACCTTGAGCAGCAATTGAAAGGTCTGATCCGCCTGCTTGAGCGACAACACCTCGGCCTTGGCGCTCTGGCCGGCGGCAATCAGCCCGTCGACCGGCGTCAGCAACTTCAGCAGCTCACCCACCTGCGGGCGAACGGTCGCCGGGGCGGTGGGCGGGAGCGGGAGGATGTTCATTTCGCCTGTCATACGCGGACACAACCTGAGGAAAATGCACTCGGGAGAGCGGGGGACGCCATGTATAATGCCGCCCGTCCTTCCATTCGTTCAAAAAACATAGCAATTGTTTGACGCAGCTCTCTGGATTGAGCCGTCATTGCATTTATGCTGCAACTCTTTAACGGCCGCGCCAGAGCCGACTTGAACCGTATAAGGCCCGTGATCCCTTGACCAGTCCTGTCCTGCAAACCGTCGCCCTCGCGTGTGAACGTGATCTCAGACTGCTCTTCGACAATCTCGAATTGAGACTGGCCAGTGGCGATATGGTGCAGATCAGCGGCCCCAACGGCAGCGGCAAGACCAGTTTGCTGCGTTTGCTGGCCGGTCTGATGCAGCCGACCGATGGCCAGGTATTGCTCAACGGCAAGCCACTGGGCGAGCAACGCAGCGAACTGGCGCGCAACCTGCTGTGGATCGGCCATGCTGCCGGGATCAAGGACTTGCTCACCCCGGAAGAAAATCTCGCCTGGCTCTGCGCCCTGCATCAACCCGCCGAACGCGACGCGATCTGGCAGGCCCTGGCGGCGGTTGGATTGCGTGGTTTCGAGGATGTTCCCTGCCACAGCCTGTCCGCCGGCCAGCAGCGCCGCGTGGCGCTGGCGCGGTTGTATCTCGATAGCCCGCCGTTGTGGATTCTCGATGAACCGTTCACTGCGCTGGACAAACAGGGCGTGGCACAGCTTGAAGAACACCTGGCCGGGCACTGCGAACGGGGAGGGCTGGTGGTGCTCACCACCCACCACACGCTGAGCCGGATGCCGGCCGGTTATCGCGACATCGACCTGGGGAATTGGGCGGTATGAGTGTGTTCGGCCTGCTGGTTGCCCGTGAGTCCCGACTGCTGTTCCGCCGCCCGGCGGAGCTGGCCAATCCGCTGATTTTCTTCGCCATCGTCATCGCGCTGTTCCCGCTGGCCGTCGGACCGGAAACTCAAGTATTGCAAAACTTGTCCCCGGGGTTAGTCTGGGTGGCGGCACTGTTGTCGGTCCTGCTCTCGCTGGACGGGCTTTTCCGCAGTGATTTCGAAGATGGCTCCCTTGAACAGTGGGTCCTTTCGCCGCACCCCCTGCCACTTCTGGTATTGGCCAAGGTGCTGGCACACTGGCTTTTTTCCGGGCTGGCACTGGTTTTGCTCTCGCCGTTACTGGCGTTGATGCTCGGGTTGCCGGCTGCGTGTCTGCCGGTATTGCTGCTTTCGTTGCTGCTGGGAACACCGGTGCTGAGCTTGCTCGGCGCGGTGGGCGCGGCGCTGACGGTCGGTCTGAAACGCGGAGGCCTGTTGCTGGCGCTGCTGATTCTGCCGTTGTACATCCCGGTGTTGATCCTCGGCAGTGGCGCCTTGCAGGCGGCGTTGCAGGGCATGCCGGCGCTTGGTTATCTGTTGTGGCTTGGCAGCCTGACCGCCCTGGCGATAACCCTGACACCTTTTGCAATAGCGGCTGGCCTGAAGATCAGCGTCGGCGAATAATGAGGTCTGGTTAAAATTTAACCAGCAAAGACCCTGAGACTGCTCACACCGATGAGCGGCACCCGTGATGGAAACAGTATGAACTGGACCTGGTTTCACAAGCTCGGCTCGCCCAAGTGGTTCTACGGCATCAGCAGCAAGTTTTTGCCGTGGTTGAGCCTCGCCGCGTTGTTGCTGATCTGCGTTGGCGTCATCTGGGGCCTGGCCTTCGCGCCGCCGGACTATCAGCAAGGCAACAGCTTTCGCATCATCTATATCCACGTTCCCGCCGCGATGCTCGCTCAGTCGATCTACGTGATGCTGGCGGTGTGCGGTGTGGTCGGGCTGGTGTGGAAGATGAAACTGGCCGACGTCGCCCTGCAATGCGCCGCGCCGATCGGTGCCTGGATGACCGCCGTGGCGCTGGTCACCGGGGCGATCTGGGGCAAACCGACCTGGGGTTCGTGGTGGGTCTGGGACGCGCGTCTGACCTCGATGCTGATTCTGCTGTTCCTGTATTTCGGCGTGATCGCGCTGGGCAACGCCATCAGCAACCGCGACAGCGCCGCCAAGGCCTGCGCGGTGCTGGCCATCGTCGGCGTGATCAACATCCCGATCATCAAATACTCGGTGGAGTGGTGGAACACCCTGCACCAGGGCGCGACCTTCACCCTCACCGAAAAACCGGCGATGCCCGTAGAGATGTGGCTGCCGCTGTTGCTGACGGTGCTGGGGTTCTACTGTTTCTTCGGCGCCGTGCTGTTGCTGCGCATGCGCCTTGAAGTGCTCAAGCGCGAAGCCCGCGCCAGTTGGGTGAAAGAAGAAGTGCAGAACAGTCTGGAGGCCGCTCGATGAGTTTCGCGTCATTCGGCGACTTCCTCGCCATGGGCCATCACGGCCTGTATGTCTGGTCGGCCTACGGCATCTGTCTGGCGGTACTGATCCTCAACGTGGCGGCGCCGATCGCGGCCCGCAAGCGCTATCTGCAACAAGAGGCGCGTCGTCTGCGCCGGGAGAACGGCAAGTGAATCCGCTGCGCAAAAAGCGTCTGATCATCATCCTGGCAATTCTGGTCGGGGTCGGCGCTGCCGTCGGCCTGGCCCTGAGCGCCCTGCAGCAGAACATCAACCTGTTTTACACCCCGACCCAGATCGCCAACGGCGAAGCGCCGCAGGACACCCGCATCCGCGCCGGCGGCATGGTCGAGAAGGGCTCGCTGCAACGCTCCACGGATTCGCTGGACGTCAAATTCGTGGTCACCGACTTCAACAAGTCCGTGACCATCACCTATCGCGGGATCCTGCCGGACCTGTTCCGCGAAGGGCAGGGCATCGTCGCGCTGGGCAAGCTCAACGCCGACGGCGTGGTGGTTGCCGATGAAGTGCTGGCCAAGCACGACGAAAAATACATGCCGCCGGAAGTGACCAAGGCCCTGAAGGACAGCGGTCAATCCGCGCCAACCCCTGCGAAGGAGGGTTGATCGATGACATCCAGCATTTTCATTCCTGAGTTGGGCCATCTGGCCATGATTCTGGCGCTGTGTTTCGCGCTGGTGCAGGCCGTGGTGCCGTTGCTCGGTGCCTGGCGCGGCGACCGTCTGTGGATGGGTCTCGCCCAACCGGCGGCGTGGGGGCAGTTCGTGTTCCTGCTGTTCGCCTTCGGTTGCCTGACCTATGCATTCATGACCGACGATTTCTCCGTGGCTTACGTCGCGATGAACTCCAACAGTGCTTTGCCGTGGTACTACAAGTTCAGCGCGGTGTGGGGCGCCCACGAAGGGTCGCTGCTGCTGTGGGCGTTGATCCTCGGCGGCTGGACCTTCGCGGTGTCGGTGTTCTCCCGGCAACTGCCGCAAGTCATGCTCGCTCGTGTGCTGGCGGTGATGGGCATGATCAGCACCGGTTTTCTGCTGTTCCTGATCCTCACCTCGAACCCGTTTTCGCGGATCCTGCCGCAGATCCCGGCCGACGGTCGTGACCTCAACCCATTGCTGCAGGACATCGGCCTGATCGTCCATCCGCCGATGCTCTACATGGGTTACGTCGGTTTCTCGGTGGCCTTCGCGTTTGCCATCGCCGCACTGCTCGGCGGTCGTCTCGATGCGGCGTGGGCACGTTGGTCGCGTCCGTGGACCATCGTCGCCTGGGCTTTCCTCGGCATCGGCATCACCCTCGGTTCGTGGTGGGCTTACTACGAACTCGGCTGGGGCGGCTGGTGGTTCTGGGACCCGGTGGAAAACGCCTCATTCATGCCATGGCTGGTGGGCACGGCGTTGATTCACTCGCTGGCGGTCACCGAGAAACGTGGCGTGTTCAAGAGCTGGACGGTGTTGCTGGCGATTGCCGCGTTCTCCCTGAGCCTGCTCGGCACTTTCCTCGTGCGTTCCGGCGTGCTGACCTCGGTGCACGCGTTTGCCTCCGATCCTGAGCGAGGCGTGTTCATCCTGATCTTCCTGCTGTTCGTGGTCGGTGGTTCGCTGACCCTGTTTGCCTTGCGCGCCCCGGTGGTCAAGAGCCAGGTCGGCTTCAACCTGTGGTCGCGGGAAACCCTGTTGCTGGGGAACAATCTCGTGCTGGTCGTGGCAGCGTCGATGATCCTGCTCGGCACGCTGTATCCGCTGATTCTCGACGCGATCAGCGGCGCCAAGCTGTCGGTCGGCCCGCCGTACTTCAACGCGTTGTTCATTCCGTTGATGGCGCTGTTGATGCTGGTGATGGCAGTCGGCGTGATCGTGCGCTGGAAAGACACCCCGGTTAAATGGCTGGTCAGCATGCTGACCCCGGTGCTGCTGGGCAGCGTTGCCCTGGCGGTGGTGGCCGGTGTCGCTTACGGCGATTTCAACTGGGCCGTCATCGCAACGTTCCTGCTCGCGGCCTGGGTGTTGCTGGCCGGCGTGCGCGACCTCTTCGACAAGACCCGCCACAAAGGTCTGATCAAAGGCCTGCCGACCCTGACCCGCAGTTACTGGGGCATGCAGATCGCCCACCTCGGTATCGCCGTCTGTGCGTTGGGCGTGGTGTTGTCGAGCCAGAACAGTGCCGAGCGCGACCTGCGTCTGGCACCGGGCGAGTCGATGGACCTGGCCGGTTATCAGTTCGTGTTCGAAGGCGCCAAGCACTTCGAAGGCCCGAACTTCACCTCCGACAAGGGCACCGTCCGGGTGATCCGCAACGGTCAGGAAATCAGCGTGCTGCACCCGGAAAAACGTCTGTACACCGTGCAGAACTCGGTGATGACCGAGGCCGGGATCGACGCCGGTTTCACCCGCGACCTATATGTCGCCCTGGGCGAACCGCTGGGCGATGGCGCCTGGGCGGTGCGGGTGCATGTGAAACCGTTTGTGCGCTGGATCTGGTTCGGCGGTCTGCTGACCGGTTTCGGTGGTCTGCTGGCGGCGCTGGATCGGCGTTATCGAGTGAAGGTCAAAGCCCGCGTGCGTGAAGCGCTGGGCATGGAAGGAGCCGCTGCATGAGACGTTGGTTGATGCTGGTGCCATTGGCGATTTTCCTGCTGGTGGCCGTATTCCTTTATCGCGGTCTGTACCTGGATCCGGCGGAGCTGCCGTCGGCGATGATCGGCAAACCGTTCCCGGAGTTTTCCCTGCCGGCGGTGCAGGGCGACAAGACCCTGACCAAGTCCGACATTCTCGGCAAACCGGCACTGGTCAACGTCTGGGGCACCTGGTGCATTTCCTGCCGGGTCGAGCACCCGGTGCTGAACAAGCTCGCCGAGCGCGGCGTGGTGATCTACGGCATCAACTACAAGGACACCAACGCCGATGCGTTGAAGTGGCTGGCCGAATTCCACAATCCGTATCAACTGGACATCCGCGACGACGAAGGCTCGCTGGGCCTGAACCTCGGTGTCTACGGTGCGCCGGAAACCTTCTTCATCGACGCCAAGGGCATCATCCGCGACAAGTACGTCGGGGTGATCGACGAGCAGGTCTGGCGGGAAAAACTGGCGGCCAAGTATCAGGCGCTGGTCGACGAGGCCAAGCCATGAAGCGCTTTTTAGCCGCCATGGTGCTGGGCTTGAGCCTGGCCGGCGTGGCCCACGCCGCCATCGACACCTACGAGTTCGCCAAAGAAGGCGATCGCGAGCGTTTCCGCGAACTGACCAAGGAACTGCGCTGCCCCAAGTGCCAGAACCAGGACATCGCCGACTCCAACGCGCCGATTGCCGCCGACCTGCGCAAAGAGATTTTCCGCATGCTCGGCGAGGGCAAGGACAATCAGCAGATCATCGACTTCATGGTCGACCGCTACGGTGATTTCGTCCGCTACAAACCGGCGCTCAATGCCAAGACCGCGTTGCTCTGGTTCGGCCCGGCCGGCCTGTTGCTGGGTGGGTTCGTGGTGATTGCCGTGATTGTCCGCCGCCGTCGCGGGCAGCGCGCCGAGACGCCGCAATCGCTGTCTCCTGAAGAGCGTCAGCGCCTCGACCAACTGTTGGATAAAAACCAAGAATGATTGATTTCTGGCTTGCCGCAGGGCTGTTGCTTCTGGTCGCCCTGAGTTTTCTGTTGATCCCCGTTCTGCGCGAACGTCGCGCCCAGCGTGAAGAGGATCGAACCGCTCTCAACGTCGCGCTGTATCAGGAACGCGTCGCCGAGCTGCAATTGCAGCAGGCTGAAGGCGTGCTCGATGCTGCGCAAATGGACAGCGGCCGCGCCGAAGCGGCCCGGGAACTGCTGGCCGACACCGAAGGTGTGGCGCCGGCGCGGGTTTCGCGTTTGGGTAAACCACTTCCATTGCTGGCAGCCGTGCTGGTGCCGGTGTTGGGCCTCGGTTTGTACCTGCACTTTGGCGCGAGCGACAAGGTCGAACTGACCCGGGAATTCGCCCAGGCGCCGCAGTCGATGGAAGAAATGACTCAGCGTCTGGAACGCGCAGTCGCTGCGCAGCCGGATTCGGCTGAAGGCGTGTATTTCCTCGGTCGCACTTACATGGCCCAGGATCGTCCGGCTGATGCGGCGAAGATGTTCGAGCGTGCCGTCAATCTGGCCGGTCGTCAGCCGGAACTGCTCGGCCAGTGGGCGCAGGCCCAATACTTCGCCGACAACAAAAAATGGTCGGACAAGGTTCAGGCTCTGACCGATGAAGCGCTGAAAGCCGATCCGAAAGAAGTCACCAGTCTCGGCCTGCTGGGCATCGCCGCGTTCGAAGGCGAGCGTTATCAGGAGGCCATCGACTACTGGAACCGTCTGCTGGCGCAACTGCCACCACAGGACAAATCCCGCGAGGCTCTGCAGGGTGGTATCACCCGCGCCACCGAAAAACTGCAGGCCAGCGGCGGCAAGGTCGCCCAGGCACCGGCGGCGAAAGCGGCGGCGTTGTTGAAAGTGCGTGTGGATCTGGCCAGCGAGCTCAAAGCCAAAGTGCAACCGGGTGACAGCGTATTCATTTTTGCCCGCGCCACCTCGGGCCCGCCGGCACCGCTGGCGGCCAAGCGCCTGACCGTCGCCGATCTGCCGGTGACCGTCGAACTGGGTGATGCCGACGCGATGATGCCGCAATTGAAACTGTCGAACTTCCCCGAAGTCCAACTGGTTGCGCGCATCTCCCGTGCCGGTCAGCCGACCGCCGGTGAGTGGGTCGGTCGCAGCGGGCCTCTGGCCAGCAGCACCACCGCGCCGCAGACACTGACCATCGACAGCCCGGACAAATAGCCGGAACCAACAGGAAAGCACCGCCATGAACGCCATCGCCCGAATCACAGTCCTCACACTGGCCCTGGGCTTGAGCGCATGTGCGGTGCAACGACCGGAGCCCACCACACGGCTGCCGCCGATCCCACCGTCACAACCCAGCCCGACCCCGTCGACCAGCCCGACGCCGAGCAAGCCGGGCATCCCGGCCAAACCCGCCAAACCTGTCCCGCGCACCTCCGCCAGCTTCGCCCCACCACCGGGCGGCAACAGCCACTGGGACCAGAAACTGGGCGTTTACGTGCTCGACGACCAGACCAACACCTTCTACCGTCAGCGCACCTACTACCGCTGGAACAACGGCTGGAGCCGCTCGATCAGCCCCAACGGCCCGTGGGAAGAAACCAACATCCACGGCGTACCGGCGGGACTGGGCAAGCAGTTCGGGCAGTAATGAAAAACGGCGATCTTTGGATCGCCGTTTTGCTGTGTGGGGGTAATGAGCTTTCAAAGGATTGCGTGATAGCCGCGGAGTGCCTGGACTGATTTAACCAGGCCTTGTCGTTGCAGTAGATCAAGAAAAGGTTCGACGTCCATGGCAGGCATTTTCAGCTGCCGACGCTGCTTTTGGGCCGCAGCAACCACTGCTGCCGGATCAAGCCCCAAGAGGTTGTCGACGAACTCGTCCGGATGCTGCGCCTCGATGCCGAAAGGCTCTAGCGTTTTGCAGGGAAAGTCTTTCTGGTTGAAGGTCACTATCACACTTGCGCCGCAGCGGATGGCCGCCGCCAGAACATGGCGATCATCGCAGTCGGGCAAGGTGAGGCCGGCAATCAGGTCTTCATAGTCATGGACACAGGCGTCGGGTATCGCTTGATCCATCAGGCCGGACGTACGATCCAGCTGTTCCATCGTCAGGTCAGGACGGTTCTTCAACAGATTGCGTTTCCATTCGCAGTGAATCTCCTGGGTCCATCGCGCCCGAAATCGCCCCGAGAGGGCAAGCCACATGAGGAAGTCTCTCAAGGGGGCAGGGTACAAGACGCATGCATCATATAAAGCGGTAAAAGAGGAATGCCTCACTCGTATCCTGTCCTTAACGCCTGAGCTTGCTCTGCGAGAAGCGCCATTGCCTGCTCGCTGGCGGTGGTGCGCCGGGTCTTATAGTCCATCAGATCGGCAAAACGCACACGTCGGTGCTTGCCTGTTTTGTGGTAGGACAACTCGCCGCTTTCCAGCAGTTTTATGAGGTGTGGACGTGAGACGTTGAGGAGGTCGGCGGCTTCCTGGGTCGTCAATTCGGCATGCACCGGTACGACCTGCACCGCGTTGCCGGCTGCCAGTTCCGCCAGAATGTCGATCAGCAAGCGCAGGGCCGAGGTGGGCAGTTCGACGCGATGAGCTTCGTTCTGCTCGTCGAAAATCTGGATGTGCTGAGTCTCGAAATGGGTCGCGAGGTATGCCGCCAGGGCACGCTGCCCTTCAATGGCGGCTTTTACTTCGCGTTCTACGGGGAGGCTGATGGAGGGATGAATAACGGTCGACATGGCGAGTCCGGCTTTGGAAATGAGGAATGCCGGAACGTTATTCGAAATAAGCGAAAATCGCAATAAACGAAACGAGTAGGGGTTTTATGGCTTTTCGCCAACAACCCCTGCACATATTCAACGAACGCCCGCGCCTTGACACTGGCCAGCCTACCCGTCGGAAACACCGCCGACAGGTAGTCAAAACATCCTGCAAAACAACCAACGTTGTGTCACAACCTTCCGCAGGCTACTAAAGGTATCTCTAGAGTTACTTTAATGGGCGAGGCAATTTCACAATGCAATACCCAATCTGCATCGAGTGGGGTGACGAGAACACCGCCATCGGGATTCAGATCCCCGATATTCCCGGCGCGATTACTGCCGGGGATACGTTTGAGGATGCCTACAACGCGGCCGTCGAGATTGCCCATATCATGCTGCAGGAAATCGCGGCGGATGGGGATTCGATTCCGATGCCGACCTCGGCGGCGACCCATCGCAACAACCCGGAATTCGCCGACATGGGCTGGGGCATGCTGGAGCTGGACATCTCGCCGTACATGGGCAAGACCGAAAAGGTCAACGTGACGTTGCCGGGCTATGTCATCCAGCGCATTGACCGCTATGTGCGTGAGCACAATGTCAAAAGCCGCTCTTCTTTTCTGGCGGATGCCGCCATGGAAAAGCTGGTCCGGCATTGAACCTCGAGCCCTGTCGGATCAGCGATCCGACAGGGCTTTTCAGGTTCTAGGCCGTTGCCAGAACGGTCTTCTGCGAAGCACTCAAAAACCGCACCAGCGCCAGCAGCGGGAACGCGCTGCCAACAATCACGATCCACAACCAGCCGCCATGCTCGTACACCGCACTGGCTACCGACGAGCCGAAGGCGCCGCCGACGAAGATGCTGGTCATGTACAGCGCGTTGAGGCGGCCGCGGCTTTTGGCGTCAAGGGAGTAGACCGCGCGCTGGCCGAGCACCATGTTCATCTGTACGCAGAAGTCGAGCACCACACCGGTCACGGCCAGGCCGATCACGCTGTAGGCCGGGTGGATGAAGGCGGGCAGGAAGCTCAGACTGGCGAACAGCATGGCCAGCAACGAGGCGACGCGGGTGTGGCCGGCGTCGGCCAGGCGTCCGCTGATCGGGGCGGCGATGGCACCGATTGCGCCGACCAGGGCGAAGATCGCGATTTCACTCTGGGACAGGCCATGGTTGCGCGCCAGTTCCAGCGGCACGGCGGTCCAGAACAGGCTGAACGTGGCGAACATGCAGGCCTGGTAAAACGCCCGCTGACGCAGCACCGGTTGTTTGCGCAGCAGCGTCCACAACGAACCCAGCAACTGGCCGTAGGAGGCGCTGTGATCCGGCTGGCGCTTGGGCACAGTCAGCGCCAAAACCACGCTGATCGCTGCCATCAAGCCTGCCGCGATCATGAACATCGCCCGCCAGCCCAGATGGTCGGCGACCACGCTCGACACTGGCCGCGCCAGCAGAATCCCCAGCAGCAGACCGCCCATGATCCCGCCGACCACCCGGCCACGGGATTCCTCCGGCGCCAAGTGCGCCGCCAATGGAATCAACACCTGCACCGACACCGAACTGAAACCCACCAGCAACGAAATCAGCAGGAATACATTCGGCTGATCGGTAAACGCCGCGCCGAGCAGGCTGGCGATCGCCACCACGGTGGTGATGATCATCAACCGGCGGTTTTCCAGCAGATCCGCCAGTGGCACCAGGAAGAACAGGCCCAGCGCATAGCCGATCTGGGTCAGCGACACGATGAAGCTGGCCATGGTGTCGCTCAGACCGATATCCGGCGCGATCAGGCCGATGATCGGCTGGGCGTAGTAGATGTTGGCAACGATGGCGCCGCAGCAGAAAGCGAACAGCAGCACCATGCCTCGGGTCATTGTGTGAGTTGTGGCGGTCATAGGGTTTCTCGATCCAGCGAAAAGGAATGCGGTGAGGCTAAGGGACGGGCCGAGCCGGCAGTAGAGGCTTCTGATCGATATCAGTTATTCCGTTGCGGAACAGGTGGCGCCGAACAATCCATTGTTCATCGGCGAACCTTGCGTCCGACCGTTGAGCGTCGATGATACATTCACTTACATCTTGTTCGATAGCGTGCTTATGTTGTGACCGGGTTTCAACATTCATCAACGGAGGATTGCGATGTTTCGTCAGTTGCTTCGCCACACCACAACCATTGTCCTGATCAGTCTGCTCGGCGCCACTGCTGTGCAGGCCGCCGAAGCGCCCGGCATGCGCATGGGTGTGCGCGGCGAGATCACCGGGGTCAGTGCCGACTCGCTCAAGGTTCACGTCAACACGGGTGAAAACGTAGTGGTCCAGTTGACCCCGGACACCAAGGTCCGCGCGGTCACCCTGGCCAATATCGAAGACATCAAGCCCGGCAGCTACATCGGTTCGGCGGCCATTCCCCAGGAGGATGGCACGCTCAAGGCGCTGGAGGTTCACGTGTTCCCGCCGGAGCTGGCCGGCAGCGGCGATGGTCATCGGCCGTTCGACCTGGCCAAGGGCAGCAGCATGACCAATGGCAGCGTCGGCGATCTGGTGGTGAGCAACGGCCGGGTGCTGACCGTGAACTACAAGGGCGGCCAGCAGAAGATTCTGGTGCCGGAGGATGTGCCGATCGTCAACCTGACGCCGGGTGATCGCAGCCTGCTCAAGGTCGGGGTGAAGATCGTCACCTTCGTGACCCAGAGCGCGGACGGCACGCTGACCGCGCAATCGATCTCGGCGGGCAAGGATGGCGTCAAGCCGCCGATGTAAACGCCCACAAAAAAGGCAACCTCTGCAGGTCGCCTTTTTCATGTCAGCTCACGCCTTACTGGCCGTTGTAGATCTGGTCGAAGACTCCGCCATCGTTGAAGTGGGTCTTCTGCACGGTGCGCCAGTCGCCGAAGGTCTTCTCGACCGACAGGAAGTCGACTTTCGGGAAACGGTCGGTGTACTTGGCCAGTACCGCCGGGTCACGTGGACGCAGGTAGTTGGCGGCCGCGATTTCCTGACCTTGCGGCGACCACAGGTACTTCAGGTATTCCTCGGCCGCGGCACGGGAGCCTTTCTTCTCGACCACTTTGTCGACCACCGACACCGGCGGCTCGGCTTCGGCGGAGACGCTCGGGTAGATGACTTCGAACTGGTCGCGGCCGAACTCGCGGGCGATCATTTCGGCTTCGTTTTCGAAGGTCACCAGCACGTCGCCGATCTGGTTGGTCATGAACGTGGTGGTCGCGGCGCGGCCACCGGTATCCAGCACCGGCGCCTGCTTGAACAGCTTGCCGACGAAGTCTTTCGCCTTGTTCTCGTCACCGCCGTTTTTCAGCACGTAGCCCCAGGCGGACAGGTAGGTGTAGCGGCCGTTGCCCGAGGTTTTCGGGTTCGGCACGATCACCTGCACGCCGTCCTTGAGCAGGTCCGGCCAGTCTTTCAGGGCTTTCGGGTTGCCTTTGCGCACGATGAACACGGTGGCCGAGGTGAATGGCGCGCTGTTGTTCGGCAGACGGGTGACCCAGTCTTTCGGTACCAGTTGGCCGTTGTCGGCCAGGGCGTTGATGTCGGTGGCCATGTTCATGGTGATGACGTCAGCCGGCAGGCCGTCGATGACCGAACGGGCTTGCTTGCTCGAACCGCCGAAAGACATCTGTACGGTGATGGCTTCCTTGTGCTCGGCCTGCCAGTGTTTCTGGAACGCAGTGTTGTAGTCCTTGTAGAAATCGCGCATCACGTCGTAGGACACGTTGAGCAGGGTCGGTGCAGCCTGAGCCACGCTGCCGAAGGCAAGACCAGCGGCGAGAAGTGAGGCGCCAAAGAGTTTTTTCACTGCGCATTCCTTGTTCTGTAGGGGGTGTTTTTTACAAAGATGAGGCCATTTGCCAGCGACTATAGCGGGGCGCGCATAGTCGTTTAAAGATTAAAAAGAACTTTGCTTATTCTATTTTCTTGAATAACGGATTACCGCATCGCGAACAGAATGCCGCGCCGCTTTCATGGCTCTTTTTCTGGCAAACCGGGCAGTCGTGTTGCAACTGTTCACCACGCATCGCATTGGCCAGTTCGGCGGTGAAGATTCCGGTGGGTACCGCGATGATCGAGTAACCAGTGATCATCACCAGCGACGAAATCACCTGGCCCAATGGAGTCTTCGGCACGATGTCGCCGAAGCCGACGGTGGTCAGGGTCACGATAGCCCAATAGATACCCTTGGGAATGCTGGTGAAACCGTGTTCCGGGCCTTCGATCACGTACATCAACGTGCCGAAGACCGTCACCAGTGTGCAGACGCTCACCAGAAACACCACGATCTTCTGCTTGCTGCCACGCAGCGCCGACATCAGGTAGTTGGCTTGCTTGAGGTACGGACTGAGTTTGAGGACGCGGAAAATTCGCAGCATCCGGATGATCCGGATAATCAGCAAGTACTGCGCATCGCTGTAGTACAGCGCGAGGATGCCCGGCACGATCGCCAGCAGATCCACCAATCCGTAAAAACTGAAGGCATAGCGCAACGGTTTGGGCGAGCAGTAAAGACGCAGAATGTACTCGCCGGCGAAGATGATGGTGAACCCCCACTCGATATACGCCAGCACATCGGCGTAATTGCGGTGAACGCTGTCGATGCTGTCGAGCATCACGATCACCAGGCTGGCGAGAATGATCAACAGCAGGATGCCGTCGAAACGTCGCCCGGCGGGGGTGTCGCTCTGGAAAATCATGACGTAAAGCTGTTCACGCCAGTGCTGGTTACTGTCCATGGATCACGCCTGAATCAAAGATCAGCGCAGCCTAGGTTGATTCTCCCCGCGAGCGCAAGGCGCGCCGCTGATCTGCGGTTGTTGCATCAGGCGAATGCCGGTGCGCAGCAGCCAGCAGGCAAGAATGAACGGTGCCGTGAGAGTCGCCAGACCCAGCGCACTGAACAGCGGCGTCAGCAGCAGCGCCAGGCCGATGCCGAACAGCGGCAGCCACGGTTGCTGGCGCTGGGTGCTGAAGGCGAGGGCGGCGAGGACGGCGTTGTAACCACCCAGACCCAGCAACGCGATTTGGCTGTCATGGTGCAACAGGCTGGAACCCAGACCGATTGCCGACGCCAGCAGCGCCCAGGCAAAGGCCCGGCGATCGGCAATCAACAAACCGGCAGCGATCAATCCACCGGCCAACGGATGGTCGAGGAACATCACCTGACCGAAGCCTTTCAGGGCGGCACCGAGCAGGTTCACGGTATTGAGTTCAAGCGCCGGTGCGGCGGATAAAGGCTCGGCGAAACACAGGAACACCCAGCTCAACAATACGAACGGCGCAGTGTAGGCGGGCAGGTATTCGGTGAGGCGTGCACGTTTGAGCCACTGCTGCGTGATCATCGCGCTCAGGCCACCGGCCGCCAGAATCAGCGGCGGCAGCATCGGCGACCAGGGGAAATACAGGCTCAGCAACAGGCCGACCAGCACGCCGTTGTAGCTGAACAGTCCGGCCTGACGATCCGCCTTGGCGTAGTTGCGCCGTTGCGCGGTGAGCAATCCGGCGACCGCGCCCAGCAGCGCGCCGGCGAACAGCACCGGCGCGGTAAATAAAATGGCCAAAAGGCACAGGAGTCCACACAGCGGATGGCGCTGGAGGAAGATTTGACTGAAGCCGTTGAGCAAAGCCTCGGCCCAGTCAGGGCAGTGGGTGTTGAAATGATTGGCAGGCATGGCAGTTCTAAAAAGTCAGTACTGATCGTTCCCACGTCGAACCGTCTGCGTGGGAATGCCTCAAAGGACGCTCTGCGTCTGCTCTTGGGACGCGGAGCGTCCCGGGCTGCATTCCCACGCGGAGCGTGGGAACGATCTTGGTCAGTGGTTAAATCAATGTTTCGATCCGCAGCGAATTCGTCGACCCCGGCTGCCCGAACGGCACACCCGCGGTGATCAGCAACGTATCGCCACGCTCGGCCATTCCTTGCGCCTGAGCGATTTCCAGCGCGGTCGAGCACACCTCATCCACCTGACGCAGGCGATCATTGACCACCGAATGAATGCCCCACGCCACGCTCAAGCGGCGGGCGGTCTGCAGGTTCGGCGTCAGGTTGAGGATCGGCGCTTTCGGCCGCTCCCGCGCTGCACGCAGGCTCGATGTTCCGGATTCGCTGTAGTTGACCAACACCGCCACCGGCAGCACGTTGCTGATCCGGCGGATCGCACAACTGATCGCATCGGACACGGTCGCTTCGGCTTTCGGCCGGCTGACGTCGAGTTGGGTCTGGTAGTCCGGACCGTTCTCCACCTGGCGGATGATCTTGCTCATCATCTGCACGGCTTCCAGCGGGTACTCGCCGGACGCGGTTTCCGCCGACAGCATCACCGCATCGGCGCCTTCGGCCACGGCGTTGGCGACGTCGGTGACTTCGGCGCGGGTCGGCGCCGGGGAGAAGCGCATCGACTCGAGCATCTGCGTCGCCACCACCACTGGTTTGCCGAGCTGGCGGCAAGTGGTGATGATGTTCTTCTGGATTTGCGGCACGCTCTCGGCCGGCACTTCCACGCCCAGGTCACCGCGAGCCACCATGATCGCGTCGCTCAGTTCGGCGATCTCGCGCAGTTGCTCGACGGCCGACGGCTTCTCGATTTTCGCCATCAGGAACGCCTTGTCGCCGATCAGCGCGCGGGCCTCGAGGATGTCTTGCGGACGCTGCACGAACGACAGCGCGACCCAGTCCACACCCAGCTCCAGACCGAAGCTCAGGTCGCGGCGATCCTTGGTGGTCAGTGGGCTCAGGTCGAGCACCGCTTGCGGCACGTTAACGCCTTTGCGATCCGACAGTTCGCCGCCATTGAGCACGGTGGTGTCGATCGCGTCGGTGTATTTGGTCACGACCCGCAGGCGCAGTTTGCCGTCATCGAGCAGCAGGTCCATGCCGGCTTCCAGCGCGGCGATGATCTCCGGATGCGGCAGGTTCACCCGGCGTTCGTCGCCCGGTGTCGTGTCCAGATCGAGGCGGAACGCCTGGCCGCGATGCAGTTGCACCTTGCCGTCAGCGAACTTGCCGACCCGCAGTTTCGGCCCCTGCAGGTCCATCAGGATCCCGAGCGGATAGTTGAGCTGGCGCTCGACTTCGCGGATCCACTGATAGCGCTTGGCGTGGTCGGCGTGATCGCCGTGGCTGAAGTTGAGGCGGAAGATATTGACCCCGGCCTCGACCAGCTCGCGGATGTCTTCGATGCCGTCGACGGCAGGCCCGAGGGTGGCGAGGATTTTGACCTTTTTATCAGGCGTCATGATTTAGAGCTCTCGAGGATCAGGATGGCGCGGAAGTCGTTGACGTTGGTGCGGGTCGGCTCGGTAACGATCAGCGCATCGAGCGCCGCGAAGTAGCCGTAACCGTTGTTGTTATCCAGCTCGTCGCTGGCGCTCAGGCCCAGAGCGGCGGCGCGGGCGTAGCTGTCCGGGGTCATGATTGCGCCGGCGTTGTCTTCCGAGCCGTCGATGCCGTCGGTGTCACCGGCCAGCGCATAGACGCCCGGCTGGCCCTTGAGGCTGTCGGTGAGGCTGAGGAGGAATTCGGCGTTGCGTCCGCCACGGCCATTGCCGCGCACGGTCACGGTGGTTTCGCCGCCGGAGAGGATCACGCACGGCGCTGCCAGTGGCTGGCCGTGATGGATGATCTGGCGCGCGATGCCGGCGTGGACTTTCGCCACTTCGCGGGATTCGCCTTCCAGGTCGCCGAGGATCAGCGTGCTGAAACCGGCCTGACGGCATTTCACCGCTGCCGCATCCAGCGATTGCTGAGGGCGGGCGATCAACTGGAAGTGACTGCGGGCGAGGCTCGGATCACCGGGTTTGACGGTTTCCGATTCCGGGCTTTGCAGCCAGCTGCGTACGGACGCCGGAATCTCGATGCCGTAGCGCTTGATGATGGCCAGCGCTTCGGCGCTGGTGCTCGGGTCGGCCACGGTCGGGCCGGAGGCGATGACCGTGGCGAGGTCGCCCGGTACATCGGAAATCGCGTAGGTATAAACAGTCGCCGGCCAGCAGGCTTTGCCCAGGCGTCCGCCCTTGATCGCCGAGAGGTGCTTGCGCACGCAGTTCATCTCGCCGATGGTCGCGCCGGATTTGAGCAGGGCTTTGTTGATCGACTGCTTGTCGGCCAGGGTGATGCCTTCGGCCGGCAGCGCCAGCAGGGCAGAGCCGCCGCCGGACAACAGGAAGATCACGCGGTCGTCTTCAGTCAGGTTGCTGACCAGTTCCAGCACGCGTTTGGCCACGGCCAGACCGGCAGCGTCCGGCACCGGGTGCGCGGCTTCGACCACTTCGATTTTTTCGCACGGGGCGCCGTGACCGTAGCGGGTCACCACAAGGCCCGAGACTTCACCTTCCCAGCAGCGCTCGACCACTTGCGCCATGGCAGCGGCAGCCTTGCCGGCGCCGATAACGATCACGCGACCGGTGCGATCGGCCGGCAGATGCGCTTCGAGGACCTGGTTCGGATGGGCCGCGTCGATGGCTGTGGCAAACAGCTCGCGCAGCAGTTGTTGCGGATCGACCGACATGGCGGGCTCCCATTCTTATTGTTCTTGGTTAGTGCGGGTGATCGTTCCCACGCTCTGCGTGGGAATGCCTCAATGGACGCTCTGCGTCCGCTTCGGCAGGGACGCGGAGCGTCCCGGGCTGCATTCCCACGCAAACGGTTCGACGCCTCGACGTGGGAACGAGCGACGGGGCAGGGCTTACTTCTTGTCGCGAATCGAGAAGTTGGCCATGTGTTCCAGGCCCTTGATCAGCGCCGAGTGGTCCCAGTTGCTGCCACCGATGGCCGCGCAGGTGCTGAACACTTGCTGGGCGTTGGCGGTGTTCGGCAGGTTTATATTCAGCTCCTTGGCGCCTTGCAGGGCCAGGTTCAGGTCCTTCTGGTGCAGGCTGATGCGGAAGCCCGGATCGAAGGTGCCCTTGATCATGCGCTCGCCGTGCACTTCGAGGATCTTCGAGGAAGCGAAACCGCCCATCAGCGCTTCACGCACCTTGGCCGGATCGGCACCGTTTTTCGAAGCGAACAGCAGGGCTTCGGCCACGGCCTGAATGTTCAGGGCAACGATGATCTGGTTCGCAACCTTGGCGGTCTGACCGTCGCCATTGCCACCGACCAGGGTGATGTTCTTGCCCATGGCCTGGAACAGCGGCAGTGCGCGTTCGAAGGCATCGGCGTCGCCACCGACCATGATGCTCAGGGTCGCGGCCTTGGCGCCGACTTCACCACCGGACACCGGAGCGTCGAGGTACTGCGCGCCTTTCTCGTTGATCTTCGCGGCGAAAGCCTTGGTGGCGGTCGGCGAGATCGAACTCATGTCGATCACGACCTTGCCTTTGCCGATGCCGGCAGCGACGCCGTCGGCGCGGAACAGCACGTCGTCGACCTGCGGGGTATCCGGCACCATGACGATGATGAATTCAGCTTCCTGAGCCACTTCTTTCGGGTTGGCCAGGGCGACGGCGCCAGCGGCGACCAGGTCGGCAGGGGCGGCGTCGTGGTGCGCCGACAGGAACAGGCTGTGACCGGCTTTCTGCAGGTTCGCCGCCATTGGGTGGCCCATGATGCCGGTGCCGATGAATCCGATTTTAGCCATGAGAAAATCCTCTTTTTATTCTGATGCTGCAATGCAGTCTGGGAGACGCAGCAGATTCATTGTGGGAGCTGGCTTGCCAGCGATGGCGGTGGGTCAGGCAACATATCTGTTGTGTGTGCCAACGCCATCGCGGGCAAGCCCGCTCCCACAGGGTTTTGTGGTGTTCGTTCAGATCGCGTTGTGGGTCTTCAGCCAGCCGAGGCCCGCTTCCGTGGTGGTCAGCGGTTTGTACTCACAGCCGACCCAGCCCTGATAACCGATGCGATCGAGGTGTTCGAACAGGAAGCGGTAGTTGATCTCGCCAGTGCCCGGCTCGTTGCGGCCCGGGTTGTCGGCCAGCTGCACATGGTTGATCTCGGCCAGGTGCGATTGCAGGGTGCGGGCCAGATCGCCTTCCATGATTTGCATGTGATAGATGTCGTATTGCAGGAACAGATTGGCGCTGCCGACCTGCTCGCGAATCGACAGGGCCTGCGCCGTGTTGTTCAGGTAGAAACCCGGGATGTCGCGGGTGTTGATCGCTTCCATCACCAGTTTGATGCCGACGGCTTGCAGCTTGTCGGCGGCGTACTTGAGGTTGGCGACGAAGGTCTTTTCAACGGTGGCATCGTCCACGCCCTGCGGACGGATACCGGCCAGGCAGTTGACCTGGGTGTTGCCCAGAACCTGCGCGTAGGCAATGGCCAGATCGACCCCGGCACGGAACTCTTCGACCCGGTCCGGCAGGCACGCGATACCGCGCTCGCCCTTGGCCCAGTCACCGGCCGGCAGGTTGAAAAGCACTTGGGTCAGACCGTTGGCGTCGAGTCTGGCCTTGATTTCGGCAGAACTGAAATCGTACGGGAACAGATACTCGACACCGCTGAAGCCGGCCTTGGCGGCGGCGTCGAAACGGGCAAGGAAATCCTGTTCGGTGAACAGCATGGACAGGTTGGCTGCGAAACGCGGCATGGTGGTCTCCCGTTCTAGATTCTCGTTCCCACGCTCTGCGTGGGAATGCCTCTATGGACGCTCTGCGTCCGCTTTGGGACGCAGAGCGTCCCCGGCTGCATTCCCACGCAGACGGTTCGACGCCTCGACGTGGGAACGATCAAGCAAAAGCAGTTAATCGAGCAGCGAAATCGCCGTTGGCGCATCGTTGCCGACCAGCGCCAGGTCTTCGAATTCGTTGACGGCGTTGATCTCGGTCCCCATGGAGATGTTGGTCACACGCTCCAGAATGATCTCGACGATCACCGGCACCTTGAACTCTTCGATCAGCTCTTCGGCCTTGCGCAGGGCAGGGGCGATGTCAGCCGGTTCGAACACACGCAGTGCCTTGCAGCCAAGGCCTTCGGCGACTGCGACGTGGTCGACACCATAACCGTTGAGTTCCGGCGCGTTCAGGTTATCGAAGGACAGCTGCACGCAGTAGTCCATATCGAACCCGCGCTGGGCCTGACGGATCAGTCCCAGATACGAGTTGTTCACCACGACGTGGATGTACGGCAGTTTGAACTGAGCGCCGACCGCCAGTTCTTCGATCATGAACTGGAAGTCATAGTCCCCCGACAGGGCCACGACTTTACGGTTCGGATCGGCCTTCACCACGCCCAGCGCTGCCGGAATGGTCCAGCCCAACGGGCCGGCCTGACCGCAGTTGATCCAGTGACGCGGCTTGTAGACGTGCAGGAACTGCGCGCCGGCAATCTGCGACAGACCAATGGTGCTGACGTAGCAGGTGTCCTTGCCGAACACCTGGTTCATTTCTTCGTAGACGCGCTGCGGCTTGACCGGCACGTTGTCGAAGTGGGTCTTTCGTTGCAGGCTGGCCTTGCGCTGCTGGCAGTCCTGCAGCCAGGCACTGCGGTTTTTCAGTTTGCCGGCGGCTTGCCATTCACGGGCGACTTCGATGAACACGGTCAGAGCGGCAGCGGCGTCGGACACGATGCCCAGGTCCGGGGTGAACACGCGGCCGATCTGGGTCGGTTCGATGTCGACGTGAATGAACTTGCGGCCTTCGGTGTAAACGTCGACCGAGCCGGTATGACGGTTCGCCCAGCGGTTGCCGACGCCCAGTACCACGTCGGATTTGAGCAGGGTGGCGTTGCCGTAGCGGTGCGAAGTCTGCAGACCGACCATGCCGACCATCAGCGGGTGATCGTCAGGAATGGTGCCCCAGCCCATCAGGGTCGGGATGACCGGAATGCCGGTCAGCTCGGCGAACTCGACCAGCAGCTCGCTGGCATCGGCGTTGATGATGCCGCCGCCGGCGACCAGCAATGGACGCTCGGCCTGATCGAGCATCGCCAGGGCTTTTTCGACTTGCACGCGGGTCGCGCTCGGCTTGGCCAGCGGCAGTGGCTGGTAGGCGTCGATGTCGAATTCGATTTCAGCCATCTGCACGTCGAACGGCAGGTCGATCAGCACCGGGCCCGGACGGCCGGAGCGCATTTCGTAGAAGGCTTTCTGGAAGGCGTAAGGCACCTGGCCCGGCTCCAGAACGGTGGTCGCCCACTTGGTCACCGGCTTGACGATGCTGGTGATGTCGACGGCCTGGAAGTCTTCCTTGTGCATACGGGCGCGGGGGGCTTGCCCGGTGATGCAGAGGATCGGGATCGAGTCCGCGGAGGCGCTGTACAGACCGGTGACCATGTCAGTACCGGCCGGGCCGGAAGTACCGATGCACACGCCGATGTTGCCGGCCTTGGTGCGGGTGTAGCCCTCGGCCATGTGCGAGGCGCCTTCAACGTGGCGAGCGAGGACGTGATCGATGCCACCGACTTTCTGCAGGGCGGAGTACAGCGGGTTGATTGCAGCGCCTGGAATGCCAAAAGCGGTATCAACCCCTTCACGGCGCATCACCAGAACGGCGGCTTCGATTGCTCTCATTTTGCTCATGGTTTTGTGCCTCTTTACGTTTTGTAATTGTATACAAGTGGCTTTGCGCAGAGTGTATTCACGGCGGACGGCGCAGGTCAATCCATTTTCTCAAGCGCCTGTTTCATTCGTCGGAAGCCTGTTCTGCTGTGGCTTTTCGTCGCATGAGGCGCTTTTCGATAATTATTGTATACAAAAAAATTATTCATTGTGTTCTATTTGTTGCATCGGGCTGTGGCACTCGCGCGCAGTCCAACGACTTTCCCAATAACAAAATGAGGACGGCACCATGAGCGCTTTAACCTTGAAAGTCGCAGTCAAGCTGGTCAACGAAGCCATCAATGCAGGGCGGGCGATCTCCGCTGCGCCGCTGACCATCGCAGTACTGGATACCGGCGGCCATCTGGTCACCCTGCAACGCGAAGACGGCGCCAGCCTGCTGCGCCCGAACATCGCCATCGGCAAAGCCTGGGGCGCCATCGCCCTGGGCAAGGGCTCACGCCTGCTGGCGCTGGACGCGCAACAACGCCCGGCGTTCATCGCCGCGCTCAACAGCATGGGGCAGGGCAGCGTCGTGCCGGCACCGGGCGGTGTGTTGATTCGTGATCAGGCGGGCAACGTACTGGGTGCGATCGGCATCAGCGGCGATCTGTCGGACATCGATGAGCAGGTCGCAATCAAGGCCGTGGAGGCCGTGGACCTGCGGGCGGATGCGGGGGTGGCAGCCTGAGTGGCTAAAACCGGATAGTCGCTGAAACGCGCAAGCCCGCCCTCACAGGATCATGTGAGGGCGGGCTTGTTTGTGTCTGGAGGTGCGGACTTCAGTCCGGCTCGCAGCCCTTGAGCACCAACCGGATGATGGTTTGTGCTGCCGCTTCATAGTCGGCTTCGTCGAGCTTGTCCTTGCCGGTTACGGCGGAGATCTGCCAGTCGAAGTCGGCGTAGGTCTGGGTCGCGGCCCAGATGCTGAACATCAGGTGGTTGGGGTCGATCGGGGCGATCTGGCCGCGGTCGATCCAGGTCTGGATGCAGTCGATGTTGTGCTTGGCCTGGCCGTTGAGCTGCTCGACCAGGTCGGCGCTCAGGTGCGGGGCGCCGTGCATGATTTCGCTGGCGAACACCTTGGAGGCGAAAGGCAGGTCGCGGGAGATGCGGATCTTCGAGCGGATGTAGCCGCTCAGCACTTCGCTCGGTACGCCGTCCGGATTGAACGGGGTCGAGGCCTGCAGGATCGGCACGATGATACTTTCCAGCACCTCGCGGTAGAGGTTTTCCTTGGACTTGAAGTAGTAATAGACGTTGGGCTTGGGCAGTCCTGCCTTGGCGGCGATGTCGCTGGTTTTGGTCGCAGCGAAGCCCTTGTCGGCAAACTCTTCACTGGCTGCACGCAGGATCAGTTCTTTGTTGCGCTCGCGGATTGTGCTCATAAACCCGGTGGTTCCTTGCCTGTTCTGGCGGTTGCGCATGGTAGCACCGGCCTCGCGCGGCGCTCAACAATGCCCCGTGTGGCCCGCAGTCGCGGTATGCTGCGCGGCATTATTCACATAAGGAAACATGATTCATGGCAGGAAGCAGTTTGCTGGTGCTGATCGACGACATCGCTACCGTTCTGGACGACGTTGCGTTGATGACCAAAATGGCTGCCAAGAAGACCGCCGGCGTGCTCGGCGACGACTTGGCGCTCAACGCCCAGCAAGTCTCCGGCGTACGCGCGGAGCGGGAAATCCCGGTGGTCTGGGCGGTGGCCAAGGGCTCGTTCGTCAACAAACTGATCCTGGTGCCCTCGGCGCTGGCGATCAGTGCGTTCGTGCCGTGGCTGGTGACGCCGCTGCTGATGGTCGGCGGCGCCTACCTGTGTTTCGAGGGTTTCGAAAAGCTCGCGCACAAGTTCCTGCACAGCAAGGCCGAAGACGAGGCCGAGCATGCGCAACTGGTCGACGCCGTGGCCGATCCTGCCACCGATCTGGTGGCGTACGAGAAGGATAAGATCAAGGGCGCGATCCGCACCGACTTCATCCTCTCGGCGGAAATCATCGCCATCACCCTCGGCACCGTGGCCGATGCTTCGCTGACCCAGCAAGTGATCGTGATGTCGGGCATCGCCATTGTCATGACCGTGGGCGTTTACGGCCTGGTGGCCGGTATCGTCAAACTCGATGACCTCGGTCTGTGGCTGACTCAGAAACCCGGGCAGATGGCCAAAAGTATCGGCAACGGCATCCTGCGCGCTGCGCCGTACATGATGAAAAGCCTGTCGGTAATCGGCACGGCGGCGATGTTTCTGGTCGGTGGCGGCATCCTGACCCACGGTGTGCCGGTGGTGCATCACTGGATCGAAAGCGTCGGCGCAGCGGCCGGTGGCGCCGGGTTTGTGGTGCCGATGCTGTTGAATGGCGTGGCAGGGATCATCGCGGGTGCGGTGGTGCTGGCGGGCGTGTCCGTGATCGGTAAAGTCTGGAAAGCGCTGAAAGGCTAAATCCTGAGGCAAACAAAAAGGCCATTCGACTCGCATCGAATGGCCTTTTTTGTGGCTGGCGTTTTTACTCGGCGATCTGCAACTTGCGCGACTCGGTGTAGACGTAGCGCACCTTTTCGTACTCGAACGGCGAGTTCAGCTGACCGTAGCGGAAGCTGGTCTGGTAACGCTTGTCGACGCCACGCAGTACCCACACTTCCGGGTGGTTGGAGCTGACTTCCGAGACGTTGAGGAAGTTGATCGCGGACTCGGCGGTGTAGTCCACGGCCAGGCCTGCGGTGTCGCGCAGGTTCGACGGGCCGAGGATCGGCAGCACGAAGTAGGCGCCGCCCGGTACGCCGTAGAAGCCCAGGGTCTGGCCGAAGTCTTCGCTCTGGCGCGGCAGGCCCATGGCGGTGGCCGGGTCCCAGAGTCCGGCGATGCCGATGGTGGTGTTGAGCAGCAGGCGCGCGGTGGTTTCCATCGAGCGCTTGCCCTTGAACTGCAACAGGCTGTTGACCAGGTTCGGCACGTCGCCAATGTTGTTGAAGAAGTTGCTCACGCCGGTGCGCACGAAGCTGGGGGTGATGTAGCGATAGCCATCGACCACCGGCAGGAACACCCATTGGTCGAAGCGGTAGTTGAAGTGGTAGACGCGGCGGTTCCACTCTTCCAGCGGGTCATAGACGTTCAGCGCGCTGAGGGTCGAGCGCTCGAACTCGCGCTGATCCAGCCCCGGGTTGAACTTGAGTTTGGACAGCGGCTCCTTGAAACCGTCGCTGTCGATGACCACCGGTGCATTGGCTTTGCTGTTGTCGGCCTGGGCCATACCTGCACTGAGGAGCGCTGCAATCAGCAGGAGATATTTAGCCACGGAAGAACTCCAGCATGGCGTCGCTGTTGACGCGGTAGTTAAGGTTGCCGCAATGGCCGCCCAGCGGGTAAACGGTCAGGCGATCGCCGAAGGTCCGGCGCAGGAAACCGAGGTCGCCCGGGCCGAGGATCACGTCATCGGCGTTGTGCATGACGGCGATTTTCGGGCTGTCGTGCAGGTAATCCTTCAACGCATACAGGCTGACCTGATCGATCAGTTGCAGCAGGCTGCCGCCGTCGGTGCGGGCGCGCCACATCGGGATCACCTGTTCGGTGAGGTAGCAGTCGAAGTCGCATTGCAGCGCACGCTTGAGGAACGGCGTGAGGCTGGTGCCTTCGGTGATCGGGAATTTCGGCGGGGTGATCAGGCCGCGACGGTTGATCAGGTCCGAAGTGAACGCGATATCGGCCGCCGAGAAACGGAATGACGTGCCGATCAGCATCGCCATCTGCTCGTTGCTCAGGTGCTGCTTGGACTGCTGGAAGTCGTAGAGCAGCGCATCGTTGAGGTCGATGTAGCCCTTCTGCTGGAAGTAGCGGGTCAGTTTGTTCAGCACCAGTTCATAGAAGGTGGTGCTGTTGTTGATGCCCTTGACCTCGGTCTGCACCAGCTTGTCGAGGTTGGTGATCGAGGTGTAGAGGTTGACCGGTGGATTCAGCAGCAGGACTTTCTTGAAGTTGAAGCTGCGACGGGTTTCATCCAGATGCGCCACGAAGGCCGCGTCCAGGGCGCCGAGGCTGTAGCCGCTGAGGTAATAGTCGGTGACCGGCAGTTTCGGGTTTTGCGCCCGTACGGCCTGCATCACCCGGTACATGTCTTCGGCGTCTTCCTTGGTCACGCCGGGGGTGGCGAAACGCGAGGCGGCGCTCATGAAGTCGAAGCTGGTCGGCGATGACAGCTGCACGACGTGGTAGCCGGCCTTGTAATAAAGCTTCTTCAGGTACTCGTTGAGCGTGCTGTCGTAGCGCGCGCCGGTGCCGGCGATCAGGAAGATCAGCGGCGCGGCCTTGTCCTGAGTGGCGATGCGGTAGGTGAGTTTTTTCACCGGCCAGAAATTGTCCGGCAGGATGAATTCGCGCTCGGGACGCAGGGTGATGCTGCGATCGGCCTGATCGATGTCGTCGTCCAGTGGCAGTTCCGGGCGCAAGTCCGGCGGCGTGGTGGCGATGGTCGCCTCGAACGGATTGGTCAGGGGATAGCCATAGCTGGCGGCGTCGATATCCACCGCCAGCGCGGACGCACTCAGAATAAGGCCGCCAAACAGGGCGGCGAAGCGCAAGGAACGGAGCATGACTGGATCCCTTAGAGGAAGGTGCCGAATGAAGTTCGCAGGCTATGACCACCGGGTTTGCGTCAAAGTGCCATGCCACGGCACCAAACTGACAGAATTCGGAGTAATAGTAGCCGGACGATACACTTTGCAAGGAAGGAATGACCAGTTAAGAGTTGTTAGTCCTTGCGTATGCGCGGCGGCAGATTAAGCTGGCCGCCGATTTCGTCGATTGGAGTGTTCCATGTCCCGCCGCTTGCCCGTGATTCTGCTGCTCGTTCTGTTGCCGTTGTGGCTGGCTGCCAGTTATGGCGCGCGTTATGGCTTCATGGAGGATGCGCAGTGGGTGGGCATCTGCGTGGATGAGGCGAGCCGCTGGGAATGCTCGGTGCGCTCGAACCTGGGCCTGCTGATTCATTTCCAGCTGCTGGGCTGGGCGGCGGTCGCTGCAGCCGTGCTCGGTTTTGTCGTGCCGGGCCGGGCAGGGTGGTGGCTGGCGGTGCTGGCGCTGGTGTTCGGGTTGCCGGCGCTGGCGCTGTACAACACGACGCTGGCGGTGTTTGCGGTGGTGATTGCCGGGTTGCGACTGGTTAGAGAGTCTCGCGGCGTCTGACAGTCAGCCATCGCTGGCAAGCCAGCTCCCACACTTGATCCATGTAGATGCAGAACCTGTGGCAGACAGGAATTCTGTGGGAGCTGGCTTGCCAGCGAAGAGGCCGGTTCAGCCTCTGAAGATCAGCCCTTGCGAACCCGCAGGCAGCGCCACAACGCAGTCACCATCAACACGCTGACCAGCGCCCAACCCCACGCCTGCTGATTCTGCAATCCTTCACGGAACAGCTGCGGCGCAATGCCTGCGCCGATGATGAAGGTCAGCAGGGCGATCTCCCGACGGGCCACGCTGACCGGGCGGCACAGGTAAACCAGCGCCGGCAGAATGAAGGCCATGCTCGGAAAACTGCGATAGCGCGGATCGAACACCAGCTCGAGCATCATCACGGCAGCGGCGAAACCGGCCGCCGCCACCAGCCAGCCGGCCCGTCGCTCGAAAGCGTTGAACGCCTGTTCACGCCAGCCATTGCGGGCGCTCAAGGTCAGCGCGGCATGGGCCAGCACCAACAGATTCAGGATCGTCAGCAAGCCGACCCACAGCCATTCGCTGGCAAACCGCGTGGTCACCCGCGCCAGATCGCCCCAGGCGCCAATCGAGCAGGCGGCGAGGGCGCCGAGCAGCGGCAGGATCAGCGCCGAGCGCGTCGTACGAACCCGACCGCCCAGCAGCAATGTGCCGAGGAAGATCGCTCCGCCGACCGCCAGCCACTGGGACCAGTACGGCACATTCGACACCGGCCCGGCCAACACGCCCTTGTCCTGGCGATCCGCATCGAACAGCCCCCAGTAACCGCCGACCGCGCCTTCGCTGCCGCGCTTCCACGGCTGATCAAACGCTTCGATCAGGTTGTAACGCCAGCCTTCCTGTTCGGCGAGGGTGACAAATCCACGAATGAACTTGGCCTCGTTGACCCGGCTCGGCAGGGCGGTCTCACGCTGGCGGCCTTCGCTCGGCCAGCCGGTTTCGCCGATCATCACGTCTTTGGGCGCGAACTTGTTGCCGAACACCTGACGCACTTGCGCCACATGATGCAGCGCGGCGTCGATGTTCGACGGATCGTCTTCCCAGTACGGCAGCAAATGAATGGTCAGGAAATCCACCGCCGGCGCGACTTCCGGGTGCTTGAGCCAGAACTCCCAGACATCGGCGTAGGTCACCGGCTGCTTGATGTGGCCCTTGACCTTGTTGATCAGCTTCACCAATTGGGTCGCGGTGACCTCTTTACGGAGCAAGGCTTCGTTGCCGACGATCACCGCGCTGACCACGTCCGGGTTGACATTGGCCGAGGCGATCAGCAAGTCGACTTCCTTCTCGGTGTCGACCGGATTGCTGTTGACCCACGCGCCGATCATCAACTTCAAACCATGTTTGCGCGCCAGATCCGGCAGCGCTTCGAGGCCGGTCATCGAGTAGGTGCGAATGCATTCGAAGCGGGTGGCGAGCAGGGCGAGATCGGCGTCCATGCGCTCCGGGCGCAGTTTGAACGGCACGTCGAACGGCGACTGGTCTTTATCGAACGGGGTGTAGGAGGCGCATTGCAACTTGTGGGTCGGGGTGGCGACGTCCGGCAGGATCACCGGTTTGCCGAGGCCGTACCAGAAACCGCACAGGGCAAACAGCCCGAGCAGGCAGGCGAACAGATAGGGAAGAAAGGGGAAACGGGAAGTTGCGGACATGGTCAGGCCGAGTGGCTGCAAAGCGACGCATGTTACCTGCATTTATAAGCAGGTTGGTGGCCCGCACGATTTTGACATGCAAAGTTCGGGCGGATTGTCTGGCGCCAAATATCCGGAGGCAGTTAATGGCTTTCTGATGTCGTTTCTCGTTGCTTCGAGGTCGCTGGCAGAGCAGGTCTTAACGGGCGTCAGGTTGATGATCGGACTCATCAGTACTCCGCTGATGTTCGAACGAGTTCGCGAACGGGCGTGATGGGGGCGCCGAGCACCATAACAACACGTTGACGATGCCCGGCATCCGTCGGGCGCAGCATTTCGGGGAAGTAACGATGAAGATGCGACGACTTTTAGGCGCAGGTGCCGCTCTGGTATTTGCGATGGGTTCCACTTTCGCCAGCGCTGAAAAACAGACCCTGAACATCGGTTACGTTGACGGCTGGTCCGACAGCGTCGCGACCACCCACGTGGCGGCCGAAGTGATCAAGCAGAAACTCGGCTACGACGTGAAACTGCAGGCCGTCGCCACCGGCATCATGTGGCAGGGCGTTGCCACCGGCAAACTCGACGCCATGCTCTCGGCCTGGCTGCCCGTGACTCACGGCGAATACTGGACCAAGAACAAGGATCAGGTCGTCGATTACGGCCCGAACTTCAAGGACGCGAAAATCGGTCTGATCGTGCCGGAGTACGTCAAGGCCAAGACCATCGAAGACCTGAAAACCGACGACTCCTTCAAGAAGCGCATCGTCGGCATCGACGCCGGTTCAGGCGTTATGCTCAAGACCGATCAGGCGATCAAGGATTACGACCTGACGGGGTATCAACTCAAGGCCAGTTCCGGCGCCGGCATGATTGCCGAGCTGACCCGTGCCGAGAAGAAAAACGAATCCATCGCCGTTACCGGCTGGGTGCCGCACTGGATGTTCGCCAAGTGGAAACTGCGCTTCCTCGACGACCCGAAAGGCGTGTACGGCGCGGCTGAAACCGTGAACAGCATCGGCAGCAAGGAGCTGGCGACCAAGGCGCCTGAAGTGGCCAAGTTCCTGAAGAACTTCCAGTGGGCTTCGAAAGACGAAATCGGCGAAGTCATGCTGGCGATTCAGGACGGTGCAAAACCTGACGCAGCGGCCAAGGATTGGGTTGCCAAGCACCCTGAGCGTGTTGCCGACTGGACCAAGTGATTTAAGCCGAAGCGTCTAATCTGCGCTTCCCAGGGCCGCCCGACATGACAGTCGGGCGGCCTTTTTTGTTTGTCCTCTATTAATAGGCAGGCGTGGGCGTTTTCGGCTGGTCTGGAAATTGGCAAAAACGTCATGGCGTTCTACTACTAAGGTCGTCTGGAACCCGGCTCGCAGCCGCATACAGTGGATACGTTCCAAAAATAAAAATCTGTGCTGCGAGGATAAAAACAATGAACGACAGCATTTACCTCTCGATTCAGAACAGCCCGCGCTTCAAGGAGCTGGTCAAGAAAAGAGAAAGGTTCGCCTGGATACTCTCGGCGATCATGCTCGGGCTCTACTCCGGCTTCATCCTTCTGATCGCGTACGGGCCGCAAGTGCTCGGCACGAAAATCAGTCCCGAATCATCCATCACCTGGGGCATCCCGATCGGTGTCGGACTGATTGTCTCGGCCTTCATCCTGACCGGCATTTATGTGCGCCGCGCCAATGGCGAGTTCGACGACCTGAACAACGCGATTCTCAAGGAGGCTCAGCAATGATCCGGCGTCTACTGGCTCTTTTGAGCATCGCAGCGTTTGCTCCAGCCGTCTGGGCCGCTGACGCCCTGACCGGCGAAGTCCACAAACAACCGCTCAACGTTTCCGCGATCGTCATGTTCGTGGCGTTCGTTGGCGCAACCCTGTGCATCACTTACTGGGCGTCCAAGCGCAACAACTCGGCGGCCGACTACTACGCGGCGGGCGGCAAGATCACCGGGTTCCAGAACGGTCTGGCGATTGCCGGTGACTACATGTCGGCGGCTTCCTTCCTGGGGATTTCCGCGCTGGTGTTCACCTCCGGCTACGACGGCCTGATCTACTCGATCGGCTTCCTGGTGGGCTGGCCGATCATTCTGTTCCTGATCGCTGAGCGTCTGCGTAACCTGGGCAAATACACCTTTGCCGACGTGGCGTCCTACCGCCTCGGGCAAACCCAGATTCGCACGCTGTCTGCCTGCGGTTCGCTGGTGGTGGTGGCGTTCTACCTGATCGCGCAAATGGTCGGTGCCGGCAAGCTGATCCAGCTGCTGTTCGGTCTCGACTACCACGTTGCGGTGATCCTGGTCGGTATCCTGATGTGCATGTACGTGCTGTTCGGCGGCATGCTGGCGACCACCTGGGTACAGATCATCAAGGCGGTGCTGTTGCTGTCCGGTGCCTCGTTCATGGCGCTGATGGTGATGAAGCACGTCAACTTCGACTTCAACACCCTGTTCTCCGAAGCGATCAAGGTTCACGCCAAGGGCGAAGCGATCATGAGCCCGGGCGGTCTGGTCAAAGATCCGATCTCGGCGTTCTCCCTGGGTCTGGCACTGATGTTCGGTACCGCCGGCCTGCCGCACATCCTGATGCGCTTCTTCACTGTCAGCGACGCGAAAGAAGCCCGTAAGAGCGTGCTGTACGCAACCGGTTTCATTGGCTACTTCTACATCCTGACCTTCATCATCGGCTTCGGCGCGATCCTGCTGGTCAGCACCAATCCGGCCTTTAAAGATGCAGCCGGCGCTCTGCTCGGCGGCAACAACATGGCGGCGGTGCACCTGGCCAACGCCGTGGGCGGCAGCGTGTTCCTCGGCTTCATCTCGGCGGTGGCGTTCGCGACCATTCTGGCAGTAGTGGCCGGCCTGACCCTGGCCGGTGCTTCGGCGGTTTCTCACGACCTGTACGCCAGCGTGATCAAGAAGGGCAAGGCCAACGAGAAGGATGAAATCCGCGTTTCGAAGATCACCACCATCGCGCTGGGCGTTCTGGCCATCGGCCTGGGCATCCTGTTCGAAAGCCAGAACATTGCGTTCATGGTGGGTCTGGCGTTCTCCATCGCGGCGAGCTGCAACTTCCCGGTGCTGCTGCTTTCGATGTACTGGAAGAAGCTGACCACCCGTGGCGCCATGATTGGCGGCTGGCTGGGTCTGGTGAGTGCGGTGGGTCTGATGATTCTTGGCCCGACCATCTGGGTGCAGATTCTGCATCACGAGAAGGCGATCTTCCCTTATGAGTATCCGGCGTTGTTCTCGATGATCATTGCGTTTATCGGGATCTGGTTCTTCTCGATCACCGATAAGTCGGTGGCGGCAGAGAACGAGCGTGCGGCGTTCTTCCCGCAGTTTGTGCGTTCGCAGACTGGGTTGGGGGCTAGTGGGGCGGTTTCGCACTGAGGCTTTTTGTGTAGGTTGATTTGAATTGAAAATGCCCTGGTCGAGAGATTGGGGCATTTTTTTTGTGGGCGGTTATCGGACTTTCTTGGGGGTGGTTTTGGTTTGTGTGTATATCCGTTGCTGCGGTAACGGCTTCTTGGGGTTCCGCCCTTACGGCGGGTCACTTTTGGCAAACGCCCCAAAAGTAACCAAAAGGTCTCTGCCCTGACGTACGGCCCCTCGCTGAGGCTCGGGGTTCCTTCGCTCCGGGATTGATCCGGGGGCATCGCCTACGGTTTGCTTCGCTGCACCTCCTCTCGATGCATGCGGCTGCGCCGCACGGTCGCTGCGCTCCCACCCCCGGATCAATCCCTCCACTCAGCCTGCCGACGGGCCCTGCGATCAAAAGCGGTACTCGAGCTAACGCTCATCGTGTTGAGTGGTGAGGGGCGGGTGTTCGGCTTTGGTTTTTTGGTGGATTCACCCCTCACCCCAGCCCTCTCCCCGAGGAGAGGGAGCCGATTTGTGGGCTTTTCAGAGTCTGAGTTCGACGCGGTATTTCATGTCGGCGCAATTCTCCCAAACAACTCGGTCGGTTCCCTCTCCCTACGGGCGGTCCGACGTTTCGGGAGGGCTAGGGTGAGGGGGGGGGGCTCTTGATCTGGCTTCTGCTCTGGCTCTGGCTTTTGATCTTTAGCCCCTTCGGCAGGCCGAGCGGAGGTGTCCATCAGGGGGTAGGCGCGCAGCGCCGTGCGGCGAAGCCGCATACATCGAGAGGAGGTGCAGCGAAGCAAACCGTAGGCGATGCCCCCTGATGGACACCGTAGCGAGGGAACACTGAGCCTAAGCGAAGTGCCGTACGCCGGGGCAAAAGCCTTTTGGTTCCTTTTTGGCGTTTGAAAAAGGGACTCGCTGTAAGAGCGAAACCGCCAGCGGCAGCACCCGAAGCAACGGATATGCCCCGATCCAAAAGATCGCAAAAAACCACAAAAACAAAAACGGCCCCCATTCTCATGGAGGCCGTTTCCGATACAACTTAAGGCGCTATCGCAAGACAGCTCTTATTTGCGGTCTTCCAGCTTGGTGATATCCCGCGACTCGTAGCCAGTGTACAGCTGACGCGGACGGCCAATCTTGTAAGGACTGGAGAGCATTTCCTTCCAGTGTGAAATCCAGCCGACAGTACGTGCCAGGGCGAAGATCACGGTGAACATGCTGGTCGGAATGCCGATCGCCTTGAGGATGATCCCCGAGTAGAAGTCGACGTTCGGGTACAGCGAGCGCTCGATGAAGTACGGGTCGGTCAGAGCGATCTCTTCCAGGCGCATGGCCAGTTCGAGTTGCGGATCGTTCTGGATGCCCAGTTCCTTCAACACTTCGTCGCAGGTCTGCTTCATCACGGTCGCACGTGGGTCGCGGTTCTTGTAGACGCGGTGACCGAAGCCCATCAACTTGAACGGATCGTTCTTGTCCTTGGCCTTGGCGATGAACTTGTCGATGTTCGAGACATCGCCGATTTCATCGAGCATGGTCAGCACGGCTTCGTTCGCACCGCCGTGGGCAGGGCCCCACAGTGCGGCGATGCCGGCGGCGATACAGGCGAACGGGTTGGCACCCGAGGAGCCCGCCAGACGCACGGTGGAGGTCGAAGCGTTCTGCTCGTGGTCGGCGTGGAGGATGAAGATCCGGTCCATGGCCTTGGCGAGTACCGGGCTGATCGGTTTGATCTCGCACGGGGTGTTGAACATCATGTGCAGGAAGTTTTCCGCGTACGACAGGTCGTTGCGCGGGTACATCATGGGTTGACCCATGGAGTACTTGTAAACCATCGCGGCCAGGGTCGGCATCTTGGCAACCAGGCGGATCGCGGAGATTTCGCGATGCTGCGGGTTATTGATGTCGAGGGAGTCGTGGTAGAAGGCCGAGAGGGCGCCGACTACACCACACATGACAGCCATCGGGTGGGCGTCACGGCGGAAGCCGTTGAAGAAGGTTTTCAGCTGCTCGTGAACCATGGTGTGGTTCTTCACGGTGCCGACGAACTGGGCCTTCTGTTCTGCGGTCGGCAGTTCGCCGTTCAGCAGCAGGTAGCAGGTTTCCAGGTAGTCCGACTTTTCAGCCAGCTGTTCGATCGGGTAGCCGCGGTGCAGCAGGATGCCGTTGTCGCCGTCGATATAGGTGATCTTCGATTCGCAGGAAGCGGTCGACATGAAACCGGGGTCGAAAGTGAAGCGGCCCGTGGCCGTCAGGCCCCGAACATCGATAACATCGGGACCAACGGTGCCGGTTAAAATGGGCAGCTCGACGGGGGCTGCGCCCTCGATGATCAACTGCGCTTTTTTGTCAGCCATGTGGCCTCCTATTTATGCTTGAAATCATCAGACAGACCCCCCACGCAGGGCCCGCACCACTATAGTGAGATAAATTCGAATGTCAATTTGCCTAAAGTCTTGCTCCAGAAGGCTTTAACCGCACTTTTTCCTCGAAATTGCCTGCCATTTACGCCTTTTATACGACTTGTGCAATCCGCTATTGGGGGTAGGCGATTGCGTTGTCATTAGTAGCCTAACTGTCTATACTCGGCGACCGACCGCCAAGGGCTTTTGGGCTTGCTTTCATTGGGGGTCGCATCCCTGGGTGGTGGTTACCTGACCAGTGCACTCCCCAACAACTTTGCCCTGATTGTTAGGGGCTCTTCAGTGTGAAAAAAAAGCCGTGAAAAGCCAACGACCTGTAAACCTAGACCTAAGGACCATCAAACTCCCCATCACCGGCGTTACGTCGTTTCTTCACCGTGTTTCCGGCATCATCCTCTTCCTGGGCCTTGGCATCATGCTTTATGCATTGGGCAAATCCCTGGGTTCCGAGGAAGGTTATGTCGAGGTGAAGGCATGCTTGACCAGCCCGCTGGCCAAGTTCGTAGCATGGGGCCTCCTGTCCGCTCTTCTGTATCACCTGGTTGCCGGTGTGCGCCACTTGATCATGGACATGGGCATCGGTGAGACGCTGGAAGGCGGCCGCCTGGGCTCGAAACTGATCATCGCCGTTTCCGTGGTGCTGATCGTTCTGGCAGGAGTTTGGATATGGTAACCAGCGTTACAAACCTTTCGCGTTCGGGCCTCTATGACTGGATGGCACAGCGTGTGTCTGCGGTCGTTCTCGCGGCTTATTTCATATTCCTGATCGGCTACCTCGCCGCGAACCCGGGCATTGGCTACGACCAATGGCACGGCCTGTTCGCCCACAACGGAATGCGTATCTTCAGTCTGCTGGCACTGGTTGCCCTGGGCGCTCACGCCTGGGTCGGCATGTGGACCATCGCGACCGACTACCTGACGCCAATGGCGCTGGGCAAGTCCGCGACTGCAGTACGTTTCCTTTTCCAGGCAGTATGCGGCGTCGCGATGTTCGCTTACTTCGTCTGGGGTGTGCAGATTCTCTGGGGTATCTGATTCATGGCTAACATTCCAACGATTTCTTTCGACGCCATCATTATTGGTGGCGGCGGTGCCGGCATGCGCGCGGCGCTGCAACTGGCACAGGGCGGTCACAAGACTGCCGTGATCACCAAGGTTTTCCCGACCCGTTCGCACACTGTGTCCGCACAGGGCGGGATCACCTGCGCCATCGCTTCGGCCGACCCGAACGATGACTGGCGCTGGCACATGTACGATACCGTCAAGGGTTCCGACTACATCGGTGACCAGGACGCTATCGAATACATGTGTCAGGAAGGCCCGGCTGCCGTTTTCGAGCTGGACCACATGGGTCTGCCGTTCTCGCGTACCGAGCAAGGCCGTATCTACCAGCGTCCGTTCGGCGGTCAGTCGAAGGATTACGGTAAAGGCGGGCAGGCTGCCCGTACGTGCGCCGCTTCCGACCGTACCGGTCACGCGCTGCTGCACACCCTTTATCAGGGCAACCTGAAAGCCGGTACCACGTTCCTGAACGAGTACTACGCTGTCGACCTGGTGAAAAACCAGGAAGGCGAATTCGTTGGTGTGATCGCAATCTGCATCGAAACCGGCGAAACCACCTACATCCGCGCCAAGGCCACCGTGCTGGCTACCGGCGGTGCAGGTCGTATCTATGCATCCACCACCAACGCCCTGATCAACACCGGTGACGGCGTCGGCATGGCTCTGCGTGCTGGCGTGCCGGTACAAGACATCGAAATGTGGCAGTTCCACCCGACCGGTATCGCCGGCGCCGGTGTACTGGTTACCGAAGGTTGCCGTGGTGAAGGTGGTTACCTGATCAACAAGCACGGCGAGCGTTTCATGGAGCGTTATGCTCCGAACGCCAAAGACCTGGCCGGCCGTGACGTGGTTGCCCGTTCGATGGTTAAAGAAATCATCGCCGGCAACGGTTGCGGTCCGAATGGCGACCACGTGATGCTCAAACTCGACCACCTGGGCGAGGAAGTGCTGCACAGCCGTCTGCCAGGCATCTGCGAACTGTCGAAGACTTTTGCACACGTTGACCCGGTGGTTGCTCCGGTTCCGGTTGTTCCGACTTGCCACTACATGATGGGCGGCGTTGCCACCAACATTCATGGCCAGGCGATCACCCAGGACGCCGAAGGCGTGGATCAGATCATCCCTGGTCTGTTCGCAGTAGGTGAAGTGGCTTGCGTATCGGTTCACGGTGCCAACCGTCTGGGCGGCAACTCGCTGCTCGACCTGGTGGTATTCGGCCGCGCTGCCGGCCTGCACCTGGAGAAGGCGCTGACCGACGGCATTGAATACGACGACGCTACCGAAGCCGATATCGAAGCTGCCCTGGCACGTCTGAACGCCCTGAACAACCGTACCGACGGCGAAGACGTCGCTACCCTGCGTCGCGAGCTGCAAAGCTGCATGCAGAACTACTTCGGTGTATTCCGTACCGGCGAATACATGCAGAAGGGTATTGCCCAGCTGGCCGATCTGCGCAAGCGCATCGCCAACGTGAAGATCAACGATAAGTCGCAGGCGTTCAACACTGCACGTATCGAAGCGCTGGAACTGCAAAACCTGCTGGAAGTGGCTGAAGCTACCGCCATCGCTGCCGAAGTACGTAAAGAGTCCCGCGGCGCTCACGCCCGTGAAGACTTCGAAGACCGTGACGACGAAAACTGGCTGTGCCACACCCTGTACTTCCCGGGTGAGAAACGCGTCGCCAAGCGTGCCGTGAACTTCTCGCCGAAGACTGTTCCGACTTTCGAACCTAAAGTCCGGACTTATTAAGGGTGACCGCCATGTTGCAAGTCAGTGTTTATCGTTACAACCCTGATCAGGACGCTGCGCCGTTCATGCAGGAATTCCAGGTTGATACCGGTGGTAAAGACCTGATGGTGCTGGACGTGCTGGCCCTGATCAAAGAGCAGGACGAAGGTTTCTCCTATCGTCGCTCCTGCCGTGAAGGCGTCTGTGGCTCCGACGGCATGAACATCAACGGCAAGAACGGCCTGGCGTGCATCACGCCGCTGTCCGCTGTTGTCAAAGGTAACAAGCTGATCGTTCGTCCGCTGCCAGGTTTGCCGGTTATCCGTGACCTGGTTGTCGATATGAGCATCTTCTACAAGCAATACGAGAAGGTTAAGCCATTCCTGCAGAACGACACGCCGGCTCCGGCCATCGAGCGTCTGCAGTCCCCTGAAGAGCGTGAAAAGCTCGACGGTCTGTACGAGTGCATCCTGTGCGCCTGCTGCTCGACCTCTTGCCCGTCCTTCTGGTGGAACCCGGACAAGTTCCTGGGTCCAGCTGCCCTGCTGCAAGCGTACCGCTTCCTGGCAGACAGCCGTGATACCAAGACGTCCGAGCGTCTGGCGTCCCTCGATGACCCGTTCAGCGTCTTCCGCTGCCGGGGCATCATGAACTGCGTCAACGTATGTCCGAAAGGCCTGAACCCGACTAAGGCCATCGGTCACATCCGTAACATGCTGCTTTCGAGCGGCGTGTGATTCAGCTGCTGTAACCGCTGTACCCGCAGAGGGCTTAGGCGCGGGCTTCAACCCGCGCCATGGCTATAACCAGAGCAGCAGCCATAAGCTGCGGCTCTTATTTTGAAGAAATGAGACAAGCAGGGGCATCCGGGCTGGTACCCGGACTATCAGTGTGATCCTAAGTGGCTTGTTTTGGTCGCTGCATTCGGACTTCTGCAAGCTTGCTCGGTGTCGGCACCGATGGTGTTCCCCTAACCGAGGGTGACCAAGCATGCAAGAAAGCGTGATGCAGCGCATGTGGAACAGCGCCTACCTTTCAGGTGGAAACGCTGCCTATGTGGAAGAGCTCTACGAGCTCTACCTGCACGACCCTAACGCTGTGCCAGAAGAGTGGCGCACCTACTTTCAGAAGCTGCCTGCCGACGGCAGCTCTGCCACCGATGTTTCGCACTCCACAATTCGCGATCATTTCGTGCTGCTGGCAAAGAACCAGCGCCGCGCCCAACCGGTTTCCGCCGGCAGCGTGAGCAGTGAGCACGAGAAGAAGCAAGTTGAAGTGCTGCGATTGATCCAGGCCTACCGTATGCGTGGCCACCAGGCAGCCCAGCTTGACCCGCTGGGGCTGTGGCAGCGTCCTGCACCTGCAGACCTGTCGATCAATCACTACGGCTTGACCAATGCCGATCTTGATACGACCTTCCGTGCCGGCGACCTGTTCATCGGCAAAGAGGAAGCGAGCCTACGCGAAATTCACGAAGCGTTGCAGCAGACATATTGCCGCACCATCGGCGCTGAATTTACGCACATCACCGATTCCGAGCAGCGCCAGTGGTTCCAGCAGCGTCTGGAAAGCGTGCGTGGTCGTCCGGAATACTCCGCGGACATCAAGAGCCACCTGCTCGAGCGCGTGACGGCCGGTGAAGGCCTGGAAAAATACCTGGGTACCAAATACCCGGGCACCAAGCGTTTCGGTCTGGAAGGCGGCGAAAGCCTGATTCCGATGCTCGACGAACTGATTCAGCGTTCCGGTTCCTACGGCACCAAGGAAGTCGTCATCGGCATGGCCCACCGTGGTCGTCTGAACGTACTGGTCAACACCTTCGGCAAGAACCCGCGCGAGCTGTTCGACGAGTTCGAAGGCAAGAAGAAGGTCGAGCTGGGTTCCGGTGACGTCAAATACCACCAAGGCTTCTCGTCCAACGTAATGACCACCGGCGGTGAAGTTCACCTGGCCATGGCGTTCAACCCGTCCCACCTGGAAATCGTTTCCCCGGTGGTCGAGGGTTCGGTTCGCGCCCGTCAGGACCGTCGCAACGATTCGACCGGTGAGAAGGTTCTGCCGATCTCCATCCACGGTGATGCTGCATTCGCAGGTCAGGGCGTGGTCATGGAAACCTTCCAGATGTCGCAGACCCGCGGTTTCAAGACCGGCGGTACCGTGCACATCGTGATCAACAACCAGGTCGGTTTCACCATCAGCAACCCGCTGGACTCGCGTTCCACCGAGTACGCCACCGACGTCGCGAAAATGATCCAGGCGCCGATCCTCCATGTGAATGGTGATGATCCGGAAGCCGTATTGTTCGTGACCCAGCTGGCCATCGACTACCGCATGCAGTTCAAGCGTGACGTGGTGATCGACCTGGTCTGCTACCGTCGTCGCGGCCACAACGAGGCCGACGAGCCAAGCGGCACCCAGCCTCTGATGTATCAGCAGATCACCAAGCAGCGCACCACCCGTGAGCTGTACGCTGATCGTCTGACCCAGGCCGGTGTGCTGGACGCAGAGCGTGTTCAGGCGAAAGTCGACGAATACCGCAACGCGCTGGACAACGGTCTGCACGTCGTGAAATCGCTGGTCAAAGAGCCGAACAAAGAGCTGTTCGTCGACTGGCGTCCGTATCTGGGCCACGCCTGGACTGCGCGTCACGACACTCGCTTCGACCTCAAGACCCTGCAGGAACTGTCCGCCAAGCTGCTGGAAATTCCGGAAGGCTTCGTGGTTCAGCGTCAGGTCGCGAAGATCTACGAAGACCGTCAGAAGATGCAAGCCGGCGGCCTGCCGATCAACTGGGGTTACGCCGAAACCATGGCGTACGCGACCCTGGCGTTCGAAGGTCACCCGATCCGCATGACTGGCCAGGACATCGGCCGCGGTACGTTCTCGCACCGTCACGCTGTGCTGCACAACCAGAAAGATGCCGGTACCTACATTCCGCTCAAGCATCTGTATGAAGGTCAGCCTCGCTTCGACCTGTACGACTCGTTCCTGTCGGAAGAAGCCGTACTGGCGTTCGAATACGGTTACTCGACCACCACGCCAAACGCGCTGGTGATCTGGGAAGCCCAGTTTGGCGACTTCGCCAACGGTGCACAGGTTGTTATCGACCAGTTCATCACCAGCGGCGAGCACAAGTGGGGCCGTCTCTGCGGTCTGACCATGCTGCTGCCGCACGGCTACGAAGGTCAGGGCCCTGAGCACAGCTCGGCACGTCTTGAGCGTTACCTGCAGCTGTGCGCCGAGCACAACATTCAGGTGTGCATGCCGACCACCCCGGCCCAGATCTACCACTTGCTGCGCCGTCAGGTGATTCGCCCGCTGCGCAAGCCATTGGTCGTTCTGACTCCAAAGTCGCTGCTGCGCCACAAACTGGCCATCTCGACCCTGGAAGATCTGGCCGAAGGTTCGTTCCAGACCGTTATCCCGGAAATCGATGCCCTGGACCCGAAAAAGGTCGAGCGCGTTGTTCTGTGCAGCGGCAAGGTCTACTACGACCTGCTGGAAAAACGTCGTGCCGAAGGCCGCGAAGATATCGCCATCGTGCGTATCGAGCAGCTGTACCCATTCCCTGAGGACGACTTGAAAGAAGTCCTGGCTCCTTACACCAATGCCAAAGCGGCCGTGTGGTGTCAGGAAGAGCCGATGAACCAGGGCGCCTGGTACTGCAGCCAGCACCACCTGCGTCGCAGCATCAGCAACCTCAACAAATCTCTCGTACTCGAGTACGCGGGCCGTGAGGCTTCTGCTGCCCCAGCATGTGGTTACGCATCGATGCACGCCGAGCAGCAGGAACAACTGCTGCAAGACGCGTTTACCGTTTAACGCCTTCGCGCACCTGAAACCGAATTTAAGGAACCACAGATAATGGCTATCGAGATCAAAGCCCCCACTTTCCCGGAATCGGTTGCCGATGGCACCGTTGCCACCTGGCACAAACAACCGGGCGACGCCGTCAAGCGTGACGAACTGATCGTCGACATCGAAACCGACAAAGTCGTACTGGAAGTGCTGGCTACCGCCGACGGCGTGCTGGGCGCAATCGTCAAGGGCGAGGGCGACACCGTCCTGTCCGACGAAGTCCTGGGCTCCATCGTTGAAGGCGGCGCTGCTGCCGCCGCTCCGGCTGCCGCTGCTGCTCCGGCCGCTGCTGCCGCTGCACCTGCTGCCGCTGATGGCGAAGACGACCCGATCGCTGCTCCTGCCGCGCGCAAGCTGGCTGAAGAGAACGGCATCAACATCGCGTCCGTTGCCGGCACCGGCAAGGGCGGTCGCGTGACCAAGGAAGACGTGGTTGCAGCCGTTGCTGCCAAGAAAGCCGCTCCGGCTGCCGCGCCTGCCAAGGCTGCTGCTCCGGCCGCCGCCGCTCCTGTGTTCGCCGCTGGCGACCGCATCGAGAAGCGCGTTCCGATGACCCGCGTTCGTGCCACCGTTGCCAAGCGTCTGGTTGAAGCTCAATCGAACATGGCGATGCTGACCACTTTCAACGAAGTCGACATGACCGAAGTCATGGCCCTGCGTTCGAAGTACAAGGACCTGTTCGAGAAGTCCCACAACGGCGTACGCCTGGGCTTCATGTCGTTCTTCGTCAAGGCTGCCACCGAAGCGTTGAAACGCTTCCCGGCGGTCAACGCTTCGATCGACGGCAACGACATCGTTTACCACGGTTATGCCGACATCGGTGTCGCTGTTTCCAGCGACCGTGGCCTGGTAGTTCCGGTTCTGCGTAACGCCGAGCACATGAGCCTGGCTGAAATCGAAGGCGGCATCGCCACCTTCGGCAAGAAAGCTCGTGACGGCAAACTGTCGATGGACGAAATGACCGGCGGCACCTTCACCATCACCAACGGTGGTACTTTCGGTTCGATGATGTCGACCCCGATCGTCAACCCGCCGCAGGCAGCGATTCTGGGCATGCACAACATTATCCAGCGTCCGATGGCCATCAACGGTCAGGTCGTGATCCGTCCGATGATGTACCTGGCACTGTCCTACGATCACCGTCTGATCGATGGCAAAGAAGCTGTAACCTTCCTGGTGACCATCAAGAACCTGCTGGAAGATCCGGCTCGTCTATTGCTGGATATCTGATAGAAGCAGCTGCAAGCTTCGAGCAACAAGCCGCAAGAAAGGGCGGCTTGGCTTGAAGCTTGTGGCTTGAAGCTTTTCGCTAAAGAGGATTTTTTGAATGTCGCAGAAATTTGACGTAGTGGTGATCGGTGCGGGCCCTGGCGGCTACGTGGCAGCTATCAAGGCCGCGCAACTCGGCCTGAGCACTGCCTGCATCGAGAAGTACACCGATGCTGAAGGCAAGCAAGCCCTGGGCGGCACCTGCCTGAACGTAGGCTGCATTCCTTCCAAGGCGCTGCTGGACAGCTCCTGGAAATACAAGGAAGCGAAAGAAAGCTTCAACGTCCACGGTATCTCGACCGGCGAAGTCAAAATGGACGTCGCTGCGATGGTTGGCCGCAAGGCTGGCATCGTCAAGAACCTGACCGGTGGTGTTGCCACTCTGTTCAAGGCCAACGGCGTTACTTCGATCCAGGGCCACGGCAAACTGCTGGCCGGCAAGAAAGTCGAAGTCACCAAGCCGGACGGCTCGGTTGAAGTCATCGAAGCCGAAAACGTCATTCTGGCTCCAGGCTCGCGTCCGATCGACATTCCACCGGCTCCGGTCGATCAGAAAGTCATCGTCGATTCGACCGGCGCTCTGGAATTCCAATCCGTACCTAAGCGTCTGGGCGTGATCGGCGCTGGCGTGATCGGTCTGGAGCTGGGTTCGGTCTGGTCGCGTCTGGGTGCGGAAGTGACTGTTCTGGAAGCCCTGGACACCTTCCTGATGGCGGCGGACACCGCGGTTTCCAAGGAAGCGCTGAAAACCCTGACCAAGCAAGGTCTGGACATCAAACTGGGCGCTCGCGTAACCGGCTCGAAAGTGAACGGCGACGAAGTCGTCGTGAACTACACCGATGCCAACGGCGAACAGACCATCACTTTCGACAAGCTGATCGTAGCCGTTGGTCGCCGTCCGGTGACCACTGATCTGCTGGCTGCCGACAGCGGCGTGACCCTGGACGAGCGCGGTTTCGTGCACGTTGACGATCACTGCGCCACCACCGTGCCGGGCGTATACGCCATCGGTGACGTGGTTCGCGGCATGATGCTGGCTCACAAGGCCTCGGAAGAGGGCATCATGGTTGTAGAGCGCATCAAGGGCCACAAGGCCCAGATGAACTATGACCTGATCCCTTCGGTTATTTATACTCACCCGGAAATCGCATGGGTCGGTAAAACCGAGCAGGCCTTGAAAGCTGAAGGCGTTGAAGTTAACGTCGGCACCTTCCCGTTCGCAGCATCCGGCCGTGCCATGGCCGCCAACGATACCGGTGGTTTCGTCAAGGTCATCGCCGATGCCAAGACTGACCGCGTATTGGGCGTGCACGTGATTGGCCCGAGCGCTGCAGAACTGGTTCAGCAGGGCGCGATCGGTATGGAATTCGGCACCAGCGCTGAAGACCTGGGCATGATGGTTTTCTCCCATCCGACCCTGTCTGAAGCCTTGCACGAAGCAGCTTTGGCAGTGAATGGCGGCGCCATCCACATTGCCAACCGCAAGAAGCGTTAAGACACAATAAGAAACCACGGCGGTACGGCCCGTCGTGAGCCTTGCGTGCAAGACTCACCGCGGAATGTCCGCTGGACGCAGCCTTGCGTAGCTGCACCGGGTATCCGGAAAGGCTACGCAAGCAGCAGTCACAGGTGGCGCGGCACTCATAAAGAGCGCAGCGCCGAATGCGCAGTACCTAACGAAGACGGTAAAAAGCATGAATCTTCACGAGTATCAGGGTAAGCAGCTGTTCGCTGAATACGGCCTGCCAGTTTCCACTGGTTTCGCAGTAGACACCCCGGAAGCAGCAGCAGAAGCTTGCGACAAAATCGGCGGCAACGAGTGGGTTGTCAAAGCCCAGGTTCACGCCGGTGGTCGCGGTAAAGCGGGCGGCGTCAAGCTGGTTCGCAGCAAAGAAGACGCCAAAGCCTTCGCACAGCAGTGGCTGGGCAAGCGTCTGGTGACTTACCAGACTGACGCCAACGGCCAGCCAGTCACCAAGATCCTGGTTGAATCGTGCACTGATATCGCTAAAGAGCTGTACCTGGGCGCTGTCGTTGACCGTTCGAGCCGTCGCATCGTGTTCATGGCTTCCACCGAAGGTGGCGTGGACATCGAGAAAATCGCTCACGACACTCCAGAAAAAATTCTGAAAGCCACTATTGATCCACTGGTTGGCGCTCAGCCATTCCAGGGTCGCGAGCTGGCATTCCAGCTGGGTCTGGAAGGCAAGCAGGTTGCTCAGTTCGCCAAGATCTTCGTAGGTCTGGCCAAGCTGTTCAAGGATCACGACCTGGCTCTGCTGGAAGTGAACCCGCTGGTGATCAAGGCTGACGGCGATCTGCACTGCCTGGACGCCAAGATCAACATCGACGCCAACGCAATGTACCGTCAGCCCAAGCTGAAGACTTTCCACGATCCGTCGCAGGACGATCCGCGCGAAGCGCACGCTGCCAAGTTCGAACTGAACTACGTAGCACTGGAAGGCAACATCGGCTGCATGGTGAACGGTGCCGGCCTGGCCATGGGTACCATGGACATCGTCAACCTGCACGGCGGCAAGCCAGCCAACTTCCTCGACGTAGGTGGTGGTGCTACCAAAGAACGCGTAACCGAAGCTTTCAAGATCATTCTGTCCGACAGCAATGTCGCTGCAGTACTGGTTAACATCTTCGGCGGCATCGTTCGTTGCGACATGATTGCCGAAGGCATCATCGGTGCAGTGAAAGAAGTCGGCGTGAAAATCCCGGTTGTTGTTCGTCTTGAAGGCAACAACGCTGAACTGGGCGCTAAAGTACTGGCAGAAAGCGGTTTGAACATCATCGCTGCTACCAGCCTGACCGACGCTGCTCAACAAGTCGTTAAAGCTGCGGAGGGCAAGTAATGAGCGTCCTGATCAATAAAGACACCAAAGTAATCTGCCAGGGCTTCACCGGCGCGCAGGGTACTTTCCACTCCGAACAAGCCATTGCCTACGGCACCAAAATGGTTGGCGGCGTGACCCCAGGCAAAGGTGGCACCACTCACCTGAACCTGCCTGTGTTCAACACCGTGAAAGAAGCTGTAGAAGCCACTGGCGCCACCGCCAGCGTGATCTACGTTCCGGCTCCTTTCTGCAAGGACTCGATCCTGGAAGCAGCTTTCGGCGGCATCAAGCTGATCGTCTGCATCACCGAAGGCATTCCTACCCTGGACATGCTGGACGCCAAAGTTAAGTGCGACGAGCTGGGTGTTACCCTGATCGGCCCTAACTGCCCAGGCGTGATCACCCCAGGCGAATGCAAGATCGGCATCATGCCAGGTCACATTCACTTGCCAGGCAAGGTCGGTATCGTTTCCCGTTCCGGCACCCTGACCTACGAAGCTGTGAAGCAGACCACTGACGCCGGTTTCGGTCAGTCGACTTGCGTCGGCATCGGCGGTGACCCGATCCCGGGTTCGAACTTCATCGACATCCTGAAGCTGTTCCAGGAAGACCCGAAGACCGAAGCGATCGTCATGATCGGCGAGATCGGCGGTTCGGCTGAAGAAGAAGCGGCTGCCTACATCAAGGCTAACGTGACCAAGCCGGTTGTTTCCTACATCGCTGGTGTGACTGCTCCTCCGGGCAAGCGCATGGGCCATGCTGGCGCAATCATCTCCGGCGGCAAAGGCACTGCAGACGAGAAATTCGCTGCTCTGCAAGACGCAGGCGTGAAAACCGTGCGTTCGCTGGCAGACATCGGCAAGGCCCTGGCCGAGCTGACTGGCTGGGAAGTGAAGAAGTAAGCTTCGGCTGACTTCTCTGCTCCAGCAACAAAGGCCACCTTCGGGTGGCCTTTGTCGTTTCTGGCGTTCGGGTGGACGATGGCAATTTTATAAGCACTCACCCAATAACATGCAAAAAAGCGACACAGAAACGTCGCGTATCGGATAGTTCGCCCTCTAACAGTGCGTTTGTCGGGCAAATTCGTTAGGCTAGCCGCCATTTTGCGTCTGCCGCCCACAAGGCATGCAACGCGCTAAACGGGTCAGTCTTATACGGATTGACAGCATTTCCCTAACCCCACAGGGAAATCCCCCTCTAAATTCCGATTCAGTAGTGTGGTATTTCCTTAATGAAAGTTTTGAAAGGTCAGGACATCCTGGCACTTGGCTTTATGACATTCGCCCTGTTCGTCGGGGCCGGCAACATCATCTTCCCGCCTATCGTCGGTTTGCAGTCCGGGCCTAACGTCTGGATCGCGGCGCTGGGCTTTCTGATCACGGCGGTCGGTCTGCCGGTGGTCACCGTGGTCGCACTGGCCAAGGTCGGTGGCGCAATGGACGCCCTGAGCAGCCCGATCGGCAAGATCGCTGGCGGCGTACTGGCAGCGGCTTGCTACCTGGCCGTCGGCCCATTGTTCGCCACCCCGCGAACCGCGACCGTCTCCTTTGAAGTAGGTCTGGCGCCGCTGACCGGCGAGAGCCCGCTGGCACTGTTCCTCTACAGTTCGGTGTACTTCCTGCTGGTGTTCTTCATTTCGCTCTACCCTGGGCGTCTGCTGGACACCGTCGGTCGCTTCCTCGCGCCGCTGAAGATCATCGCTCTGGCCGTGCTCGGCATCGCCGCATTCGCACTGCCGGCCGGTGACATCGGCGTGGCCACTCCGGAATACGTTGCGGCACCGTTCTCCCAGGGCTTCATCAATGGTTACCTGACCATGGATACCCTCGGCGCACTGGTGTTCGGCATCGTCATCGTCAACGCGATCCGCTCCCGTGGCGTCGAGTCGCCGGCGCTGATCACCCGTTACGCGATCATTGCCGGGCTGATTGCCGGTGTCGGTCTGGCGCTGGTGTATGTCAGCCTGTTCCGTCTGGGTTCCGGCAGCCATGAAGTGGCGGCGGGCGCGACCAACGGTGCGGCGGTGCTGCACGCTTACGTGCAACACACCTTCGGTTCGCTGGGCAGTGGCTTCCTCGCCGTGCTGATTTCCCTGGCGTGTCTGGTGACAGCGGTTGGCCTGACCTGCGCCTGTGCCGAATACTTCAGCCGCGTATTGCCGCTGTCCTACAAGACTCTGGTGATCATTCTGGCGGCGTTCTCGCTGCTGGTGTCCAACCTGGGTCTGACCAAGCTGATCGCGTTCTCGATCCCGGTACTGACCGCGATCTACCCGCCGTGCATCGTGCTGGTGGCCCTGAGCTTCTGTGCGGCGTTCTGGCATGAACAGAGCCGCATCATGGGCCCGGTAATGTTGGTGTCGTTTGTGTTCGGTACCATCGATGCCCTGAAAGGCGCCGGTCTGGCTGACTGGATGCCATCGCAACTGGCCCACCTGCCGCTGAGCGAGCAAGGTCTGGCGTGGCTGGTGCCGTGCGTGATGACCCTGGTGGTTGCCGTGGTTTGCGACCGCCTGCTGGGCAAGCGCGCCGAAGCACTCGCCTAAGACTGCCGGGCCGCCACAAGCGGCTGCCGAGCGATTAAACAGAAATGCCCCGTATCAATCGATGCGGGGCATTTTTTGTATTTCACACACTATTGTTGGTAGCGAGATAGCGGACGACGGTAGCCGTATTGAATTGGTAGCGACAGTTGCCGGATGCAATGATTTTGTTGTCAGGTTGCACGACGACTGACTCCCATAGTTCTCGATCATACCCGATATTCGTTTCTTGAAATCCAGCGGTTCCGAAGGTGGTATCAGGTTTGCCTGTCACATCGTATCGGGCGACTAGCGAACTTTCATAACTCCTGAGACCGAGCAGGCCTGCAACAACAATTCCACTGATTGTGTTTCCACCTATCGCGCTCCATGCGTTGGCCTCTCCTGTTGGCGCTTCACTGACCACAGGCTTGCCTCCGTTGAAAACGAGGTTGGGGCTGCCATTAGCGTTGTAAAAAGCAATTACGCCTCTTCGCTCACGCCCCCAGACGTCATTCGAATTCAGATCTCGCGATCCAGCGACAATAACGCTGCCATCCGGATTCAGCATCATGCTCGAAAACCCTGTGTATACGCCGTCCACTCGGATTCGGATTTCGCCGTTTTGCCCAAATCCCTGGTCGGGTGTTCCATTGGGGTGGTAGCGGGCGATGAGGCCCTCATAGTCAAATGTGGAGCCTGCAATGGTGATCTTTCCGTCGTTCGATACGGCCACAGCTGCGATGCGGTAATTGGTGTTCAGACTGCCGCTGCCATTGAACGATAAGTCTGGAGAACCGTCGTGTGAGAATTTTTGGATCAGTGTCCATGAAGTGAATACGATTGCACCATCAGGGCCGATTGCAACGTTGGAAAGGGGAGAGTTCGAGGTATTTGCCGACATCGCTATCAGGCTCAATACATTGGGATTCGCAATCGGTGGGACGATCACTACGCCGTCATCACCAAAAGTTTGGTCACGAGTTCCATCTGAAAGAAGGCGCAGGATGGCTTGATTCTGAGCATCAGTACCATAATGGGTGCCGATCAGAATAATGCTGCCGTCGTCATTTCGTTGAGCCCCAGATGGAAACGCGGGAGCACCATCCTTGAAGCCGCCGGTGAATATTCCGTTATTGGCGAATCCGGTATCCAGGGTGCCGTTTTCCAGGAGTTGAACCAGCTGGAAGTCCAGGCGATCCTCCCATCTGACGCTTCCCCACATCAAGATTTTGCCTTCGTCGAGTCGTGCCACAATATCAAGGGTGTTGCTCCCTGGGAGGGAAAAATCATAGGCAACTCCATCTTCACCAAACGTGGGATCAAAGCCTTGGTTGTTCTGACTTTTTTTCGCGCGTGTCTGAGCTGGTTTTGACATGGTTGGTGCTCCGGGATGGCAGTTGGTCATTCTCCAATGACGTTACTCGGCTGAAGTCCACCTTGCACCTGTCAGAATTGACAGCTATTGATTGCACACGACCAATAGAATTCTCAATAAGCGGTGCCTTTTGCGCTCATCTGGCGTCCAAGCTGGGTTCATGTCGCGAGGGTAAAACTATGAAGTTATTGCTTGCGCGGAAACTTTTCTTGCTACTTGCCTAGCTATCATCAAAGGACCTGCATGTCGTTCATCCAAGCCAACCTGATCCATCTGCTGGCCGCGCTCTGGTTTGTCATCTGCTGGGGCGGTTACACCCGTTATGCCACTTGGAAGGGCCGTGACACCGCGTGCCTGGCCAGCGTGCTGCACCTGTACCGCGAAGACTGGATGCGCCGCATGCTGCTGCGCGACAACCGCATCGCCGATGCCAGCGTGATCGGCAACCTTGAGCGCAACGCCTCGTTCTTCGCTTCCAGCACGCTGATTATCCTGGCGGGCATTCTGACCGTGCTCGGCGCTTCCGAGCGCGCGGTGTCATTGCTGGCGGATATTCCGATGGTGCAACAGGCCTCGCAGGGCATGTCGGAGATCAAGTTGCTGTGCCTGGCGCTGGTGTTCGTCTATGCCTTCTTCACCTTCAGCTGGTGCATGCGCCAGTACAACTTCGCCGCGATTCTGGTCGGCTCGGCCCCGATGATCGGTGAGCGGCAAGTCTCGGAGCAGGAGCGCAAGGCGTTCGCCTCGCGGGCAGCTCGGGTGATTTCGATGGCGGCCAACCAGTTCAACTTCGGTCTGCGTTCCTATTACTTCGGGATGAGCATGCTGGCGTGGTTCGTCAGCCCGTGGCTGTTCATGTTGATGAGCGCCGGCGTGGTGCTGGTGTTGTATCGCCGGGAGTTTCATTCCGACGTGCTCGATGTAATGGTCTATACCCCTACAGAGGCGCCATTGCCCGAAGCGAACAAAGAGGCTGCTTGATGAGTATTCCGTTCTGGTGTGTGTTTATCAGTGCATTGTTGATCTACGTGGCGCGTATGCCGGTCGGCAAGGCCATGAAAGAGCAGGGCGGTTACAACAACCATCTGCCGCGTCAGCAGCAGGCGCAACTCACCGGTTACGGCGCCCGGGCACTGGCGGCACATCAGAACAGCATCGAAGCGTTCATCCTGTTCGCCGTTGGCGTGCTGATGGCGCATACCACGCAGACGGCGGGATGGCTGATCGATACATTGGCGATCATCTTCGTGATCTCACGGATTTTCTATCTGTGGTTCTACCTGGCGGATCTTCCCAAGCTGCGCAGTCTGGTCTGGCTGGTCGGCTTAGTGTGTTCATTGTTGCTGATGATTAGTCCGACTTTTAGAACTGTTTTGCTCTAAGACGGCATGGGCAAAAAATCACAGACAAAAGAAAACCCGCACTTGGCGGGTTTTCTTTTGAGTTGTCGAGAAGCGGCTTATTGCTTCTTGGCAGCTTCTTCTTGCGCTGCAGCGTTCGATTCGGCCTGAGCTTTGGCAGCTTCGGCGTTTTCTTTCGCTGCGTCGTTCACTTTATCCTGAGCTTTGTTCATGTCTTGCTGAGCTTGTTCAGCATGTTGGTTGGCATCTTGAGCTTTGTCCTCGGATTTTTTATCGCAGGCAGCGAGACCGAGGGAAGCGGTCAACATCAAGGCAATAGCTAAAGTCTTACGCATGGGGTGTTTCTCCTTATGGAAAATAACTACTGGCCTTAAGAGCTCAGGCCCACGGCTTAAGTTCCTCATTTCTTTCAGATATATAAGTTTGTTTTGCAATGGAACTTTTGCTGTTCTTTCCACTACTGGGAATAGCCACTAACAAGAGTAATTATCAAATGGCCGAAAACCCCGTTTTTGAGCGTGCGACACGGTTTCTCTCGGCCCTGCGCCACTGTCAGGTGCTGGGATTGAAGGTGCACAGCGCAAGTAGCGAAGGCCTGACTGTGGTGCTGCCGTACAGTGCGCAAATCGTCGGCAATCCGCTGACCGGCGTCATCCACGGCGGGGCGATCACGTCGCTGATGGATACCGCGTGCGGCATGTCGATCCTGTGCGTCCTGCCGGAATTCGAAGTCTGCCCGACCCTCGATCTGCGCATCGACTATATGCATGCCGCCGAGCCGCATAAAGATGTTTACGGCTTCGCCCAATGTTATCGAGTCACCACCGATGTGATCTTCGCTCGCGGATTTGCCTATCAGGATGATCCCGAGCAACCGATTGCCCATGTCGTCGGCACCTTCATGCGCATGGGCAAAGGCCTGAAAGGCACCAAAGGCTTCGGTGGCGCGATCAAGGGAGAAACCCCATGAGCGACGACTTCAAGCAGCAATTGCAAGAGGCACACGAGAAGGGTGACTACGCGCCGCTCCTGAAGCTGATTCCCTATGCCGGGCTGATCGGCGTCGAGTGTTCGCGGGTCGGTGATGACTTGCTGTTCAAGCTGCCGGCCAACAAGGACAACATTGGTAACCCTTTATTGCCGGCGATCCACGGCGGGGTAATTGCCGGGTTCATGGAGCTGTCCGCGGCCCTGCACCTGCTGATTTTCACCGGCGCGCCCGGTGTGCCGAAGATTATCGATTTTTCCCTCGATTACCTGCGGGCCGGGCAGTTTCGCGATACCTGGGCCCGATGTCAGGTCTGCCGTCAGGGCCGGCGGGTGGCCAACGTCGCGGTCACGGCCTGGCAAAGTACCGAGAGCGAACCGATCGCCACCGCTCGCGCGCACTTCAAAATCGATGAGCCCTTGAAATCCTGAAGCACGCCCCCAACTCACAGAACAACCCGCTGCCGACCAGCAAGGTCGCGGCCAATGCCATCTGATTGGAGTTTGATGACCATGAGTGTGGAAACTCAAAAGGAAACCCTGGGCTTCCAGACCGAGGTGAAGCAACTGCTGCACCTCATGATCCATTCGCTGTATTCCAACAAGGAAATCTTCCTTCGCGAATTGATCTCGAACGCCTCTGACGCTGTCGACAAATTGCGCTTCGAAGCCCTGGCCAAGCCTGAGTTGCTCGAAGGTGGCGATGAACTGAAAATCCGTGTGAGCTTCGACAAGGACGCCCAGACCGTCACCCTCGAAGACAACGGCATCGGCATGAACCGTGACGATGTGATCACCCACCTGGGTACCATCGCCAAATCCGGCACTGCCGATTTCATGAAAAACCTGTCCGGCGATCAGAAGAAGGATTCGCACCTGATCGGTCAGTTCGGCGTGGGTTTCTACTCGGCCTTCATCGTTGCCGACAAAGTTGACGTGTACAGCCGTCGCGCCGGCACCGCTGCCAGCGAAGGCGTGCACTGGTCGTCGAAAGGCGAGGGCGAATTTGAAGTCGCCACCATCGACAAACCGGAACGCGGCACCCGCATCGTCCTGCACCTGAAATCCGGTGAAGACGAGTTCGCCGATGGCTGGCGTCTGCGCAACATCATCAAGAAGTACTCCGACCACATCGCGCTGCCGATCGAGCTGCCAAAAGAAGTGGCCGCTGCCGAAGGCGAAGAGAAGCCTGAAGTTGAATGGGAAACCGTCAACCGCGCCAGCGCCCTGTGGACCCGTCCTCGCACTGAAGTGAAGGACGAGGAATACCAGGAGTTCTACAAACACATCGCCCACGACTTCGAAAATCCGCTGTCGTGGAGTCACAACAAGGTTGAAGGCAAGCTCGAGTACAGCTCGCTGCTGTACGTGCCGGCCCGCGCACCGTTCGATCTGTACCAGCGTGAAGCGTCGAAAGGCCTGAAGCTGTACGTGCAGCGCGTGTTCGTGATGGATCAGGCCGAGTCGTTCCTGCCGCTGTACCTGCGCTTCATCAAGGGCGTGGTCGACTCCAACGACCTGTCGCTGAACGTGTCGCGGGAAATCCTGCAGAAAGACCCGATCATCGACTCGATGAAGTCGGCGCTGACCAAGCGCGTGCTGGACATGCTGGAAAAACTGGCAAAGAACGAGCCTGAGCAATACAAGGGCTTCTGGAAGAACTTCGGTCAGGTCATGAAAGAAGGCCCGGCAGAAGATTTCGCCAACAAGGAAAAAATTGCCGGTCTGCTGCGCTTCGCATCGACCAACGGCACCGACGGCGAGCAGATCGTCGGTCTGGCCGAGTACCTGGCGCGCGCCAAGGAAGGTCAGGACAAGATCTACTACCTCACCGGCGAAACCTACGCGCAGGTCAAGAACAGCCCGCACCTGGAAGTCTTCCGCAAGAAAGGCATCGAAGTGCTGCTGCTGACCGACCGTATCGACGAGTGGCTGATGAGTTACCTCAGCGATTTCGACGGCAAGACGTTTGTCGACGTCGCGCGCGGTGACCTGGATCTGGGCAACCTGGACTCGGAAGAGGACAAGAAGGCCCAGGAAGAAGTCGCCAAGTCGAAAGAAGGTCTGGTCGAGCGTCTGAAAACCGCACTGGGCGACTCCGTTGCCGAAGTCCGGGTTTCCCATCGCCTGACGGATTCGCCGGCCATTCTGGCCATCGGCGAGCAGGATCTGGGTCTGCAAATGCGTCAGATCCTTGAAGCCAGTGGGCAGAAGGTGCCGGATTCGAAGCCGATCTTCGAATTCAACCCGAGCCACCCGCTGATCGAGAAGCTCGACAACGAGGCCAGCGAAGATCGCTTCAGCGACCTGTCGCACATCCTCTTCGACCAGGCCGCCCTGGCGGCGGGCGACAGCTTGAAAGACCCGGCCGCTTACGTGAAACGTCTGAACAAGCTGCTGGTTGAACTGTCGGTTTAACCAAGCTGCAGAAAAACCCGCTTCGGCGGGTTTTTTCATTCTGGAATTCAACCAATCTGGAGTCAGAAATGAGCCAAGTCACTGTACGTTCCGTGGTCTATCAGATTGACGGCCAAGCCTATGAAGGTCGTCTGGCGTTCGACGCCGAGCACAAAGGCGCGCGTCCGGGCCTGCTGATGGCGCCGAACTGGATGGGTGTCAGCGCTGGCGCTGAAGAGATCGCCAAATCGGTGGCGGCCAAGGGTTATGTGGTGCTGATCGCTGACGTGTATGGCCAGGCCGTGCGTCCGCAGAATGCCGATCAGGCCGGTGCGGCAATGATGCCGCTGAAGAATGACCGCGCGCTGCTGCGCAAGCGTATGCAGGCCGCGTTCGAACAATTGCAGAAGCAGGGCGAGGCGGCGGTCGATACCTCGAAACTGGCGGTGTTCGGTTTCTGCTTCGGCGGCTGCTGTGCGCTGGATCTGGCGCGCACTGGTGCTGCGGTGAAAGCGGCGGTGTCGTTCCACGGCACGCTGGACTCGCCGAACCCGGCGGACGCGAAGAACATCAAGGGCTCGGTGTTGGTGCTGCACGGTGCTTCGGACCCGCTGGTGCCGAAAGAGCAGTTGCCGGCATTCGAGGACGAGATGAACGCCGCCGGTGTGGACTGGCAGTTGCTGAGCTACGGTGGCGCGGTGCACTCGTTCACTGATCCGCACGCCAATGTGCCGGGCAAGATGATGTACGACGCGAAGACCGCAGCGCGGGCGTTCAAGTCGATGCATGACTTGCTGGAAGAAGTGTTCAAGGGCTGAATCGGCTGAACGCACTCCCACGCCTGGCGTGGGAGTGTGGCTTTACAGCGGTGTCGGTTCGCTGCGCGATTTAGGCAGCTCGATCCGCTCGACTTCCCCCGGCACCGTCGGCCAATCCCCGGCCGCCCACTTGCGCCGCGCCTCATCGATTGCCGCCGGATCGCTCGCAACAAAATTCCAGTTGATCCGCCGTGGCCCGTCCAGTGGCGCACCGCCGAACAACACTGCGTGACTGTCGCTCTCGGCAAACAGGCTCATCTCTTCCCCGGCCGGCAACACTACCAGCGCATGGGGTTCGACCGCTTCGCCATTCAATTGCACATCACCACTCAACACATACAGCGCCCGCTCGTCATGTTCGGTCGGGATCAGCAGCGTGGTCGCGGTTTGCATCTTCAGTTCGGCATACAGCGTAGGAGAAAGCACCGGCACCGGCGATTCCAGGCAAAAGCCTGACCCGGCGATCATGCGGATCTGTACACCGAGGTTATCGCTGACCGGCAAGGTCGAGGCCGGGTGATGGCTGTAATGCCCCGGGCCTTGTTCGTGATCCTTGGGCGAGGCGAGCCAGATTTGCAGGCCGTGCATCTTGAAGCTTTGCTCCCACAGCGGTTCGGGCGTGCGCTCGACGTGCGCGATCGCCGTGCCGGCCGTCATCCAGCTGACATCGCCGGCGCTGACCACCTGATCCGAACCCAGGCTGTCCTTGTGCTGGATCTGTCCTTCGAACAAATACGTGAGGGTCGACAGACCGATGTGCGGATGCTGTCGGATGTTCATGCCTTTGCCCGCCGGATAAACCGTTTCGAGCATGTGGTCGAAAAACACAAAAGGCCCAACGCTGCGGCATTTGGCTGACGGCAGCGGGCGCAGGATCGGCTGGCCTTCGACGTCTTCGGCGCGCGGGCGGATGATCAGGGGTTGGGTGTCCATGTTCCATTCCAGGCTTGGCGGGTGATGCGTGGAGCATAACCCGCCGGTGTCGTCGGGGTGATTACTGGCTGTCGAAGCCGACTGGCGCGTGGGTTTCGATGGTGACTTCGCTGGTGGTCATCAGCTTGTGGATCGGGCAGCGGTCGGCAACACGCAGCAGTTCTTCGCGCTGGGCATCGGTGAGCACGCCCTTGAGGGTGAGGGTCACGTGCAGGGCGTACTTGCCTTTCTGTTCCTCGCTGTTGTCGCGTTTGACCTCAACGCCGACGCCGGTCAGCGGGATGTCCTTTTTCTTCGCGTACAGCTTCAGGGTCAGAGCCTTGCAGGCACCGAGGGCGGCATCGAAGTAATCGTGCGGCTCCGGCGCCGAGCCTTCGCCGCCGGCAGTCGTCGGGACGTCTGCAAACAGCTCATGCTCATCGATCTGAACGGTGTGGCGAAAACCTTCGGCGGACACGGTATTGACGGTAACGGTCATGTGAACCTCGCAAGCTGTAGGAAAAGGGATTCGATCAAAAAAGACCTTGCAGGTATAGAGCATTTCCCACACAGGCGCGTTCCACTTTCTTGCCGGGTGAACCCTCGTCGCCCGGCGAGGGTCTAGGCTATGCCTGTCTGCCGGAGAATGCTTGTGTCCGTGTTTCGTTTGAGCCTTGCCTGCCTGATGGCTTTCACCGGCGCCGCCAGTGCCCGGGATTACACCTACAGTGACGCGCACCTGCATTACGTGGATTTTTTCCAGGAAACCGCCGGCATGCCGAAATTGCTGACGGCCATGAAGGAAAATGCCATCGAGCATGTGATGATTTCCGGCATTCCCGTGGCGAAGAAATGGCACGAAGACGAGCCGAAGCGCCCGCGTTACTACGCCGGCGATGATGCCGATGCCTATTGGTACAGCGCGACTGACGTGATCGTCGCCGACGCGGTGCAGAAGCTGACACCTGAGCAACGCCAGTACTTTCACCCGTTTCTTTCAGGCTTCAATCCCAACGACAAGAACTCCGCCGCGCATATCCAGCGCATGCTCGATCTGTATCCCGGCTTGTGGCAGGGCATAGGCGAAGTCTTCACCCGTCACGACGATCTCACCGCGCTGACCTCCGGCGACACGCCACGCGCCAACAACGAAGCGATGACCCGCATCTATCACCTGGCCGCTGAAAACGATCTGCCGGTGATGCTGCATTCCAACATCACCTCCAAGCGTGAGAAGAACCCCCTGTACCTGAAGGAAATCGAAGAGCCGCTGCGTAATCATCCGCACACCCGGTTCATCTGGGCGCATGCCGGCACCAGCGCCGAAATCCACCGTCATCAGACGCAGCTGGATTTTCTGCTGCCGACCCTGACGCGAATGCTGGAGGCGTACCCGAACCTGTTTATTGATCTGTCGTGGAGCTTGCTGACGCCTTATCTGCTGGACGAAAAGGGTCAGCCGCGAGCGGACTGGGTGCAACTGGTGGAGCGCTATCCGGATCGCTTCATGATTGGTTCGGACGTGGTCGGGCGATTCAATAAACTCGGCAAGGAAATCCACGGCTTCAAGCCGTTTCTTGATGCCTTGCCCGAGACGGTCGCTAAAAAAGTCGCACGGGACAACTTCCTGGCGATATTGCCGCGAACAGCGCTCAAGTCCGGCAAACCCGCGCTGAATCGTTAATGCCGAGTGTTCGTAGGATCAAGGCCTTTTGATATCGCGTTTTGGTCTTACGCATTTTTTAAAAGGGCCGATACCTTCTAGAGCAACCAGCTGCAGGGTTGATGCAGCGCTTTTGGAAGGAACCAGAGCAATGAGTATCCGTAGTCTCAATATTGCGCCCAGGGCCGGCCTGGGTTTCGGCGTGTTGGCGCTAATGGTGTTTGCCCTTGGGGCGTTCGCCCTGCTGCAGATGTCGAACATGCGAACGCAATCCGACGAGGTCGACAATAACTGGCTGCCCAGCGTGATGGCGGTGGGCGAGATGAGCCAGGACATGCTGCGTTTGCGTGCGCTGACCATGCGCCTGTTGCTCAATCGCGATCCGCAGGCGCTGGATCAGAACGTGGCCAAGCTCAATGATTTGCGTGGAGTGCTGAGTGAAGCCCAGCAACGCTACGACATCCTGATCACATTGCCCGAAGAGCGCGCGCTGTTCGACCGCTTCAAGGTCGCCGAACACAAGTACCTGGAGCTTCAGGCGCAGGTGATGACGTTATCTGCTCAGGGACGAGTGGAGGAGGCGGCCGCCATTCTCAACGGGCAGATGAGCCCGCTGGCGGATGAAATTGCAGTGACCCTGCGTGAGTTGGTCGAGTTGAACAAGCACAACGCCAACCTCGCCACTGAGGCCGCACGGCTGGTGTTCACCAACTCGCGGGTGTGGGTCGGGGTGATGATCGGCATCACTGCGCTGATTACCATCGCGCTGGCGTTGTTGCTGACCCGCAGCATCGTGCTGCCGCTGTCGCAATCGCTCAATGTCGCGGAAGTGGTGGCCGGTGGCGATCTGACCGGGGATATCAGCATTTCCGGCAAGGACGAACCGGCGCGGCTGCTGCACGCGCTCAAGAGCATGCAGCACAACCTGCGCGACACTATCCGCCAGATCTCGGAGTCCTCCAGTCAACTGGCCTCGGCGTCAGAGGAGTTGAGTTGCGTCACCGAAGACGCGACGCGGGGGCTGCATCAGCAGAGCCTGGAAATCGAACAGGCGGCTACGGCGGTCAACCAGATGACGGCGGCGGTGGAGGAGGTGGCGAGCAATGCCGTCGCGACTTCCGAGGCGTCCCGTGAGTCTGATCGTATTGCCCAGCATGGCCGCGAGCAGGTGCAGCAGACCGTGTCGTCCATCGAGCTGCTGGCGGACGATGTCACCGCCAATGCCACGCAGGTGGAGGATCTGGCGCAGAAGGTCTACAGCATCAGCAAGGTGCTGGATGTCATCCGATCGATTGCCGAGCAGACCAATCTGCTGGCGCTGAACGCGGCAATCGAGGCTGCCCGGGCGGGGGATGCCGGACGGGGTTTTGCGGTGGTGGCGGATGAAGTGCGGGCGCTGGCCCATCGCACTCAGCAGTCGACTCAGGAAATCGAGCAGATGATCGGCGGCATCCAGCAGGGCACCGATTCGGCGGTCAGCTCGATGCAGCAGAGCAACGTCCGGGCGCGCTCGACCCTGGAGCTGGCGAAGGCCGCCGGCGTTGCGCTGGAGGAAATCGCTTCGGCGTTTACCTTGATCAACGAGCGCAACCTGGTGATCGCCAGTGCGTCGGAAGAGCAAGCGGCCGTGGCGCGGGAAGTGGACCGCAACCTGATGAACATCCGTGATCTGGCGATGCAGACCTCGGCGGGGGCCAATCAGACCAGTGCCGCGAGTCAGGAACTGTCGCGGCTGGCGGTGGATCTGAACAGCATGGTGGCCAGGTTCTCGGTCTGATCAGCGTTCGACAGGCGAAAAAAAGCCCCGCATTTGCGGGGCTTTTTGATTTTGTTTCGGATCAGCTGCCTTTGACCGTCTTGCCGTTGACCGTGCCGTCGAGGAGCATGATGTTGTACTCCTTGCCGTCGGTTTCGACCTGTTGCAGGCGAACCAGCAGGTAATCCCAGTCCTTGGCGAACCACAGGACGGTGATGCGCTTGCTTTGTGTCGGATCGCGAACGCGCTCGACCTTGATCGCATCGATCTGGCCGGCCTTGGTTTCGACTTTCTCCGAACCCAGCACGCGGAAGTCGTAGGTATCGACTTCGCCATCATCGACCACCTGATAGCTCATGCTTTTCTTGCCGGCGGCCACGTCATGCTGCAGCGCCAGTTGATAGGTGGATTTGTCGACCATGCCGCGGTTGAGCGGGATTTTCACCGCGTCGCCGCGGTCGGTTCCGGTCACCAGCTTGTTGGCCCAGTCGAAGTCCAGGTCAGCCTTTTTCGCCTTGCCCAGACCACCGCGTTCGAAGTGGTAGGACTGTGGCAGCAGGGTGTCCTTGTCCAGGGTCAGGGTGCTTTCCTCGGACAGGCTGGCAATCATCATCGAGGCTTTGAAGCTGAGCTTCCAGACGCCGTTGGCCTGTTTGGTCAGGCTGCGCTCGGCGGTGCCGCTCATGGGCAGCTGTTTCCAGTCGGCGGTGTAGCTGGCGGAGAACGGTTGAAGGTCTGCCGCCTGCGCGAAGGGCAGGGCGAGCAGAGCGCAAGCGAAGAGCAGGGCGCGACGCATAATATCTCCTAGTTTCGAATCAAGTGACCGCTGGCCGGCAGTGGCTGGCCATCCAGTAAAGCACCTTGCTCGCCGAGGCTCAGCCGTCCTTCGGCGAACCAGCGTATGGCCATCGGGTAGATCAGGTGTTCCTGAGCGTGAACCCGCTGCGCCAGACTTTGCGGCGAATCGTGCAACTCTACCGGGATTACTGCCTGTACGACCAGTGGTCCGCCATCGAGTTCCTCGGTGACGAAGTGCACGGAGCAGCCGTGTTCGGCGTCGCCGGCCTCCAGCGCGCGCTGATGAGTGTGTAACCCTTTGTATTTGGGTAGCAGCGACGGGTGGATGTTGAGCAGGCGACCCTGGTAGTGACGGACGAAGTCAGCGCTGAGAATGCGCATGAAGCCGGCCAGTACCACGAGTTTGGGGTTGAATTCGTCGATCAGTTCGATCAGCGCGGTATCGAAGGCCTCGCGGCCCTCGAATCCCTTGTGATCCAGCGAGCGGGTGGCGATACCCGCGTCACTGGCGCGTTGCAGGCCGTAGGCGTCGGCGCGGTTGGAAATCACCGCAGCGATGCGGACCGGGCTGTCGCCGGTCCGCGTGCTGTCGATCAGGGCCTGCAAGTTACTGCCGGTGCCAGACAACAGCACCACGACATCACAGGTCTGGGACATCAGTGAGCCTTGAGGTTCTTCAGTTCGACCTGAGCCGCGCCTTCGGCAGCGACAGCGATCTGACCGATGACCCAAGGCTGCTCGCCGGCGTCACGCAGGGTGTTCAGGGCAACTTCAACGTGCTCCTGAGCCACGCAGATCACCATGCCCACGCCGCAGTTCAGCACGCGGTGCATTTCGGTTTCGTCGACGTTGCCTTTCTCTTGCAGCCAGTCGAAGACGGCCGGGCGGTTCCAGCTGGCCACGTCAACCACGGCTTGAGCGCCTTTTGGCAGAACGCGCGGGATGTTGTCGAGCAGGCCACCACCGGTGATGTGGGCCATGGCCTTGACCGCACCGGTGTCCTTGATCAGCTTGAGCAGCGGCTTCACGTAGATGCGGGTCGGAGCCATCAGCAGTTCGGTCAGCGGCTTGCCGTCGAGCTGAACGGTTTCGATGTCGGCACCGGACACTTCGATGATCTTGCGGATCAGCGAGTAGCCGTTGGAGTGCGGGCCGGACGATGGCAGCGCGATCAGGGCGTCACCAGTGGCGACTTTCGAGCCGTCGATGATTTCGGCTTTTTCCACGACGCCGACGCAGAAGCCGGCCAGGTCGTAGTCTTCGCCTTCGTACATGCCCGGCATTTCAGCGGTTTCGCCGCCGACCAGCGAGCAGCCAGCCAGTTCGCAGCCTGCACCGATACCGGTAACCACGGTGGCCGCTACGTCGACGTTCAGCTTGCCGGTGGCGTAGTAGTCGAGGAAGAACAGCGGCTCGGCGCCGCACACCACCAGATCGTTGACGCACATGGCGACCAGGTCCTGACCGATGCTGTCGTGCTTGTTCAGGTTCAGCGCCAGGCGCAGCTTGGTGCCGACGCCGTCAGTACCGGAAACCAGTACCGGCTGCTTGTAACCGGCCGGGATCTCGCAGAGGGCGCCGAAACCGCCCAGGCCGCCCATGACTTCCGGGCGCGCAGTGCGCTTGGCGACGCTCTTGATGCGTTCGACCAATGCTTCACCGGCGTCGATGTCTACACCGGCGTCCTTGTAGCTCAGGGAGGGTTGCTTGCTCATGATCCAGGCCTTTAGGGGAGGGGATTCAGGGGTAACGACCGAGTTCAGCGGGAACGCCGAATCCGACAGGGGCGATTGCCTCACGCGAAGTTCGGGGTGCCCGGCTGTTGCCGGTCTGCGAAGGCGCGCGATTTTATCAGGCTTGAGGGGCAGCGGCCATCCTCACGCCGACGGGCAGGGGCATATCGATGGAAAAATTTTGCAATTGACGCTGTGGATGACATCACGGGTGCCTGTATAAGGAACCGTCTATCGTTAGGACTGTGCAAAAACTTACCGACCGCGTGTGAATGTTTTGCGACGGCCTGTGGTCACAGGCTTGCCACAACGGTGCACGCGGCCTGTTCCAGCCGCTCTTGTCGACGGGAATTCTCCATGCGTTTTTGTAAATTGCTGTTAGTGGGTGGTTTGTCTCTGATCAGCCTGGCGACCCAGGCGGAAAATCTCAAAGGTCTTTATCAGGTGCGCGAACCGGTCACTGGCCAGTCGCCAGAGGAGCGCGATCGCGCGACCCAGGCTGCGCTGGATACGCTGGTGCTGCGCCTGACCGGTGACCCGAAGGCCCCGCAGAACCCGGGGCTGGCGCCGGTTCGCAAGGATCCGCAGCAGATCATCAGTCAGTTCGGTTTCGATGCCGGGCCGCCGGAAGTGCTGAAAGTCGATTTCGACCCGGGAACCACCGAGCAGGCGTTGCGCCGCGCCGGGCTGGCGCTGTGGGGTGCCAATCGGCCCTCGATCCTGAGCTGGTGGCTGAACGATTCGACCGAGGGTTCGAGCCTGGTGGGCGACGGTCAGGCCAGTGCCGCACCGTTGCGCCGCGCCGCCCAGCACCGTGGATTGCCGTTGCGCCTGCCTTTGGCGGACTTGAGTGAGCAATTGGTCGCAACCGCGCCTGCGCTTGAAGGGGCCGACCCGGCGCCGCTGCGTAACGCTTCCGAGCGCTATAACGCTGACGCCTTGCTCGCCGTGCATGCGCGCGAAGAAAGCGGGCAATGGCAGGCCAAATGGCAATTGTGGCTGGGCGATAAAAAAGAGGCGGGCAACGTGCAGGGCGCGGATCAGGCGGCGGTGGCCGATGCGGTGATGCTGGCGGTCACTGAACGTCTGGCGCCACGCTTTGTGGCCAAGCCGGGCGCGTCCGGCCAGCAGACCCTGGAAGTGCAGGGCATGAATCTGGAGCACTACGCGGCGCTGCTGCGGTTACTCGAACCGTTCGGCGTGCGTCTGCAGAGTGTCGATGCCGATCGCATCCTCTATCGGGTCAACGGCAGTGCCGATCAATTGCGAGCGCAATTGTCGCTGGCGAAGTTGCAGGAACTGCCGGCCGAGGCACCGGCTCCGGTGGCTGCGCCTCAGCCTGCGGTCGTCGGGGCGGCGCCAACCGTTGCGCCGACACCGACACCGGCGGCGCCGTCCTTGCGGTTCCGCTGGTAGTTTTTCTTTCTTATATATAAGCAATGGAGTGTTACATGGCCGATACGCGGCGTTGGTTCTGGCTCGGTGGGGTGCTCCTGCTTTGCGCGTTTGTCTGGTTGCTGCATCCGATCCTTACGCCGTTTCTGGTGGCGCTGCTGCTCGCCTATCTGTTCGATCCGCTCGTCGATCGTCTGGAACGCCTGGGGCTGTCTCGCACCTGGGGTGTTATCGCGGTGTTCGCCTTGTTCACCCTGATCGTCACTGCGTTGTTGCTGGTGCTGGTGCCGATGCTCGCCAAGCAATTAGTACGGCTGTATGAACTGGCGCCGCAAATGCTCGACTGGTTGCAGCACACCGCCGTGCCATGGGCGCAATCGAAGCTGGGGCTGTCTGACGGCTTCTGGAAGTTCGACAAGGTCAAAGCCGCGATCAGCGAACACATGGGCCAGACCACCGACATCGTCGGTGTGGTGCTGAGTCAGGCGACGGCCTCGAGCCTGGCGCTGATCGGCTGGCTGGCGAATCTCGTGCTGATCCCGGTGGTGAGCTTTTACCTGCTGCGTGACTGGGACGTGATGATGGCCAAGATCCGTGGCCTGTTGCCCCGTGATCGCGAAGAGCGTGTGGTGGCGCTGGCGGGTGAGTGCCATGAAGTGCTGGGCGCGTTCGTGCGCGGGCAGTTGCTGGTGATGCTGGCGTTGGGCGTGATCTATGCGGCCGGTCTGATGATTGTCGGGCTGGAGCTGGGCCTGTTGATCGGTCTGATTGCAGGGCTGGCGGCGATTGTGCCGTACATGGGGTTTGTGATCGGCATCGGCGCGGCGCTGATTGCCGGGTTGTTCCAGTTTGGTGGCGATCTGTATCCGATGATCGGGATCGTCGCGGTGTTCATGGTCGGCCAGGCACTGGAAGGCATGGTGCTGACGCCTTTGCTGGTGGGGGATCGGATCGGTCTGCACCCGGTGGCGGTGATTTTCGCGATTCTGGCCGGTGGCGAGCTGTTCGGCTTCACCGGTGTGCTGCTGGCATTGCCGGTGGCGGCGGTGATCATGGTGCTGGTGCGACACGTCCACGATCTGTACAAGGATTCCGACATCTATAGCGGGGTGGATGAGCCGGAGTTGTAATGTGATGCGCGGGCTGCCCGGTGGATTGCCGGGTTGGCCCGTCTCCTGCAGGCCATGGCGCCAAAGAAACTGTCATAAAACCAGCACGTTAACGCAAACCTTTGATTTTGCTTGGGGTCTGTCGCATTGTGCGCTCCGCTTCACGGGTATAAACTTCGCTCACTTTACACAGAGGCCACTAACGGTTCCTTGGGAACTGTTCAGTCAGCATGAAACCGATTCAGCTGCCCCTAGGTGTGCGTCTGCGTGACGACGCCACCTTCATCAACTACTACCCAGGCGCCAATGCCGCTGCACTCGGCTATGTCGAGCGTCTATGCGAAGCCGACGCCGGCTGGACCGAAAGCCTGATCTATCTGTGGGGCAAGCACGGGGTAGGGCGGACGCATCTGTTGCAGGCCGCGTGCCTGCGCTTCGAACAGATGGGTGAACCGGCGGTGTACCTGCCGCTGGCCGAGTTGATGGATCGCGGCATCGAAATTCTCGACAACCTCGAACAGTACGAACTGGTCTGCCTGGATGACTTGCAGGTTATTGCCGGCAAGGCGGACTGGGAAGAGGCGATGTTTCATCTGTTCAACCGTCTGCGTGACAGCGGTCGCCGTCTGCTGATCGCGGCATCCACTTCGCCGCGTGAACTGCCGATCAAACTCGCCGACCTGAAATCGCGCCTGACCCTGGCGCTGATCTTCCAGATGCGTCCTCTCTCCGATGAAGACAAATTGCGTGCCCTGCAATTGCGCGCATCCCGTCGCGGTCTGCACCTGACCGATGAAGTCGGGCATTTTATTTTGACTCGCGGTACCCGCAGCATGAGCGCGCTTTTCGATCTGCTGGAGCAGCTCGATCAGGCCTCTTTGCAGGCTCAGCGCAAGCTGACCATTCCCTTCCTGAAAGAAACGCTGGGCTGGTAAAACCGGGGCTTTCAGCCGGTTTCGGCATATTTCAGGCGCCAGAAAACCCGCTTTCCTGTGGGTTGCACAGGCCGCGTCTCGATTCAAATAGGCTTAAGCGCTTAGATGTTAACGAGAAACCGGGAAGTCACAAAAAGATCGATTGAATTTGCAAATGAGGCTGATAGCGGGCATAGTCTCGGCTTCTTTACAACTATCAGCCACGGTCGTGCCCATGCTAAAGCGCTTCGCACCCCTCGTGCCTCTCGCACTCGTCACCCTGTTGTTCGGTTGCGCTGCTCATTCACCTGTTAATCAAGAGCAGCAACAACAGGTAAAAAACTCTGCCACCGCCCAGTCTTCCGTTATTTACCAGGAAGAGCTGGACACCGAAAAAGAACTCGCCGACTTCAACGGCAAGAAGCCTTACCAGCTTCCGGTTCTGGCCGACAGCATCCTCGAACGCGGCATGTCCCTGATCGGTACCCGTTACCGTTTCGGCGGTACCTCTGAAGCCGGTTTCGATTGCAGCGGTTTCATCGGCTATCTGTTCCGCGAAGAAGCCGGCATGAACCTGCCACGCTCCACTCGCGAAATGATCAACGTGGATGCACCGCTGGTTTCGCGCAGCAACCTCGAGCCGGGCGACCTGCTGTTCTTCGCCACCAATGGTCGTCGCGGTCGTGTCAGTCACGCCGGGATCTACCTGGGCGACAACCAGTTCATCCATTCCAGCTCTCGTCGCAGCGGCGGTGTTCGCATCGACAGCCTGGGCGACAGCTACTGGAGCAAGACCTTTATCGAAGCCAAACGCGCTTTGGCGAACGCTCCAACCGTGGTTACCGCTCGCAAGTAATCACGCTTTTGTCGCCACGCTCGTGGCGACAAGCGGTCCCTCAGGGGCAATAGACTTAAACTTTACAAGGTGAAGTTAAAGTCTTACTTGAAGTTTGCCGCGTAGCCGCTAGAATCCTGATCTATATTGATGGCAAACCGCCTGCGTCCCAACGCAGGCGGTTTTGTTTTCTATCGAATCGGCAGTCAAAGCCGCAGCCAGATCAGGATGTTCTGCATATGACGATGTCGGCCCGCTTTGCCTTGATGTTCTTCGCCGCGCTGCTCAGCGCCTGCGCCAGCCGCACTCCGCCGCCTGCGCCGGTGGTTCGCGCTCCGATCGTATTCGGATCCTCCCAGACCTTTTCGCCTGCTGCCGAAGACGTGCTGTTCCGCGCGCTGGGGCTGGTCGGCACGCCTTATCGCTGGGGCGGCAATACGCCGGATTCGGGCTTTGATTGCAGTGGCCTGATCGGTTTCGTCTACCGCGATGCCGCCGGCATCAGCCTGCCGCGTTCGACCCGCGAGATGATCGTCATGCAGGCGCCGAACGTCGGCAAGGAAGGGCTGCAGACCGGCGACCTGATCTTCTTCGCCACCAATGGCGGCTCTCAGGTCAGTCATGCGGGGATCTACGTCGGGGAAGGGCGCTTCGTTCATGCACCAGCCACTGGCGGCACGGTAAAGCTGGACAGCCTGTCGAAAGCCTATTGGCAGAAAGCCTATCTGAGCGCCAAGCGCGTTCTGCAGCCGGAGCATCTGGCGCATAACCCGTAATCCAGATACTTAAAAACCCGTGGGAGCTGAATGGCTCCCACGGGTTTTTTAATGCCTGCAATACATTAGCGGGCCGCTGACACCCGCCACACCTTGTTCCCCACGTCATCGGCTACCAGCAACCCACCTTGCTGATCGATCACCACGCCGACCGGGCGACCCAAAGCGTTCTCGTCCTTGTCGAGAAATCCGGTCAGCACGTCCACCGGCGTTCCGCTCGGCTTGCCAGCGGCAAACGGCACAAAGATCACCTTGTAGCCACTGTGCGGCTTGCGGTTCCACGAGCCGTGCTGGCCAATGAATGCGCCTTCCTTGAACTGTGCCGGCAAGCGATTGCCCTCGGCGAAGGTCAGCCCCAGTGATGCGGTGTGCGGGCCGACGGCGTAGTCCGGAGCGATGGCCTTGGCCACCATGTCCGGCCGTTGGGGTTCCACGCGCACGTCAACGTGCTGGCCGTAGTAGCTGAACGGCCAGCCATAGAAACCACCGTCCTTGACCGATGTGATGTAGTCCGGCACCAGATCGCTGCCAATCTCATCGCGTTCGTTGACGGCAGTCCACAGCGCACCGCTTTGCGGCTCCCAGGCCAGGCCGTTGGGATTGCGGATGCCCGAAGCGAAAATCCGGTGGTTGCCGGTGGCGCGATCTACTTCCCAGATCGCCGCACGCCCCTCTTCCTGATCGAGGCCGTTTTCGCCGACGTTGCTGTTCGAGCCGACGGTGACGTACAGCTTGCTGCCGTCTTTGCTGGCGATGACGTTCTTGGTCCAGTGATGGTTGAGCGTGCCGCCCGGCAAATCCACGACCTTGATCGGCTGGCTCTTGATTTCGGTCGCGCCGGGCTCGTAGTTGAAGCGCAGCAGGCGATCGGTATCGGCCACGTACAGATCGTTGCCGACCAGGGTCATGCCGAACGGCGAGTTAAGGTTCTGCAGGAACACCGTGCGGGTTTCGGCCACGCCATCGTGATCGGCATCGCGCAGCAGGGTGATGCGGTTCGGGCTGGGAACGCCGGCACCGGCACGGCCCATGACTTTTTTCATCACCCAGCCACGAATGCCTTTGCTGTCGTCGGGTTTGGGCGGGGCGTTGGTTTCCGCCACCAGCACGTCGCCATTCGGTAGTACATACAGCCAGCGTGGGTGGTCGAGATTTTCCGCAAAGGCTGCCACCTGCGTGCCTGCCGCTGTCGTCGGTTTGGCACCGGCCGGCCAGCCGATGGCCGGGGCGATGTTCACCGTCGGGATCAGGGTCTTGTTCGGTTCGGGCAGTTTCGGTGACGGGCCGGTGCCGTCGGAGACTTGCAGGCTGGAGGATTCACCACAGGCGGCGAGCCCTCCGGCGATCATGATGACGAAAACGAGCTGGGGCTTGCGCATTGCTGATCTTCCCTATGAATGCATTCCTAAACATAGAGAAGCGCACAAGCCCGATGGTTCAACCCTCAGCCGCGGGCTTCCTTGAACAGCACGGCAATGCCGGGGTGATAGTTGCCGGCTTCGCTGCGCAATTTGCGGTAGGCGTAGGGGAAATACCACGCGACGGCGCAGGTGTGTTCCTTTTGCAGGTCGTCGACCATGTCCTGCAACTCTTCAGGACTGGCGCTGTGTTGGGCTTTCTGTGGGGCGACGAACAGGCAGCCGAGTTTCAGGTCGCTGGCGTAGCTGATGCGCTTGGCGTCGCTGGTGATATCCGCCAAGGCTTGCGTCAGATTCAGGCTGGTGACGCGCGGCCAGCGTTGGGTGGCCTGAATGAAGGCGCGATCCTCGGCGCCAGCGATAAAAAGGTCGGCGCGGGCATTGCGCTCGCCTTCTTCGTTTTGTTTGCGGGTGGCAGTGTCGCGCAGCGTGACCAGTTCAGCCATCCACGCGGCGGCCGACAGCAGACCGAGGTTGGCTTTTTCGTCGTGCCAGTAGGGCGTGTCATTGTCGCCGCGCACGGCGTTGTAGCGGTCGATACAGTCAAACCAGCGTTCCAGCACCGGGCGCAGGAATTCCAGCCGCGGATTGCTGATGATCATGCCTTGCATGGGGCTCTCCCTTGTTATTGTGATGTGCTCTCTGCAGTCAAAAAGCATGGCTCTTTGATATCACTGCTGGCAGTGTGGCACAAGATTGGCGTCAGTTAATTGATCGGCGGCAGTTATTCGCCGCACAAGCCCCTCTTCAATTGACGCTCCACCCCCAACCCTCTAACCTTCGCGGCTTGTTTCAGGTGCTCTGTGGCGCATGTCGACAGAGTGAAACAGGGAAGCCGGTGAGGCGGGTCTTCAAGCGAAGAACCCTCACGATCCCGGCGCTGCCCCCGCAACGGTAAATGAGTAAAAGCTGCGTCTGATGCCACTGCGTAAAGCGGGAAGGCGCGCAGCCAGGCCAACGCCGCTCATGAGCCCGGAGACCGGCCTGATCCATCCAGCGGCATCACGGTGGGCGATGCCAGGCTTGTTGCCGTCTATTCTTGTGCCTGCCCGCCGTTATCCAGCCTCAACGGAGAGCTCCCCCATGACTGATTCCCCCGAACGCGACGAGCGCCACCTGGCGCGCATGCAGCGCAAAAAAGCCGTGATCGATGAGCGCATCGCCAATTCGCCAGACGAATGCGGCCTGGTGCTGGTGCTGACCGGCAACGGCAAAGGCAAAAGCAGCTCGGCATTCGGCATGCTCGCTCGCGCCATGGGCCACGGCATGCAGTGCGGCGTGGTGCAGTTCATCAAGGGCCGCAACAGCACCGGTGAAGAGCTGTTCTTCCGCCGCTTCCCCGAGCAAGTGCGTTTTCATGTGATGGGCGAGGGCTTCACCTGGGAAACCCAGGACCGTCAGCGCGACATCGCCGCCGCCGAAGCGGCCTGGGAAGTCTCCCGCGAGCTGCTGCGCGATCCGTCGATCGGTCTGGTGGTGCTCGATGAACTGAACATTGCCCTCAAGCACGGTTACCTCGATCTGGATCAGGTGCTCAGCGATCTGCAGGCCCGTCCGCCGATGCAACACGTGATCGTCACCGGCCGCGCCGCCAAGCCGGAAATGATCGAGATGGGCGACACCGTCACCGAAATGGGCATGATCAAGCACGCCTTCCAGGCCGGCATCAAAGCGCAGAAAGGCGTCGAACTTTGAATCAACCACGTCACTGCCCGGCGGTACTGATCGCCGCGCCGGCCTCCGGTCAGGGCAAGACCACCGTCACCGCTGCGCTGGCCCGTCTGCATCGCAATCAGGGGCGCAAGGTCCGCGTATTCAAGTGCGGCCCGGACTTTCTCGACCCGATGATCCTCGAACGCGCCAGCGGTGCACCGGTCTATCAACTGGACATGTGGATGGTCGGCGAGCAGGAAAGTCGACGTCTGTTGTGGGAAGCCGCCGCCGAAGCCGATCTGATCCTGATCGAAGGCGTGATGGGCCTGTTCGATGGCACGCCGTCGAGCGCCGATCTGGCGCGGCATTTCGGCGTACCGGTACTCGGTGTGATCGACGGCACTGCCATGGCCCAAACGTTCGGCGCGCTGGCGCTGGGCCTGGCGCGCTATCAGCCGGACTTGCCGTTCGCCGGCGTGCTGGCCAACCGCGTCGGCACCGTGCGCCATGCGCAGTTGCTGGAAGGCAGCCTCACCGAAGGCCTGCGCTGGTACGGCGCGTTGTCCCGGGAAACCGGAATCGAACTGCCGAGCCGCCATCTCGGCCTGGTGCAGGCCAGCGAACTGAATGACCTCGACGTACGTCTCGACGCCGCCGCCGAAGCACTGGCCGGCACTTGCGAGGTAGCGCTGCCACCGGCCGTGGAATTCGCCGCGCCAGCAATCGTTGAGACCGAAAAGCTGCTCGAAGGCGTGCGAATTGCCGTCGCCCGCGACGAAGCCTTCGCTTTTACCTACGGCGCCAGTCTCGATCTGCTGCGGGCGATGGGCGCCGAGCTGAGTTTCTTCTCGCCGATCCGCGATGCGCAATTGCCTGAAGCCGACAGCTTGTACCTGCCTGGCGGTTATCCGGAATTGCACCACGTTGCCTTGGCGCAGAACACTGACATGCTCAAAGCGATCCGCGCGCATCATGCGGCCGGCAAACCGCTGCTCGCCGAATGTGGCGGCATGCTTTATCTGCTCGACTCGTTGACGGATGTCGAAGGCACCCGCGCTGATTTGGTCGGCCTGTTGAGTGGCGACGCCGTGATGCAAAAGCGCCTCGCCGCACTGGCCTTGCAAGAGGTCGACCTGCCGGAAGGCTTGTTGCGCGGCCATACCTATCACCATTCCCTGACCACCACCGAACTGACGCCGATTGCCCGTGGCCACAGCCCCAACGGCGGGCGCGGCGCGGAAGCGGTTTACAGGGAAGGGCGGATGACCGCCTCGTACGTGCACTTTTACTTCCCGTCGAATCCGTCGGCGATTGCCGCACTGTTGGTGCCATGACCGACAACGCCTTTACTGACGCCGAGCGCGAAGCGGTTTACCGCGCCATCGCCGAACGCCGCGACATGCGCCACTTCAGCGGCGGTACGGTCGAGCCTGACGTGTTGCGCCGTTTGCTTGAAGCCGCGCATCAGGCACCGAGCGTCGGCCTGATGCAGCCGTGGCGCTTCATCCGCATCAGCGACCGCGCTCTACGTGGCCAGATCCAGAACCTTGTTGAAGAAGAACGCGTGTGTACCGCCGAAGCCCTCGGCGAGCGCAGCGACGAATTCATGAAACTCAAGGTCGAGGGCATCAACGACTGCGCCGAAGTATTGGTTGCCGCGTTGATGGACGATCGCGAAAAACACATCTTTGGTCGTCGCACGCTGCCGGAAATGGACATGGCCTCATTGTCCTGCGCGATCCAGAACCTGTGGCTGGCCGCGCGTGCCGAAGGCCTGGGCATGGGCTGGGTGTCGCTGTTCGAGCCGCAGGCGCTGGCCGATCTGCTGAAACTGCCGGCCGGGGCCAAGCCGCTGGCGGTGCTTTGCCTGGGGCCGGTCAAGGAATTCTATCCGGCGCCGATGCTGGTACTCGAAGGGTGGGCGCAGGCGCGTCCGCTCAATGAGCTGCTGTATGAAAATTTTTGGGGAGTGAGTCAATGAGTGTGGCGTTGTTGAGTGTCGCCGCGGTTGCGCTGGATGCGCTGCTGGGTGAACCGAAACGCTGGCATCCGCTGGTGGCGTTCGGTAATTTCGCCGGGCGCATCGAGCAACGTTTCAATAGCGGCGGTCGCGGCTGGCGTAGCCATGGCGTCACCGCGTGGGTGATCGCGGTGTTGCCGCTGACCCTGCTGGCCACGGCGTTTTCCTGGGCGCCTTACGTGGGCTGGATCGTCGAGATTCTCGCGCTGTATTGTGCCCTCGGCATGCGCAGCCTGGGTGAGCACGTCGAGCCGGTGGCCAAGGCTTTGCGCGCCGATGATCTGGCAGAGGCGCGCAAGCGTGTGGGTTATCTGGTCAGCCGTCAGACCGATGAGCTGGACAGCACCGCCGTCGCCCGCGCCGCCACCGAGTCGGTGCTGGAAAACGGCAGCGATGCGGTGTTTGCCGCGCTGTTCTGGTTTGCCGTGGCCGGTGCGCCGGGCGTGGTGCTCTACCGTTTGAGCAATACGCTCGACGCGATGTGGGGCTATCGCAACGAGCGTTTCGAGCGTTTCGGCTGGGCGGCGGCAAAAATCGACGACGTCCTCAACTACATTCCTGCGCGGCTGGTAGCGTTGACCTACGCGCTGCTCGGCAAAACCCGACTGGCGTTGAAATGCTGGCGCACCCAGGCGCCGAAATGGGACAGCCCGAACGCCGGCCCGGTGATGGCCGCCGGCGCGGGTGCGCTGGGTGTCGAACTGGGCGGGCCGGCGATTTACCACGGCGAGCTGCACGAGCGTCCGCAATTGGGCGAGGGCACACCGGCGGATGCCGATTCCATTGATCGCGGCTGGCAATTGGTCCAGCGCGGGGTATGGTTATGGCTGCTGATTCTCTGCGTGGGGGCTGAATTCTATGCTTGAGCACGGTGGCCGGTTGCGCAGGGCGGCGCTCGAATACGGCATCGCGGAAGAAGACTGGCTCGACCTGTCCACGGGTCTTGCGCCGTGGCCGTTTCCGGTCCCGGAGATTCCGCTGCGGGCGTGGGCGCGCCTGCCGGAAAACGATGACGGTCTGGAGCAGGCCGCCTGCGATTACTACGGTGCCAGTCAGGTGTTGCCGGTGGCCGGTTCGCAGATGGCCATTCAACTGCTGCCGCGATTGCGCCGTGCCGGCAAGGTCGGCGTGCTGTCGCCGTGTTACGCCGAGCATGCTGAAGCCTGGCGGCGCAGCGGCTATATCGTGCGTGAGGTGCTGGAGCAGGAAGTCGACTTCTTTCTCGACAGCCTCGACGTGCTGGTGGTGGTCAATCCAAACAATCCCACGGGCCTGAATCTGACCCCGGCGCGCCTGCTCGACTGGCATGCGCGGCTGGCCCAGCGCGGCGGCTGGCTGGTGGTCGACGAAGCGTTCATGGACAACACGCCGCAGTTGAGTCTCGCCCCGCATGCGCATCAGGTTGGGTTGATCGTGTTGCGCTCGTTCGGCAAGTTTTTCGGTCTGGCAGGTGTACGGCTCGGGTTCGTGCTGGCCGAGCGCAAGTTGCTTAGGTTGCTGGCCGAACAGGTCGGGCCCTGGGCAGTCAGCGGGCCGACCCGGGTGCTGGGTCAGGCCTGTCTGCGCGACACCGAAGGCCATACCCGCCAGCGCATCCGCAGCGACGAGGCCAGCGAACGGCTGGCTGCGCTGCTTGAACGCTCCGGCTTCAAACCGCAGGGCGGTTGCGCGCTGTTTCAGTGGCTGATCACCGAACAGGCTGCCACGTTGCACGAATTCATGGCTCGACGCGGCATTCTTCTGCGCCTGTTTGCGCACAACAGCAGCCTGCGATTCGGCCTGCCCGTCGATGCCGCCGACGAGGCGCGCCTTGAGCAAGCCCTGCAAGCATTCGCCAAGCATTGCTCCATGGAAAAACCAGCATGACCACATTAATGGTGCAAGGCACCACCTCCGACGCCGGCAAAAGCACGCTGGTGACGGCGCTGTGCCGCTGGGCAACCCGTCAGGGCGTTGCCGTGGTGCCGTTCAAACCGCAGAACATGGCGCTCAACAGCGCAGTGACTGCCGACGGCGGCGAGATTGGTCGCGCGCAAGCGGTGCAAGCCCAGGCGGCGTTCCTTGAACCGCACACTGACATGAACCCGGTGCTGCTCAAGCCCAACAGCGACACCGGCGCCCAAGTCATCATTCACGGTCGAGCGGTCACCAGCATGAACGCCGTCGCCTATCACGACTACAAAGCCATCGCCATGCAGGCGGTGCTCGCCTCCCACGAACGTTTGAGTGCCGCCTATCCGCTGGTGATGGTCGAAGGTGCGGGGTCGCCGGCCGAGATCAATCTGCGCGCCGGCGACATCGCCAACATGGGCTTCGCCGAAGCGGTGGATTGCCCGGTGCTGTTGATTGCCGATATCAATCGTGGCGGCGTCTTCGCTCATCTGGTGGGCACGCTGGAACTGCTGTCACCGAGCGAACAGGCGCGGGTCAAAGGTTTCATCATCAACCGCTTTCGCGGCGACATCGCCTTGCTGCAACCGGGCCTCGACTGGCTGGAACAGCGCACCGGCAAACCGGTGGTGGGCGTGCTGCCGTACGTGATGGACTTGCATCTGGAGGCCGAGGACGGCATTGACCAGCGCCAGACCGACAAGGCCGAGCAAGTTTTGAAAGTGGTGGTGCCGGTGCTGCCGCGTATCAGCAACCACACCGATTTCGATCCGTTGCGTCTGCATCCGCAAGTTGATCTGCAATTCATCGGCCCGGGGCAAGCGATTCCCCCGGCTGATCTGATCATCCTGCCGGGCTCGAAAAGTGTGCGCAGTGACTTGGCGTATCTGCGCGCCAATGGCTGGGAAACCGCCATTCGCCGTCACCTGCGTTACGGCGGCAAGCTGCTGGGGATCTGCGGCGGTCTGCAAATGCTCGGCGAGCAGGTGCACGATCCGCTGGGCCTGGAAGGCGCACCGGGCTCCAGTGCCGGTCTGGGTTTGCTGGGGTTCGAAACACAGCTCGAAGCCGAGAAGCAGTTGCGCAATGTGCGCGGGCGTCTGGCGCTGGAAGATGCGGAGGTCAGCGGTTATGAAATCCATGCCGGCGTGACCACGGGACCTGCGCTGGAAAATGCTGCCGTGCATCTGGACGACGGTCGCTGCGACGGCGCGCAAAGTCTCGACGGGCAGATTTTCGGCACCTACCTGCATGGCCTGTTCGAATCGCCGGCGGCCAGTGCCGCGCTGTTGCGCTGGGCCGGTCTGAACAATGTGCAGGAGGTGGATTACCACGGCCTGCGTGAACGCGATATCGAACGGCTGGCGGATCTGGTGGAGAAGCACCTGGATACCGGGCTGTTACGTGAACTCTGTGGAATCTCCCCATGCTCCAGTTGATCCTCGGCGGCGCCCGCTCCGGCAAAAGTCGCCTGGCCGAAAAACTCGCCACTGACAGCGCGCTGGCCGTCACTTACATCGCCACCAGCCAACCGCTGGATGGCGAGATGAATGAGCGTGTCGCCCATCATCGCGCCCGTCGTCCCGTCGAGTGGGCGTTGATCGAAGAACCGCTGGAACTGGCCCGTGTGCTGCGCGAAAACGCTGGCGCCGAGCGTTGCCTGTTGGTGGATTGCCTGACGCTGTGGCTGACCAATCTGCTGATGCTCGACGACGCCGAACGCCTCGCCGCCGAACGCGAGGCCCTGCTCGAATGCCTGGCGTCGCTGCCGGGTGAAATCATTTTTGTCAGCAACGAGACCGGAATGGGTGTCGTGCCGCTGGGCGAATTGACTCGCCGCTACGTCGATGAAGCCGGTTGGCTGCATCAAGCTCTGGCCGAGCGTTGTCAGCGAGTCGTCCTGACGGTCGCCGGCCTGCCCCTGACTCTGAAAGGACCTGCGTTATGACCCAAGCCTGGTGGCTGAACCCGTGCAAACCGGTGGACGCGAACGCCGTTGAAAACGCGGCGGCGCGTCAGCAGCAATTGACCAAACCCGCCGGCTCTCTCGGGCGGCTCGAATCGGTGGCGGTGCAACTGGCCGGATTGCAGGGCCGGGTCAAGCCGACACTGGATCAGGTCTGGATCGCAATTTTTGCCGGCGACCATGGCGTTGTTGCCGAAGGCGTTTCCGCGTTCCCGCAGGAAGTCACCGGGCAGATGCTGCTGAACTTCGTCAGCGGCGGCGCGGCGATCAGCGTGCTGGCGCGGCAACTCGGCGCGCAGCTGGAAGTGGTGGATCTGGGCACTGTGAACCCGTCGTTGAACTTGTCGGGCGTGCGTCACCTGAACATCGGCCCGGGCACGGCGAATTTCGCCAAGGGTGCGGCGATGACTCAGGCCCAGGGCGAACTCGCCTTGCAGGGCGGTCGCGACAGCGTGCTGCGTGCGAAGGCGGCGGGCGCGCAATTGTTCATCGGCGGCGAAATGGGCATCGGCAACACCACCGCCGCCAGTGCGCTGGCTTGTGCCTTGCTGGATTGCCCGGTGGCGCATCTGACCGGTCCGGGCACCGGGTTGAATGCCGAAGGCGTCAGCCACAAGGCGCAGGTGATCGAGCGGGCGCTGGCACTGCATGCGGCGCAACGTGGCGACGCGTTGCAGACCCTGTTCAATCTCGGTGGTTTTGAGATTGCGGCACTGGTCGGCGCGTATCTGGCCTGTGCTCAGGAAGGTGTGGCGGTGCTGGTGGACGGTTTCATCTGCACGGTCGCCGCGTTGGTGGCGGTGCGACTGAATCCGGCCTGCCGTGAGTGGCTGCTGTTCGGTCATCGCGGTGCCGAGCCGGGCCATCGCCATGTGCTGGAAACCCTCGGCGCTGAACCGCTGCTCGAACTGGGCCTGCGCCTGGGCGAGGGCAGTGGCGCGGCGCTGGCGGTGCCGTTGCTGCGCCTGGCCTGCGACCTGCACGGCCAGATGGCAACCTTCGCTGAAGCCGCGGTGGCGGACCGCCCGGCATGACCTTGCGTCTGGATCTGTTGCGCCACGGTGAAACCGAGCTCGGCGGCGGCCTGCGCGGCAGCCTCGACGATGCGTTGACCGAAAAAGGCTGGGCGCAGATGCGCGAGGCGGTGAGCGGGCAGGGGCCGTGGGATCGGCTGGTCAGTTCGCCGTTGCGGCGTTGTGCGCGGTTTGCTGAAGAGTTGAGCGCGCAGCGGGAGCTGTCGGTTTCTCTGGACAAAAATCTGCAGGAGCTGCATTTCGGTGCCTGGGAAGGGCAGAGCGCGGCGGCGCTGATGGAAACCGATGCCGAGGGCCTGGGCTTGTTCTGGGCGGATCCCTATGGGTTTACCCCGCCGCAGGGTGAACCGGTCAGCGATTTTTCTGCGCGGGTGCTGGCGGCGGTGATGCGACTGCACGCGGCGCACGCGGGTGAGCGGGTGTTGCTGGTCAGTCATGGCGGCGTCATGCGTCTGTTGCTGGCGCAGGCCCGTGGCTTGCCCCGTGAACAACTGCTCAATGTTGAAGTCGGCCACGGCGCGCTGTTTTCGCTGATCGTCGAGGCCGACGGTTCGCTCAGGGAAGTGCTCTGAAATGCTGCCTCTGTGGATCGCCCTGCAATTTCTCGGCAGCCTGCCGATTCGTCTGCCGGGGATGCCGACGCCCGAACAGCTTGGCCGGTCGCTGCTGTTTTATCCGCTGGTGGGCCTGTTGTTCGGTGTCATTCTCTGGGCGCTGAACATTGCCTTGGCCGGCACGCCGTTGCTGTTGCATGCGGCGCTGTTGCTGACGGTGTGGGTGCTGCTCAGCGGGGCGTTGCACCTTGATGGCCTGGCGGACAGCGCCGACGCGTGGCTCGGCGGGTTCGGTGATCGCGAGCGTACGCTGACGATCATGAAGGATCCGCGCAGCGGGCCGATCGCGGTGGTGACGCTGGTGCTGGTGTTGCTGCTCAAGTTCGCCGCGTTGCTGGCGTTGATCGAACAACAGCAGGGCACGGCGTTGATCATCGTGCCGCTGATCGGCCGAGCGGCGTTGCTCGGGCTGTTTCTCACCACGACTTATGTGCGGGCCGGCGGGTTGGGGCAGGCGCTGGCCGATCATCTGCCGCGCAAGGCGGGTTGGCAGGTGCTGGCGGGGAGTGCGGCGGCGTGTGTGGCGATCGCCGGGTTCGACGCTGTCGTGGCGTTGCTGCTGGCGGTTGTCGTGTTCATCTGGCTGCGGCATTTGATGGTGCGGCGACTGGGTGGAACCACCGGTGATACGGCCGGCGCGTTGCTGGAATTGCTGGAAATGTCAGTGCTGGTCGGGCTGGCCTTGTTTTGATAAGTAACTTTGATCTGTAACTTGATTTAACACAGTCGCGGGTATATACACGCATCATGCTTCCTTCTCAGTGTTTGTGCACCAACCTGCGACGCGCCGCGCGTGGCGTCAGCAGGCATTACGACGGCGCTCTCGACGGCTTCGGGATCAACGTTGCCCAGTATTCTCTGCTGTGCAATCTGCAGCGCCTGGATCAGCCGAGCATTTCCGAACTGGCCGAGGCCATGGGCCTGGATCGCAGCACCCTCGGGCGCAATCTGCGGGTGCTGGAAGGCGAGGGCCTGGTGGCGCTGGCCGAGGGCGAAGACATGCGCAACCGCATCGTCCGGCTCACCGAAACCGGTGCGCAACGCCTGGCAGCAGCCTTGCCGGCCTGGGAAGCGGCGCAACAGCGGTTGATCGACCGGCTGGGTGCCGAGAAGCGTGAAACCTTGCTGCGGCTATTGGATGAACTGGCCTGAGGGCCGGTTTTTTCCGAATCTAAGCGGGTATATACCCGCGACTGGAGAATAATAATGAGTTCGATGTGGCGTACGTGCGGTTGGGTGTTGCTGGGGAGTGCGCTGATTCTGGCGTTGTCGTTGGGCGTGCGGCACGGTTTCGGGCTGTTTCTGTCGCCGATGAGCGCCCAGTTCGGCTGGGGCCGTGAAGTGTTCGCCTTTGCCATCGCCTTGCAGAACCTGATCTGGGGCCTGGCGCAACCGTTTACCGGCGCGCTGGCCGACCGCTTTGGCGCTGCGAAAGTGGTGTTGATCGGCGGGGTGCTCTACGCCTTGGGCCTGGTGTTCATGGGCCTGTCGGAAACCGCGTTGGGCTTGTCCCTGAGCGCTGGCCTGCTGATCGGTATCGGTCTGTCCGGCACCTCGTTTTCGGTCATTCTCGGCGTGGTCGGCCGCGCGGTGCCGCCGGAAAAACGCAGCATGGGCATGGGCATTGCCAGCGCCGCCGGGTCTTTCGGCCAGTTCGCCATGCTGCCGGGTACTCTCGGGCTGATTGGCTGGCTCGGCTGGTCAGCGGCATTGTTGGTGCTGGGGCTGCTGGTGGCGCTGATCGTGCCGCTGGTGAGCATGCTCAAGGACAAGCCGCTGCCGGTACTCGGCCATGAACAAACCCTGTCCGAAGCCTTGCGCGAGGCGTGCTCGCACTCCGGGTTCTGGCTGCTGGCGTTCGGCTTCTTCGTTTGCGGATTTCAGGTGGTGTTTATTGGCGTACACCTGCCGGCGTATCTGGTCGATCAGCATCTGCCGGCGAGTGTCGGCACCACGGTGCTGGCGTTGATCGGTCTGTTCAATATCTTCGGCACGTACACCGCCGGTTGGCTCGGTGGGCGCATGTCCAAGCCGCGTCTGCTGACCGGGTTGTACCTGTTGCGCGCAGTCGTGATCGTGTTGTTCCTGTGGCTGCCGGTGACGACGACCTCGGCCTATCTGTTCGGCATGGCCATGGGCTTCCTCTGGCTGTCGACGGTGCCGTTGACCAACGGTACGGTGGCGACCTTGTTTGGCGTGCGAAACCTGTCCATGCTCGGCGGCATCGTGTTTCTGTTTCATCAGTTGGGTTCGTTCCTCGGCGGCTGGCTGGGCGGGGTGGTGTATGACCGAACCGGGAGTTATGACTTGATCTGGCAAGTGGCGATTCTCCTGAGTCTGCTGGCGGCGGCGCTGAACTGGCCGGTGCGCGAGCGCCCGGTCGAGCGCCTGCAACCGCGTGCGAGCGCTGCATGAACCGTTTCTGGCCGCAGATCGTCGTCACCGCACTCGGCGCCGCGTTGCTGGCGCTGGTGTGGTGGGGCTGGCATCAGGGCGGGTTGGCGCTGATGCAGTTGGGCATGGGTGCTTGCTAGACCGGCGGGAGGGCGAGTAACGTCGAGGCCTGACGATTGCTCAAGGATGCCCGACATGCTCAAGCGCTGGTGTGCTGTTCCCGCGTTGCTGATGGCGTTGACCGGACTGGCCCAGGCCGCGGACTGTCCGGATCTGTTGCAAGGTTCGTTGCCCAAGTTGCGGGCCAAGGAATCCATCGACCTGTGTCAGCGCTACGCCGACAAACCGCTGGTGGTGATCAACACGGCCAGCTTCTGTGGTTTTGCGCCGCAGTTCGAGGGGCTCGAAGCGCTGAATCAGCGCTACAAGGCCCAGGGCCTGGAAATGCTCGGCGTGCCTTCCAATGACTTCAAGCAGGAGTCCAAGGACAGCGCCGAGACCGCCAAGGTCTGCTACGCCAACTACGGCGTGACGTTCACCATGACCGAACCGCAGAAGGTCCGGGGTGACGATGCGACTCACTTGTTCCAGGTGCTGGCCAAACAGAGCAGCGCGCCGAAGTGGAATTTCTACAAGTACGTCATCGACCGCCAGGGCAAGGTGATCGCCAATTTCTCCAGCCTGACCAAACCGGATGATCCTGAATTTCTGGCGGCCATCGAGAAAGCCATTGCCTCCCAGCCGCTGAAACCCTGATCGACGCCCATTAAAAAGCCCCGCCTCTGTGAAGAGAGCGGGGCTTTTTAGTGGGCGAGGCATTAGCCTCGCCGTACAGCATCAGAAGCGGTAGGTTGCGCCGACACCGAAGCCGTTTGCAGAGTTTTCATACTGCGAGTTGTAGCTCTGGCCACGATCGTTTTCGTTGCGGATGTTGACCTTCTCTTCCTTCAGGTACGAGTAGGCGACGTCGATGGTCAGGTCTTCGGTCGGGCTCCAGCCGGCACCGATGCTGAAGATGGTCCGGTCGCCGGTCGGGATGCGTGGCGAACGGTCGACGTTGTTGGTCGGCGACTGGTCGAACGTCAGGCCGGTACGCAGTACCCATTCCTTGTTCAACTGGTAGGACGTACCGATGGCGTAAGCCCAGGTGTCATGCCAGTTCTGTTCTTCGGTGATTTCGCCGAACTGGCCAGCCAGCAGCGGCTGAACGCCGGAGTTCTTGACGGTGATCTTTTCCAGCTGGCTCCAGCGGGTCCAGGTGGTACCGGCGTAGACGTTCCAGCGATCGTTGATCGCCTGGGTGACAGAGAGGTCCACGGATTCAGGCGTGGTGATCTTCAGCGAAGCGTCGTACTTCTGGTTCGCACCCAGGCCGATCGCGCCCAGCACACCGTAGTTGACCTTGGTGTTGCCATCGAGCTTGTAGTCGACTTTCGAGTGGTAGGTCAGACCCAGGCGAGTGCTGTCGGTAGCCTGTACCAGCACGCCGATGTTGTAGCCCAGTGCGGTGTCGTCGCCCTTGATCTTGACCTTGCCGTCCGGCGCTGCCTGAGTAATCGACAGGTTGGATTCCAGCGAGCCGTCGATGCGGTTGATGGTCGGGCCGAAACCGATCGACACGACATCGTTGAACTTGTAGCTGACCGTTGGCTGGAAGGTGATGATCTTGACTTCTGACTTGCTGCCGAAGTAACGGCCGGCGAAGCCGTTTTCATAGTCGGTGATCAGGCCGAAGGGTACGTACACACCCAGACCGAATGCCCAATGCTCGTCGATCGGCTTGACGTAGTAGCCCATAGGTACGGAGGTGAAGGGCACCATGTCGCCTTTGTTGCTGCCGCCGTTCGGGCTGGAGCTGGCGTCGCTGATATCGGTTTTTGCGTCGAGGAATGCAACGCCACCGGTGACTTGTTCGCGCGTGATGCGCGACATGCCGGCAGGGTTGCCATAAACGGTGCTTGCGTCGTCGGCAGAAGAAGATCGCCCGGCGTACCCAGTCCCCATCCCGCTGATGCTGTGTTCGTTGATGGCAAAGCCAGCTGCGAAGATCTGGGTGGATGCCACGGTTACGGCAAGGCTAAGGGTGGTTTTGAGCATGACTTTTTTCATTATTAGAACTCCTGGTGATCACCGGGGCGAAAATTACCAACATTTTCGTCCCGGCGCTATAGTCCGTATGCCTTGAGTTAGAGCGGTTTTGTAGGACAATCCGACCAAAATCACTGCCTGTTGGGCGATGTTGTGAAAACAGCGCGTCAGCAAGCGACCTGATTCAGCGGTGAAACACAGGTTTGCCAAGCGCAGGTGAAGTCGCGCAGACGACCTTGGGGCTGAAAGGTCTGACGCCAGATACGCGCCATGCCCAGCAGATCGTCCGGCTCGGGGAGGGGAGTGTTTTGTTCTTCGACCAGCAGCCAGGCGATGGCTGTGGCATAACGCAAATTGACGGTCAGTTCGAGGTGCGGGCCGCTGAGGAAGGCATGCTGGCTGGCGAGGCCGCGAACCAGGCTGGCGCGTTCCGGATCCAGCGCAAGATAATGGTCCCAAAGGGCTTGGTGGCGGTGTTCGGCAATCCGGTACAGGCCGTGGCCACGGCGGTCATGCAGGGCGGAACCGAGGGCGGACTGGCTGGCGGCGATGCCCAGCAACAGGGATTCGGCGGTTGCGCAGTGACGTCCCAGGTAGATCAGCGTAGGACGGATCACATAGCGGCACAGTTCGCTGGCAGCGATACCCATAAAACCCTCGGATCTTGTTATTGGGCGGCGAGGCCTGAAGGGGGAGCTTGGCAGCTGTGGATCGACTCAGGCTCGCCGGAAGCGGATCACGCCGCTTGAGTTGAAGTGTAGTGTCATATTCGCGACGTAAAGGACTGTTTTTAAAATATTTCCGGCGCGCCGTTATAACCGTTATACCGGTTGGTGCTTAAGCGGAAAGAGGTAAAAGTGAAACATCGGGCAATAAAAAGCCCCGCATTTTCAGCGGGGCTTTTGCTTTTGCAGCCATTTCGGCCTCTCAGGCGATCAATGCCTGACGGGTGCGATCAATCACGGCCTGCAGCGGTTCGGCGCTGGAGTATTGATCGGGGTACAGACGCTCGCTGTGGCGGGCGATCCCGTGTTCATTGACCACGGTGAAGCTGAAGCAGCCTTTGCGAGCGGCCATGATCAGGCAGTTCATTGGAGCAAAAGCGTTGGTTAGGGTGCGAATGGCATCCTGAGTCTGGAGTTGAGTCGACATAGTTATTAGGTGTTCCTACAAATGACACGGATAAGAACCGTGCAACGTTAAAACGTTCCAGTAACGTCAACCACCATTGGTCGAACGAAGAACCCGACTGGAACAAGGCAGCCAGTTCGAGCGCTATAAAAGTTGGCGCGCTTGGGCTGGCAGGTAGGTACTTAGGAGGACAGGCAACATATCAAGGGCAGAGGTTCTGGGCCCTTGGTGAAGATCCTGATCAATTTGCAGGTTGGTTCGGTCAGAGTAAGTGGTCTTCGCAACACTCTTTGCATTCGATTCAAAGACTGTGTCGTCGCAAGATTTACCTGGAAACCATCGAGGGGTCGATCCCGCTTTTTTCAGTGAAGGTCTCTGTAAGAGAAACTTGACCGTGGGGGTGTGTTCGACCGGAATTGACTTTCAGCTTGGTACTAACGCCGCGGATACTAACGGAACGAACCGCAGAAGGCAAACCCGATGATCAAAAAAATCAGAATCCGCTGCCCGGGCTCCCCGCCTGCCCCGATCTGGCTCACTTTACCTCCGTCGGTCGCCACGACCCGAAAGATGCTGACGCTCTGCGCAGCGGCTTATCCCCAGCACGAATGCCAAAACGACCCGAAAAGGCGCATCGATATAACCGCGTAACAGGTACTTGTGCACATTAGTTGCGCAGACTGTAACGGCGCTGTCACAACAATCCTGACCCAGATGGCTGCCTGCATCGAAAGTTTAAGTCAATGAAAAACATCGCTTTTTTTAACTGGTGAAAAAATCGTCAGTTTGACTGCGAGCCCCGTTCCACAAGGCTTTGCGGCGACTGGAGGGCGGTTGTCCACTGAGTTATCCACAGCTTCTGTGGATTGTCCCGAGCGCTTGCTCTAGCACGGGCGTGCCGGGTTTTTTTCGACTTTACCTGTGCGAAAAAAAGAGTAGAGTGGCGCGCCTTCCGATCTGTCCCACAGTGTTTTATGAAGTTTCGTTCAGCTCCAGAATCTGTTACCTCCCAACCCCCTCATGTTACCGCTCCCAAGCGATTTTCCGTGCGCGTAGCCGAATGGCTGCTCGACAGCCCGCGCTTGGGCGACAGCCGAAATGCCAAGCACCTCGCCGGCCGCCTGCTCAAGCAACCGGCCCGGGAAGGGGTGGTCGCGGCGCAGAGTCGCCTCGGCCAGTTGATGTGTCGCGAGTGCGGCAATGCCCGGGATCGCCGGATCGGCCAGGACCTGCTGCGCCAGGCCGCCCGCGCCGGTGACCGACGCGCGCAACAGGAACTCGGCCTGATCGAAGACTGAGCTGTCCAAGACCAGACGCCTTGGTTAACCTTCAGGCTTTATCGGATCGGCGGGAGTCACTATGGCGATGGACTTGACCAGCATCCTGCTGGGGCTGGCAGGTGCGGCGGTGCCGTTGCTGGCATTGGCCTGGCAACTGCAACGTCGGGCCAGTCATAACCAGTCTGAAGTCGCCTTGCTCGAGGAGCGGCTGGCCATGGCGCAAATGGCCCAGGACGGCCTTACTGCACAACTTGAAGCCTGCCGCGATGAAGTCGCCGACCTCGGCCAGGCCAATGCCTCGAAACAAGCGGAGCTCGCCGCCGTACGCCGGGAAGTCGAGCTGTTGCAGATCGAGCGCGACGACGCCCGTGACGCCGCCCACGCCTGGAACCTCGAACGCGCGAACAAGGAAGCCGAATTACGGCGCCTGGACGCCCAGGCGGCTTCGCTGAATGCCGAATTGCGCGAGCAACAGGAAAGCCATCAACAACGCCTGGATGACCTGCAAGGTTCCCGTGACGAGCTGCGCGCACAGTTCGCCGAACTGGCCGGTAAGATCTTCGATGAGCGCGAACAACGCTTTGCCGAAACCAGCCAGCAGCGCCTCGGCCAGTTGCTCGACCCGTTAAAGGAGCGTATCCAGTCGTTCGAAAAGCGCGTCGAGGAAAGCTACCAGGCCGAAGCCCGCGAGCGTTTTTCGCTGGCCAAGGAACTGGAGCGTCTGCAACAACTGAACCTGCGCCTCAGCGACGAAGCGACCAACCTGACTCGCGCCCTGAAGGGCCAGAAAACCCAAGGCAACTGGGGCGAGCTGATTCTCGAACGCGTGCTTGAGCATGCCGGGCTGGAGAAGGGCCGCGAGTACCAGACCCAGGTCAATCTCAAGGGCCCGGATGGCGAGCGTTTCCAGCCGGACGTGATCATTTACCTGCCGGGCGACAAGCAGGTAGTGGTGGATTCCAAGGTCAGCCTCACCGCGTATCAGCAATACGTGGCGGCCGACGACGACGCCATCGGCCAGATCGCCATGAAGCAGCACGTGCTGTCCCTGCGCAGCCACGTCAAAGGTCTGGCCGGCAAGGATTACAAGCGTCTGGAAGGCTTGCACAGCCTCGATTTCGTCTTGCTGTTCGTGCCCATCGAAGCGGCGTTTTCCGCTGCATTGCAAGCCGAGCCAACGCTGTTCCAGGAAGCCTTCGACCGCAATATCGTGATCGTCAGCCCGACCACGCTGCTGGCCACTTTGCGGGTCATCGACAGCCTGTGGAAGCAGGAGCGCCAAAGTCAGAACGCCCGGGAAATCGCCGAGCGCGCCGGTTGGCTGTATGACAAGTTCGTGTTGTTCATTCAGGATCTGGACGAAGTCGGCAATCGCTTGCAGCAACTGGACAAAGCCTACAGCGCGGCGCGCAACAAGCTGACAGAAGGGCGCGGCAACCTGGTCAGCCGTAGTGAACAGCTCAAGTTGCTCGGCGCGCGGGCCAGCAAAAGCCTGCCGGCGGATCTGCTGGAGCGAGCGATGACCGATGCCGATGGCCTGGTCGAGCTACCTGAATAAGCCGCTCTGCTAGAGCGGCAAATAGCGACTCAACAACGCCCGCAACGCCGCCGGTTTCACCGGTTTGGCCAGATAATCCAGCCCCGCTGCATGCACCTGCGCCACGGTTTCTGGATGCCCGTCGGCGCTGATCACCACGCCGGGCACCGGCTCGCCCAGCCTTGTGCGCAACCAGGCCATCAACTCGGTGCCGGTTTCGCCGTGATCGAGGTGATAGTCCACCAGCGCCAATTGTGGCCGCACGCCGTCATCGAGCAGCGCCGCACATTCTTCGCGGTTGCGCGCGGTCCAGACCTGACAGCCCCAGCGCGTGAGCAGGCTGTTCATGCCGATCAGAATGCTGTCTTCATTGTCGATGCACAGCACCTGCGCGCCGCTGTGCAATTTGCCATTGATTTCCACCGCCGCTGGCGGTTGCACGGTCTGTGCTTTGGCCAATGGCACACGGACACTGAACACGCTGCCACGCCCCGGCCATGAGCGCACGCGCAAGGTATGGCCGAGCACGCGGCACAGACCGTCGGCTATCGCCAGACCCAGGCCCAGACCTTTTTCGGCGCGGGTCTGGTGGCTGTCGAGGCGTTTGAATTCCTCGAAGATCACTTGCTGTTTGTCCTCCGGAATCCCCGGCCCGCGATCCCACACTTCCAGACAGATTTCGCCTTTGCGCCGACGCACGCCCAGCAGCACCGGGCCTTTTGCGTAGCGGAAAGCGTTGGTGAGGAAGTTCTGCAGAATCCGCCGCAGCAACTTGATGTCGCTGTCGATGCGCAACTGACTGCCCCGTACCCGGAAACTCAAGCCCTGTTCCTGAGCCAGTGCCTTGAATTCCGCGCCGAGAATATCGAACAGCTCATTGACCGCGAACGGCTTGCGATCCGGGTTGATCTTGCCGTTTTCCAGGCGGGAAATGTCCAGCAGGTCGCTGATCAGGTCTTCGGCCGAACGCAGCGAACTGTCGAGATGCTGCACCAGTTTCTGCGCCTCGGCGCTCAGGCCGTCTTCCTGATGGGAGAGGGCGGCGGAGAATAGCCGTGCGGCGTTCAAGGGCTGCATCAGGTCGTGACTGACGGCGGCGAGGAAGCGGGTCTTGGACTGGTTGGCCGCCTCGGCATTGCCCTTGGCTTCGGTCAGCGCGACGTTGAGTTGCGACAGTTCCTGGGTCCGTTCGCTGACCCGTTGCTCCAGCCCTTCGTTGGCCTCAGTCAGCGCCTGCTCGGCTTCGCGGAACGCGGTGATGTCGGTGAAACTCATGACGAAGCCGCCGCCAGGCATCGGGTTGCCAATCAGTTCGATCACCCGGCCATTGGGGAACAGTCGCTCGGAGGTATGGGCGCGGCCCTGACGCATCCAGTGCAGGCGCCGGGCAACGTGAACTTCCGCTTCACCGGGGCCGCACAAACCACGCTCGGCGTTATGGCGAATGATGTCGGCAATCGGTCGGCCAACGCTGATCAAACCGTCCGGATAGTTGAACAGCTCGAGATAGCGGCGGTTCCAGGCCACCAGTCTCAGCGACTGGTCGACCACGCTGATGCCCTGGGTAATGTTCTCGATCGCGCCTTGCAGCAGCGCGCGGTTGAACTGCAGCACTTCCGAGGCTTCGTCGGCGATCCGCACGACGTCCTCCAGCTGCATTTCCCGACCTTCGATGGCGGCTTTCACGACCGCTCGCGTCGAAGAAGCGCCAAGGACACCGGCCAGCAAACGCTCGGTGTGGGCGATCCATTCGCCGTCGGCGTTCTGGTTCGGGTTGAAGCCTTTGCCCTGACGGTAGGCGAAGCGGATGAAGCTCTGCCGCGCGCGTTCTTCGCCGACAAAGCGTGCCGCCAGTTGCAGCAAATCGTCGATCTGCACTGCCAGCATCGAGCGTGCATTCGGCCGGGCGCTGATTTCCTGGCCGATAAAACGCCCGGCCTGCCAGTGCTCCGACACGCGGGTGCGCGACAGCACCGAGACCCAGGCGAACAGCGTGAAGTTGCCCGCCAGCGACAGCACCACGCCTTGGGTCAGCGGGGTGATCGGCAGGTTCAACGGGTTGCTGTGCAGCCAGGCGAGTCCGGGGAAACTGTCCAGCGACCAACCGAGGCTGCGCGCAGCGATCGGCAGGATCAAGGTGTAGAACCACAGGAACGTACCGGCGGCGAGACCGGCGAATACACCACGCCGGTTGGCCTGTTTCCAGTACAGCGCGCCGAGCATCGCCGGGGCCAGTTGGGTCACGGCGGCGAAGGCGATCTGGCCGATGGTCGCCAGGCTCGCGGTCGAGCCGAGCAAACGGTAGCTGACGTAGGCCAGCAACAGAATCAGCACGATGCTGACGCGACGCACCGAGAGCATCCACTGGCGGAACACTTCGAACGGGCGCTCGGCATTGTTGCGGCGTAGCAGCCACGGCAACAGCATGTCGTTGGAAACCATGGTCGACAGCGCCACACTCGCCACGATCACCATGCCGGTGGCTGCCGACGCACCGCCGATAAACGCCAGCATCGCCAGCGCCGGATGGGCCTGGGCCAATGGCAGGCTGATGACGAAAGAGTCGGGGATGACCGAGCTGGGCAGCATCATCTGACCGGCCAGGGCGATCGGGACTACAAACAGCGCGGCCAGTGCGAGGTAGGCGGGGAACACCCATTTGGCCAGGCGCAGATCCTGTGGGTCGATGTTCTCGACCACCGTCACGTGGAACTGGCGGGGCAGGCAGATGATCGCCATCATCGCCACGCCGGTCTGTACCACCATCGACGGCCAGTTGATGGTTTCTTTCCAGTATTCCTCCAGGCGCGGGGCGAGCATCGCCTGGTTGAACAGGTCGTCGAAGCCGTCATACAGGCCATAAGTGACGAAGGCGCCGACGGCGAGGAAGGCGAACAGCTTGACCAGCGATTCAAAGGCAATCGCCAGCACCATGCCCCGGTGGTGCTCGGTGGCATCGAGGTTGCGCGTACCGAAGACGATGGTGAACAGCGCCAGCACCAGCGACACGATCAGCGCGGTGTCCTGGGCGCGGGTGCCCATGGCGTCGGCGCCGGCACCGATCAGCAGGTTCACGCCGAGGACGATGCCTTTGAGCTGCAAGGCGATATAAGGCAGAACGCCGACCAGACAGATCAGCGCAACCACCACCGCCAACGACTGGGACTTGCCGTAACGGGCGGCAATGAAGTCGGCGATGGAGGTGATGTTCTCCTGTTTGCTGATCATCACCATTTTCTGCAGCACCCATGGCGCACCGAGCAGCAGCAGGATCGGCCCGAGGTAAATCGGCAGAAATGACCAGAGTTGTTCGGCGGCCTGGCCGACCGCGCCGAAAAACGTCCAGCTGGTGCAATAGACCGCCAGCGACAGGCTGTACACCCAGGCACGCACCCGTGGCGGCAGCGGCGTGCTGCGACGGTCGCCGTAGAAGGCGATGGCGAACATGATGGCCATATAGGCCAGGGCGACGGCGGCGATCAGCCCGGTGGACAACGACATGGAACACTCCCGACAGAAAACGACCGGACTCGCGCCCGGTCAGACAGTCTCGCACGGGCGCGGCGGTTAGTCAGTGTCGACCAAGGTCGTGGCGCGGCGGGGTGTCGCAGGAACAGAACCGGCCGGTTCTGCGGTCAGTCCGGTTTCAGCGCGATGTCGATCAAGCGGTGCAGTTCTCCGACTTCCAGCGGCGCTGCCGAAAACAGAATGCGGAACACCACCGGGGACACCACCAGATTGATCAGCCGATCCACGCTCGGCGCCGGTTCCTTGGGGTGGCGCTCGATGATGGTCTGCAACTGCGCGCCGATGATCGCCACGCAATAGCCCGGCGTCGCACTTGCCTGCACGTCGCGCATCATGTTGCGCCCGGGTTCCGAACTCATTTCGTCGAGGTATTGTTCGGCCCACGCGCGGAGATCGCTGCGCAGACTGCCGGTTTCAGCCGGCTCGCTGTCGGGGCGCATGCGGGCGAGGGCGACGTCGGCCAGCAAGGTCGCCAGATCGCCCCAGCGCCGATAAATGGTTGATGGCGTTACCCCGGCGCGCGCCGCGATTTGCGGGACGGTCACCGTTGAGCGCTCCTGTTCTTGCAGAAGCGCGCGGACTGCCGAGTGAATCGACTCCTGCACCCGGGCACTGCGGCCACCCGGGCGTAAACCTTCTTTAATAGCCATGCGGCAGACCTTAACACAAAGAATTTGCTTTAAGCGCAAGCCAAGAGCACACTCCGCAAAAGCAAAAAATTAGCTTTTGCGGAGTGTGCACATGACCAGCCTTGCTTCCAACCGTTCCAGCCTGTGGTTTCTGGCGATCACCTTACTGAGTTTTCTCGCCGCTTCCACTGCGCCGACGCCGTTGTATCACCTGTATCAGGATCAGCTGCATTTTTCGGCAGTGGTGCTGACCCTGATTTTCGGCGTCTACGCCCTTAGTCTGCTGGCCGCGTTGCTGACGGTCGGTTCGCTGTCGGACCACCTGGGACGCAAACCGGTAATCTTCACCGCCGTGACGCTCAATGCGCTGGCGATGCTGCTGTTTATCTACGCCGACAGCGTGGGCTGGCTGATCGGCGCGCGGGTGCTGCAAGGTTTTGCCACCGGCATGGCCACCGCTGTGTTGAGTGCGACGCTGCTGGACATTGATCGCCAGCAGGGGCCGCTGATCAACAGCGTTGCGCCGTTGCTGGGCATGGCGTTGGGCGGCATGGGCTGCGGTTTGCTGGCGGAATTCGCCCCGGCGCCGTTGCAATTGACCTATTGGCTGCTGCTCGCGCTGTTTGTGTTGCAGGGCATCTATGTGTGGCGCCTGCCGGAGAGCGTCTCGCCGCAGGCCGGGGCGTGGGCCTCGTTGCGGCCGACCCTGCATGTGCCGGTTCAGGCGCGTTCGACACTGTGGCGAGTGTTGCCGCTGAACACCGCGACCTGGGCGCTCGGCGGTTTTTATGCCTCGCTGGCGCCGTCGCTGGTGCGCACGGCCACCGGCTCCACCTCCAACCTGATCGGCGGCGCGACCGTGGCGGCGTTGACCGTGACCGGTGCATTGATGATCTTCACGTTGCGCAATCGTCCTGCCTCCCGGGCGCTGCAACTCGGGGCGAGTCTGTTGCCGGCCGGCATTGTGCTGATTCTGTTGGGCGTGCACAGCGCCAGTCTGTCGCTGTTCTTCTTTGGCACGCTAGTGGCCGGTTGTGGCTTTGGCTCGGGTTTTCTCGGTGCGGTGCGCAGCCTGGTGCCGCTGGCATTGCCTCATGAGCGGGCTGGTTTGATGTCGGCGTTTTATGTGCTGAGTTACCTGGCGTTCTGCCTGCCGGCGTTGCTGGCCGGGCACTTCACCCACAGCGTGGGCCTGCTGGCCACCACCGATGTATATGGTGCGGTGCTGATCGTGCTGGCGGTTGGTGCGCTGCTGATGAGTTTCCGGGCGCAAGCGGCGAAGACCTGCAGCACTCCATAACAACTCTGGATTCGGTTAGCCTTGGCCAGGCCCTTCTTCTCACGGATCGACGCATGAAGATTATCCGCAGCAAGACCTTCACCGCCGAGCGCGCCTGGGGCGCGCTCGACATCGCCAACATGAACGGCATCACCACGCGCCTGCACTGGACCGATCAGCCGTACAAATGGCACGTCAATGACGGTGAAGAAGTGTTTGTGGTGCTCGACGGCAAAGTGCTCATGCACTACCGCAAAGAAGGTGAGGAGAAGCAGGTCTTGCTTGATGTTGGCGACATCTTCTACGCGTCCATCGGCACTGAACACGTCGCTCATCCTCAGGGCGCGGCGCGGATTCTGGTGATCGAAACCGAAGGCAGTGTATGACTTCATATCTACAAAACAGATAACAGTTAGAGATATTACCCGTTATATAGATATTCGATTCGGTTCTACCATGAGCTCAACCTCACCTGAGGACAGGAGTTCATGATGATTTGCCCCAACAGCGCCAAACCCGGCATCAAGCCATTCAGCCAGCTTCAGCACCCGCGTGAAGTGATCCGCCAATTCACCCCGAACTGGTTCGCCGCCACCATGGGCACCGGCGTGCTGGCCTTGGCGCTGGCGCAATTGCCCGTTTCCATTCCCGGCCTGCACGCCGTGGCCGAAGGGCTGTGGCTGTTCAACATTCTGTTGTTCGTGCTGTTTACCGCTGCCTACGCCGCCCGCTGGATTCTGTTCTTCGACGAAGCTCGGCGGATCTTCGGGCACTCCACGGTATCGATGTTCTTCGGCACCATTCCCATGGGCCTGGCGACCATCATCAACGGCTTTCTGCTGTTCGGTCTGCCGCGCTGGGGCGATGGGGTCATTCAACTGGCCGAAGTGTTGTGGTGGCTGGACGTGGCGATGTCGCTGGCCTGCGGCGTGCTGATTCCCTACATGATGTTTACCCGTCAGGAACACAGCATCGATCAGATGACCGCCGTCTGGCTGCTGCCGGTGGTGGCCGCGGAAGTGGCGGCGGCCAGCGGTGGACTGCTGGCGCCGCATCTCGCCGATGCGCACTCGCAACTGGTGGTGCTGGTGACCAGTTACGTGCTCTGGGCCTTTTCTCTGCCGGTGGCGTTCAGCATCCTGACCATCCTGTTGCTGCGCATGGCCTTGCACAAACTGCCCCACGAAAACATGGCGGCGTCGAGCTGGCTGGCTCTCGGCCCGATCGGCACCGGCGCCTTGGGCATGTTGCTGCTGGGCGGCGATGCCCCGGCGATCTTCGCGGCCAACGGTCTGCCGGGCATCGGTGAAATCGCTTCGGGCCTGGGCCTGATCGCCGGGATCACGCTGTGGGGCTTCGGTCTGTGGTGGATGCTGATGGCGCTGCTGATCACCGTGCGTTACCTGCGTGATGGCATCCCGTTCAACCTTGGCTGGTGGGGTTTCACCTTCCCGTTGGGCGTTTATTCGCTGGCAACCCTGAAACTGGGCAGCACCTTGCACCTGACTTTCTTCAGCGTGGCCGGTTGTGTACTGGTGACGTTGCTGGCGGTGATGTGGCTGATCGTCGGTAAACGCACGCTGCAAGGCGCGTGGCGCGGTGAGCTGTTTGTTTCACCGTGCATTGCAGGTTTGAAGAAATAACCTGCAAAGATTAGGTAATGTGTGGCCTGGATCGCGGTTCGAGATTCTTATAAGCGTAGCCAGGCCACTCGCTACCTTCTCTTTCCAAAAACAACAGGGTCACACGGAAGATGAGTCACCCCTCACAGTTCAACCTGCTGCGCACCCGGCGCTTCCTGCCGTTCTTCATCACCCAGTCGCTGGGCGCGTTCAACGACAACGTGTTCAAGCAGTCGCTGATCCTCGCCATCCTCTATCGGCTGACCATCGAAGGTGACCGCTCCATCTGGGTCAACCTGTGTGCGCTGCTGTTTATTCTGCCGTTCTTTCTGTTCTCGGCGCTGGCCGGGCAGTTCGGGGAAAAATTCGCCAAGGACGCGTTGATCCGTCTGATCAAACTGGCAGAAATCGCCATTATGGCCGTGGGATCCGTCGGCTTCCTGTTCGATCACCTGTCGCTGATGCTGGTGGCGCTGTTCGCCATGGGCACGCACTCGGCGCTGTTCGGGCCGGTGAAATATTCGATCCTGCCGCAGGCATTGCGGGACGACGAACTGGTCGGCGGCAACGGGCTGGTGGAAATGGGCACGTTCCTGGCGATCCTGGCCGGCACCATCGGCGCCGGGGTGATGATGTCGTCGGCCAATTACGCGCCGGTGGTCTCCGCCGCGATTGTCGGTATCGCCGTGCTGGGCTATCTGGCCAGTCGCAGCATTCCCCGCGCCGCGGCGGCCACCCCGGAGATGCGCCTGAACTGGAACATCTTCAGTCAGTCCTGGGCGACCTTGAAACTGGGCCTGGGGCAGACGCCAGCGGTGTCGCGCTCGATTGTCGGCAACTCGTGGTTCTGGTTCGTCGGGGCGATTTATCTGACGCAGATCCCGGCTTACGCCAAGGAGTGGATGCACGGCGACGAAACCGTGGTCACCCTGATTCTGACGGTGTTTTCGGTCGGTATTGCCCTCGGTTCGATGCTGTGCGAGAAGCTGTCCGGACGCAAAGTCGAGATTGGCCTGGTGCCGTTTGGCTCGTTCGGCCTGACGGTTTTCGGGTTGTTGCTGTGGTGGCATTCCGGTGGAATTCCAGAAAGCGCCGCCGGCCACAGTTGGACTGAAGTACTGGGCTTCGGCCATGCCTGGGCGGTGTTGGTCGATGTGCTGGGCCTCGGGATCTTTGGCGGTTTCTACATCGTGCCGCTGTACGCGTTGATCCAGTCGCGCACCGCCGAGAACGAGCGGGCGCGAGTGATTGCCGCCAACAACATTCTCAACGCGCTGTTCATGGTGATTTCGGCAATTGTCACCATCGTGTTGCTGAGCGTGGTCAAGCTGTCGATTCCGCAGCTGTTCCTGGTGGTGTCGCTGCTGAACATCGGCGTCAACGCCTACATCTTCAAGATCGTCCCCGAGTTCAGCATGCGTTTCATGATCTGGCTGCTCAGCCATTCCATGTACCGCGTCGAGCATCGCAACCTTGACGCGATTCCGGATGAAGGCGCGGCGTTGCTGGTGTGCAACCACGTGTCGTTCGTCGATGCCTTGCTGATTGGCGGCGCGGTGCGTCGGCCGATTCGCTTTGTCATGTACTACAAGATCTACAACCTGCCGGTGCTGAACTTTATCTTCCGCACGGCGGGGACCATTCCTATCGCCGGACGCCAGGAAGACATCCAGATCTACGAAAAGGCCTTCACCCGGATTGCCCAATACCTGAAGGAAGGTGAGCTGGTCTGCATCTTTCCGGAAGGCAAATTGACCGCCGATGGCGAGATCAACGAGTTCAAGGGCGGGCTGACGCGGATTCTCGAAGAGACGCCGGTGCCGGTGATTCCGCTGGCGTTGCAGGGATTGTGGGGAAGTTTCTTCAGTCGCGATCCGAACAAGGGGGTATTCCGGCGCTTGTGGTCGCGGGTGACGCTGGTGGCGGGTTCGCCGGTAGCCGTTGAATCAGCGCAACCGGCGGAACTGCAGGCGTTGGTCGGGGAATTGCGCGGGACTGTCAGATAATCATTGGCTGTGCCGGCCTCATCGCGGGCAAGCCCGTGATGAGGCCAGTGGCTTAAGCGCTGACCTTGAGCCCGATCAGTCCGGTGACGATCAACGCGACACTGGCCAGGCGAATCAACGCCATCGATTCGCCAAACAGGATGATCCCGGCAATCACCGTGCCCACGGCACCGACGCCAGTCCAGATTGCATAGGCCGTGCCCAGCGGCAATTCCTTCATCGCCAGACCCAGCAGGCCAAGGCTGATCGCCATGGCGGCGACGGTGAGAGCGGTGGGCAGCGGACGGCTGAAGCCGTCGGTGTATTTCAGGCCGACGGCCCAGCCGACTTCGAACAGGCCGGCGAAAAACAGAATGATCCAGGACATGGAAGACCTCCATCGATTGACGGGGCCGTCCCCTGATTGAAAACTCGATTGAGCCGCAGGGTCGTCCCCACGTGGCGCACATACTACCTAAAAATGTGCGCCGCACCGCGATCCGGAATCAGTCGGCCGTCTGTTGTGCCAACGTCTCACGGTCTTCTTTTTCGCTCATCCGCCGGAACCAGGTCGACAGCAGCGCCCCGGAAATGTTGTGCCACACACTGAACAATGCACTTGGCACCGCCGCCAGTGGCGAAAAGTGCGCACTGGCCAGCGCGGCACCCAGCCCCGAGTTCTGCATGCCGACTTCCAGCGCCAAGGACTTGCGCTGCGGCAGCGGCAGGCCGAACAGGCGTCCGGTGAAATACCCCAGCAAATAGCCGAAGCTGTTGTGCAACATCACCACGGCCATGATCAGCAGGCCGGATTCGGCGATTTTCGCCTGGCTGGCGGCAACCACGGCGGCAACGATGATCACGATGCTGACCACCGACACCAGCGGCAGCACTTCCACCGCGTGGCGCACCTTGTCACCAAGCACACGTTGCGCGACCACGCCGAGGATGATCGGCAGCAGGACCACTTGCAGGATCGACCAGAACAATTCCATGAACGAAACCGGCAACCAGGCCGAGGCCAGCAGCCAGATCAGCGCTGGCGTCAGCAGCGGGGCGAGGAGGGTGGTGACGGCGGCGATGGCCACCGACAGCGCCAGATCGCCACGGGCCAGCCAGGTCATGACGTTCGAGGACGTGCCGCTCGGGCAGCACCCCACCAGAATCACGCCGACGGCGATTTCCGGCGGCAGATGAAAGATCTGGCACAGCAACCAGGCCATCCCCGGCATGATCACGAAATGCGCGACCACGCCCAGTGCCACACGCCACGGATGGCGGGCGACGGCGGCGAAGTCGTCGAGTTTTAGGGTCAGGCCCATGCCGAACATCACCAGCCCGAGCAACGGCACGATCGCGCCTTTGAGGCCGAGGAACCAGGCTGGTTGCAAGAACGCGATCACCGCGAAAATCAGAACCCAGTAAGCGAAGGTGTTGCCAACAAAACGACTCAGTGCAGCCAGTGCGCGCATGGCCTGTTCCTTATTATGTGAAAACGCCACCGAAGCGGTGGCGTTTGAAGATAACCCAAAGACTGCGCAGAGGCTTAGATGCCCTGCGGAGTCTCTTCGCCACCGAGTGCTTCAACCAGCGCCGGCAGGAAGTCGCCGAACGTCAGCATCATCAGGGTGAAGCTGGCGTCGAGTTGGCCGAGGGCTTCGTCGCCGCCATCCTGTTCCGCCTGATCCTGCAACAGGTCTTCGAATTTCAGGCGCTTGACGGTCATCTTGTCGTCGAGCATGAACGACAGTTTGTCCTGCCAGGCCAGCGACAGTTGCGTCACCACCTTGCCGGTGCTCAGGTGCAGCTGGATTTCTTCGCTGGTCAGGTCCTGACGCTTGCAACGCACGATGCCGCCGTCTTCGTGGGTGTCACGCAGTTCGCACTCGTCCAGGACGAAGAAGTCCGGGGCGGCTTGCTGGGTGGTGACCCATTCGGTCATCACGGCGGTCGGCGCGGTTTTCACTGTCAGCGGACGAACCGGCAGGGTGCCGATCACTTCACGCAGGGTGGAGAGCAGGTCTTCGGCGCGTTTCGGGCTGGCCGAGTTGACCAGGATCAGGCCCTGTTTCGGCGCGATGGCGGCGAAGGTCGACGAGCGGCGGATAAACGCGCGCGGCAGGAACGCCTGGATGATTTCATCCTTGATCTGATCGCGTTCCTTCTTATAGACCTTGCGCATCTGCTCGGCTTCGATCTCTTCGACCTTTTCCTTGACCGCATCGCGCACGACGCTGCCCGGCAGAATGCGTTCTTCTTTACGGGCGGAGATCAGCAGAAAGTCACCGCTGACGTGCACCAGTGGAGCATCTTCGCCCTTGCCGAACGGCGCGACGAAACCGTAGGTGGTCAACTCCTGGCTTGCACATGGACGCGCCAGTTTGGTGGCCAGTGCAGTTTCCAGCGCCTCGGCATCGACAGGCAGGTCTTGGGTCAGGCGATAGATAAGCAGGTTCTTGAACCACATGGGGTGAGTCTCTCCTTTATACAAAGGGGGGCATTATTGTCTTCGCCGGGTCATAGGCCAACCCTTCTCTAAGCCTTTGGAAGGCCTGAGAAAATTATTTAAAAAAGTGCTTGCCAGAGGTTGGGTCGCTCCGTAGAATGCGCGCCACACCGAAGCGAAGGGTGATTAGCTCAGCTGGGAGAGCGTCTGCCTTACAAGCAGAATGTCGGCGGTTCGATCCCGTCATCACCCACCATTCGTTTCAAGTGTTTAGCGCAGCGGTAGTTCAGTCGGTTAGAATACCGGCCTGTCACGCCGGGGGTCGCGGGTTCGAGTCCCGTCCGCTGCGCCATATTCGGTAACCTGGAACACTGAACGCCAGGTCACCACGGAAAAACCCGCCAAGGCGGGTTTTTTTCTGCCTCGAGTTGTATGTGCGGGATGTATCGTTTCACCGGTTTTCGGATTTTTTTGAAAAAAACTTCAATTAAATCAACACTTTACGAAAACTTGTGGCATAATGCGCCCCGTAACGAAGCGAAGGGTGATTAGCTCAGCTGGGAGAGCGTCTGCCTTACAAGCAGAATGTCGGCGGTTCGATCCCGTCATCACCCACCATTTCGTTTCAAGCGTTTCGCGCAGCGGTAGTTCAGTCGGTTAGAATACCGGCCTGTCACGCCGGGGGTCGCGGGTTCGAGTCCCGTCCGCTGCGCCATATTCGGTCATCTGGAACACTGAACGCCAGATCACCACAGAAAGCCCGCCTGGTGCGGGCTTTTTGCTGTCCGGGATTTGGCTTTTGCAGGGCTTGAACATGAGAAAGCGACCTTTGACGGTCGCTTTTTTCGTTTCTGGCGCTGCTATTGCGCCGAGTTGCGGCTGTGGCGGTAATCACTCACCGCTTCATACACCGCTTTGCGCAGGCGGTTGATCCCGCCAATCGGGCGATGAGCGTCGATGCCGAACCAGGGATTGAACGACAGGTTGTCGCATTGCAGGTTCAGCGCCGGGGTGTCGAAGTCCTGCGGGGGCAGGGTGATCCTCGCCACTGTCTGGAATGGGCTGTCCTGCTCGCGCCATTCGATGCTGGTGTCTTCGATCGGCATGTACTTGTTCGCGTCCTGGCGCTGGATCTGCAATACGAAACACGCCGGTATCCGGTCGGTCGACAGCTGCTGATTCAACGCGGTGCGCAGGAAGTTCGGCAGATCCCGGTTCTGTTTCGGCAAGGTATATGCGGGGCAGCGCTCCGGATCCGGCATCACCCGGAACTTGGCATTGGCCTCGCCGAACTTGTAGGGCGATACCGAAAAGTAGGTCGTACGTGTCGGGCTCTCTGGTGGTGGCGAAAGGGTCGCCAGCGCAATGAACAGGTGCCGAATTTGCCACTGGCGCGGATCCCACCCCGGAAAAAACGCCATGACCTTCTTGCCGTCAGCCTGCGCCGCCACATTCTGACGGTACTCGGCGACATCGCTGACAAAGAAGTTCGGATGACTGAACATCACGAAATCCTGCTCGTGCAGCCCCTGACGGTCACCCAGCAACTGCTTGCCCGGCACATCGAGCAGCTTGAGCGCCATGCCCCGGGCATCGCGGATGCTGTCGAATTGCGGATAGGCGTTGCCGTTGGACAGGCGCATCGTCGCTTTCCACAGCTTGCCCGGTTCGCTGAAGACGCCCTGGCGCAATTCCTGAGCCAGATCCGGCAACACCTGCACATCGGCCTTCACGCAGCCATGGGCTTTGGCATGGGCGTCGCGCAGGTAGCGGGTGCTTTCGCGGTGCTGATCGACGATGCGCACCGCGGTCTGAATCACGTCCTGGGTCATGGCGGCTTCGCCATCTGGAATCTGTTCCAGTGCCGACACCGGGCCACGGTGCTGCCAGGCGAACCAGGTGGTCGCCAGGGCCCAGCCGATCAGGCCGATCACCAGCAAGATCACCAAGGTTTTGCCCAGTATCCGTCCCAGCCAGAGCCAGAAACGCGCGAGCAGCGAAGGTCTTTTGAAGGAATTGAAGATCATGGCAGTTGCGCCTCCAGCGGGCCGCCCAGCACTTTCAGGTATTCCAGCAACGCCCAGCGTTCTTCAGGCTGCAGCAGTCGGCCGATGACGCCGTTGCCGCGCTCGCCAGCGCGAAATTCGTGCCCGCTGTTGTGGTTGCCGGTGATGCGGGTGTCGAACAGGAAGCCGTTGGTGAAGGCTTCGGTGCGGTAGCCCAGATGGCGCGGGTCGTATTCGAAGTTGCCTTTATAGAACGTGGTGGCGCGCTCGTCCTGAGGTGACAGCAACTGATAAAGGCTCGGCACCGAGCCGTTGTGCAGAAATGGGGCCGTGGCCCATACGCCGGCCAGCGGTCGGGCCTTGTAGGCGACTTTTTCGCGAACGCCGATCGGCAGACCGAAGCCGTCGAGCTGTGGTTTCTCGGCAGCAGTGACGCCGGCTTCGCGGTACGCGCGGTTCTCCACGAAGGCGGTGACGTAAGCCAGTCCCTTGGCCACCGACAGCTGGCTGAGGTCCAGCGGTTCCTTGGGTTTGGGGTGCAACTTCACGTCCATTTGTTCCAACTCCGCCGGGTTCCATTGCAGAGCGGTCAGGTCGAAGCGGTGATTGGCAATGTTGTTGGCCGCATTCGGGTCGGTGCCGATGACGTCCACCGGTAGCATGTGCAGGTGCTGCACCCAGCGTTCGCCTTCCTGGGTCTGGCGCGGCACATGGCACCCGGCGCAGTTCTCGGCGAACAGGGCTCGGCCCTTGGCTGCCAAGGGTTTGTCGACGACGCCGAGCACCTCTTCAGGCCAGGCCGGCGGTCGCAGTTTTTGCAGGGTTTCTTCGATCTTGTGCAGATCACGCACGCGTACGCTGGAGGCATAGCGCTCATCGCCCTGCAGTGGCTGACCGTTGGCGTCGAAGAAATTCAGGGTGGCGCCGACACCCAGCGCCTCGCCGATATTGCGTGCCATCGGTTGCTGTGCCGAGCCGTTCCATTGCACCCAGTCGAAGGTCCACATGTCCCATAGCTGCGGGTAATCCACCGGGGCGTTGGCCACGCGATAGTTGCTCGGGGAGATCGCATCGCCGAAGGTCGCGTTGGCGATACGCCCGAAGGCATCGGTGCGGCCGGGGCCTTCTTCGGTGGGGTAGAGGCCGCGATGGGTGTCATTCCAGGCCACTTTGATGAAGGTGTTCAGTGAGCGTTTGAAGTCTTTGCGCAGTTGTTCGTGGCGCGCGTCGTAGTCGTCACCCAGCACATGGCGGGCGAAACGTTCGAATTTCCACGGGTTGTAGTAAGTCGAGGTGAGACTGGCGACCAATGCCTGTCCGAAACTTCCGCCGCGCAACGTAGGAACGCTGGAAGGCAACACGTGCTGGGCCGAGCCGCCATCGATGCGCACTGCCTGGCCATTGAAGTGCAGTTCGCCGGTATGGCAGGCCGCGCAAGTGATGTCGAGATATTGCTCGGAGCTCCCGGGATTCCGGTGACGGGCGAAACCCACCGGCAGATTGCCCGGGTTGTCCGGCGTGGCTTTCTGCTGCGGATCGATCAGAAAACCGAAACGCGCGAGGTATTCCGGGGAAGCGAAGCGTTGCTGCGAGAACGGCAGCTCCAGCGCCTGGAACCACTCATAGCGCAGGCCCTTGACCTGCGTCCCCTGCGGGGTGAAGTAGTAGGTCTGGCGCTCTTGCTCAGTCCACTGATCCAGGTAATGCACCTGTTTCGCGGGCGTCGGGAAGGGCAATTTCGGATTGGCGACATAGTAAAGAACCACTGCCAGGACCAGTCCCAGCAGCACCACGATCAGCGTCAGCACACGGTATAAGAGGCGCAAGATGAACATCCTTGTCGATTTGTTGCGCTGTTATGCCTGAGGCGGGTGGTGTGCGGCAAGTGGCCATTACGCCAAGTGTTGTGGGAGGTGACATCAATTGTCGTCAGAGCCAGATGACAGAAGCTTCATCACGGCGTTGGCCAAATGCGTTTTAATCCCTGAACTTATCGGAAGATTCCTGCTCTCATGCCGGTAGCCATTGGTCGTGGCGGCCTGATAAGCTCGCGGCTTTACTCGATTGCCCTTTCGGCGCATGAACAAGGAAATAGCATGAAACAGCATCGGTTGGCGGCGGCGGTTGCCCTGGTTAGCCTGGTACTCGCGGGTTGTGATTCGCAGACCAGCGTAGAGCTGAAAACCCCGGCGCAAAAAGCTTCCTACGGTATCGGCCTGAACATGGGCAAGAGCCTTGCTCAGGAAGGCATGGATGATCTGGACTCCAAAGCGGTAGCCCAGGGCATCGAAGATGCCGTCGGCAAGAAAGAACAGAAGCTGAAAGATGAAGAACTGGTCGAAGCTTTCGCCGCGCTGCAAAAGCGTGCCGAAGAGCGTATGGCCAAGATGAGCGAAGAGTCGGCAGCCGCCGGCAAGAAATTCCTCGAAGAAAACGGCAAGAAGGCTGGCGTGACCACCACCGCTTCCGGCTTGCAGTACGAAGTGGTCAAGAAAGCCGACGGTCCACAGCCCAAGCCTACCGATGTCGTGACCGTTCACTACACCGGCAAGCTGACCAATGGCACCGTTTTCGACAGCTCCGTAGAGCGCGGCAGCCCGATCGATCTGCCGGTCAGCGGTGTGATTCCGGGTTGGGTCGAAGGCCTGCAACTGATGCACGTTGGCGAGAAGTACAAGCTGTACATCCCTAGCGACCTGGCTTACGGCGCACAATCGCCAAGCCCGGCAATCCCGGCCAACTCGGTTCTGGTCTTCGACCTGGAACTGCTGGGTATCAAGGATCCAGCCAAAGAAGACGCCGCTGCCGCCAAGCAATAAGCATCGGCACCGGTTTCAACAACAACGCCTCGCTTATGCGGGGCGTTGTTGCATCTGGACGATGGTCGGCGTAAACAGACCGAACCGATGCCGGTCATGGCAGTCCTAGACTTTAAGGTTGTTCGCGCTAGACGCCCGGAGCCGCCAAGTCAATGAAATATTGGGATTTTTTATGTGAGTAAAAAACGCCCGATTTAAGCGCAGCCCTTATGAAACGGGGCTCTCAGCGCTGAAATGCAGCTCTGTTCACAAGGTTATCCACAATTTGTGTGGATAACATTTCAACGGGAGAAATAAATGAAAGCGCCGTGGAATTTCGCCCGATTCCTGCCTTTGGCCGGACGACTGCTGGCTCGAGGCCGCTTGCCGACCTTGTTGTTCGCAGTGGCCAGCAAAGGCGCCGCCCAAGGCAATCGCCTCGGCAAGCTCAAGGACGATTTGCGTCTGTTGCAGGCGCTGTGCCTGGCGTACTGGCGCGGCGAATACCGCGCGATCAGCGCCAAGGCGATCGTTTCGGTGGTGGCCGGTCTGATGTACTTCCTCAGCCCAGTGGATGCGATCCCGGATTTCATTCCCATGTTCGGCATGCTCGATGACATTGCCGTTCTCGCCTGGCTAATGAAAACCCTCGACGAAGAACTGAACGCCTTCCGCCTGTGGCGTCAGCGCCAGGCGCCGGAAAAGCTCAGAGTGGTCGAGCGTCTGCCCGATACGCCCGAGCAACTTCAGCTTCAGGGGCCGAAAAAGTCCTGAATCGCGACAGCCTCGTACAGAGATAGATACCCCCCACGACCTTGGCCGCTGTTAGGATTACACTTCTAGGGAAAAGTGCCGACTCGCTAAGTGTTGTTGTCCTACGGGGTAGTCATGGATATTCAGATAATTGCACGCGATGGCGAGCCCGAATATGCGGTTCTGCCATGGGCTCAGTATCAGGCTCTACTGAAAGCAGCAGGCATCAATGAAGCACCGTCGCAACCGGCTCCAGCGCCGCTTGCGGCAACCCCGGACCCGATTCTTCCAGGTCTGGATCAGTTACGCAGTTTGCGCGAAGGGAAGGGCATCGCCATCGAGGCGCTGGCCCGCACGGTAGGCATCAGCCCGTCTTACCTGGCCATGATTGAAAGTGGCGAGCGTCTGCCCGACGCCGCGATTCGCCGCAGCCTGGCCTGGGAGTTGACGGTGCCAGGGTGGAGGGAACAATCGTGAGCGTACGCATCAGTCGTCAACATTGGGACGGATTGCTGGGGGAGCTGGATCAAGCGCGCAGGCAGCGCCATCTTTTGACTTATCGAGCCTTGCTTGAACGTCTGCAACTGCCCACGCCGGCCATGCAGACATTGACTGCAGCACTGGAGCATCTCGCCGCACTGGACGCGAAAGCCGAACAACCGTTGCGCAGCTCGCTGGTGATCAGCCAGGGTGCAAGTCGCCTGCCACGCACCGGTTTCTTTGAGTGTGTCGAGCGTCTGGGACGTTTTTCCGGGCCGTCCGATGGTGTTGCCGCTGCCTCCTGGCATGCCTCGGAAGTGGTGCGGGTCTTTGAGTACGAGTACCCGGAATCGGCGGAGGCCTGAGTGTTTTTACGACTCAAGGCGCGGGCCAGTTACTGGCTGGCCCGTAGGCTGTTTCACTGGTCGTGGTTTGTCCGTCAGCCCCGGGGCTGGCGCTGGCTTGAAGGGCAGTTTGCGCGCATGGCCAATCTGGGCGATGTCGGCGCGCAAAGCTTTTACGGGCACATCCTGACGTTTCGCGGGGTTGGCCTGGGCGCACGTGAGGAAGGTGTTCGGTTGCTGCGACTGGCGGCGCTGGCCGGGGATGGCAAGGCGGCGTATCAAGTCGGTGTCATCAGTCTTGCAGGTACGCCGAGCAAAGCGCCGGATCCTTCGGAAGCCGCTCGCTGGTGGACCATGGCCGCCAGGGCCGGGCATCCGTTGGCGGAGCTCAAGTTGAAAGAGCTGGCCGGTCGAGACGCCTCTCAATAAGCAAATCATCTGTTCCGTGAACGGGGCGTGAGGGAAACCTCCCGCCCCGTTTTTGCGTCTGCAATTCGATAAAAATCAGTTACAGACTTCTCCTACATCCTCTGCCTACTCGCCTGACTTCTTTTCTGATTGATCCCCCGCAAAGTCCCTCGCCTGATTTTCGCGCGAGGGAACGCACATGTTTGACCCGGTTTTTCGTTTCGCCATGCGCATGGGAATGCGCTGATGGATGCCGTCACCCGCATCGAGCAAGAACTCGACAGCTTTCCCCGCACCCTTGATCTCTATCGCGAACAGCTCAAGCGCTGGCTCAGTCGCTCGGCAGACGGCGTCAGTCATGCGGCCGATCTGCCTTCGCTGATGGGGATGGAGCGGATCATCCGTTTCGGCGAGCACAGCACGGTGGTTGCGACTGACGACAACCGTTTCTCCTCTGCGATCGTGCAATGCCCGGAATCCGGGCCGATGGAGATCGAGAGCAAGTTCGAGTCGGCGTACGACATTCCATTGGGCGACATTGTTGTCGATGTGGTGGCGGTGGAGGACGGCGCAGTCAAGTCCGTCACCCTTGATGCTCAGGGCAAGGGGGTGTTCACCGGTGAGGCGGGCAAGTTCTACCGGGTGGTGGTACACAGCGAGGCCAGCGAGCAGCAGATTGATGCGCTTTTCGAATCCTACGATGGCCTGACCCGGCAGCTGGATGGCTGGCTGCGCAGCGAGTGGCAGGGCTTCAAGCCGCAATGGTCGCAGTCGGTGGCCACAGCAGCCGGGAATGGCATGCTGGCCGGGAGCTGGGCGGCGATCGAGGGGGTGTGGGACAGCATCGGGTTGCTGTCGGAGATTCTCAAGAATCCGCTCGAGTTTGGTGGTCGTCTGGGAGACAGCGCGACAGCGTTGGCCGAGTTCGCGGTATCGATGCCCGAAAAGATGGAGCAGCTCCAACTGCTCGTCAGTGACGAGGCGGCGCTGTGTCTGTTGCTGCGTACCGCCAGCCTCTGGCTGGAGATGCTGCCACCCAGTGAAGTCGCCGGAAAAACCGCCGAGGCCGTTTCGATGGTAGTGGTGCAACTGCTGATCGATGTGTTGATCGGCGTTGTGCTGACCTTTGTTGGCGCCGGGGCGGGGATTGCGTATCTGACCTTGCGTCTGGCGGAGCGTGGCGCTCAGTTGCTGTCGGCGGTGACGCGCCTGGTGAAGGCGATGTTCGGCATTGTCAGCACCTTCATCGGCTACGTGAACCAATACAAGTCCGTCGCCGCTCGGGGCATCGCCGCCGGGGTGAAAAAGGGCCGCATTCAACTGCGCTGGGATGCACGACGCAACGCTTCCCTGAAAAAAGACGAGCACCACGACGACACGCCAGATCAGGCGAAGAACCCCAACGGTGACAGCGCCGATTGTGCGCCGAGGACCTGCACCAATGGCTGTCCGGTGTCGATGGTCACCGGCGAAGAGCTGTTGACGCTGACCGATGGTGTGCTCGATGGGCTGCTTCCATTCGAGTTCAACCGGTTGTACCGCAGCAGCGCGGCCGAGATTGATGTTGGGCTGGGGTTTGGCTGGAGTCACTCGCTGGCGCATCGGCTGGAGATTGATGGCGCTTCGGTGGTCTGGGTCGACCATGAGAACCGGCGGACGCGGTTTCCGCTGCCGAATGTCGAGCGGCCGGCCATTCACAACAGCTTGTCGCGGGCGGCGATCTTTCTCGGGGATGAGCCGGAGGAGTTGATTGTTGCGCTGGCGGGGGACGCGGCGCGGTTTTATCACTTTCGGGTTGGGCGTCTGACGGCGGTCAGCGATGCGTACGGTAACCGGTTGCGTATTACGCGGGATCGTCTGGATCGCGTTGAGCGCCTCGATAACGGGGCCGGTCGTTCCCTGTTGCTGCGCTATGAGCGGGCGCATCTGGTCGCGGTCGATTATCAGGTTTTTCGGGAGTCTGCCTGGCGTACCGAGCAGACGCTGGTCAGCTACCGCTTTGATGCCCGCCATCGATTGATCGAGGCGTCCAACGCCGTCGGCGAGACTGAGCGTTACGACTACGACGACCAGCACGTCATCCTGCAACGGCAGCTGGCCGGCGGTGCGAGTTTCTTCTGGGAATGGGAGCGTGCCGGCAAAGCGGCGCGCTGCGTGCGGCACTGGGCGTCGTTTTCGCAGATGGATACGCGTTACGTCTGGGATGACGCCGGCCGTGTCACGGTGCAGTACGTCGACGGCACTGAAGAAACCTACGTCCACGACGTTACGGCGCGGCTGGTGCGTCAGGTCGCCGCCGATGGTGGCGAACAGCTCAAGGCCTACGACGCGCAGGGCCGATTGGTCGCCGAGCAGGATGCGCTGGGGGCGGTCACCGAATACCGCTACGACGATGCCGGACGGCTGATCGCGCTGATTCCGCCGGACGATGCGCCGACGTCCTACGAGTACCGCAACGGTTTCCTGCACAGCCGCTCACGTGGCGATGCGGTGTGGACCTACCGGCGTAATGCCCAAGGGGATATCACCGAGGCGGTCGATCCGGACGGCCATGTCACCCATTACCACTACGACCCGCAGGGGCGGTTGCTGTCGGTCCGTTATCCGGATTCGGGTCGGCATGTGTTCGTGTGGAACGACCTGGGTCAGTTGGTCGAGGAAAGTTTGCCTGATGGCGGGGTTCGGAAGTTTTCCTACGACCTGCAGGGACGACGGATTACTGCGCAGGATGAGCATGGTGCGGTCACCCACCACGCGTGGGATGCCGTTGGCCGGCTGATCCAAACAACGCTGCCTACCGGAGCGACACGGGCTTTCAGCTACAGCGCCTACGGCCAGATCACCGCCGAACGCGATGAACTGGGGCGGATCACCCGCTACGAATATGACGACGACCTGCATTTGGTCAGCCGGCGGATCAACCCCGACGGCACGCGTCTGCAATACCGCTACGACCATGCGCAGCTGCTGCTCACGGAAATCGAGAACGAGTCCGGCGAAAAGTATCGGCTGGACTACACGCCCACCGGACTGATCCGACAGGAAACCGGCTTCGATGGCCGGCGCACCGCCTACGCCTACGACCGCAACGGTCATCTGCTGGAGAAGACCGAGTTCGGCGACGACGGCTCGACGCTGGTCACCACTTACCAGCGCGACAGCGCCGGGCGATTGCTGCTCAAGACCCTGCCGGACGGGGTCGAGGTCAGCTACCGCTATGACCGTTTAGGCCGTTTGGTCGGCGTGGATGACGGCCAGGATCACCCGCTGGCTTTCGAATACGACCTGCAGGACCGGCTGGTGCGCGAGCATCAGGGCTGGGGCACCTTGCGTTACACCTACGACGCCTGCGGCCAACTGACTCGCATGCGTCTGCCGGACAACAGCAAGCTCGACTACCACTACGCCAAGGGCGGCGCGCTGACCGCGATCGACCTCAACGGCGCTTTGCTCACCCGTCACGTCTACCAGAACGGTCGTGAACAGCAACGTCAACAAGGCTTGCTGCTCAGCGAATATGCCTACGACGAACAGGGCCGCTTACGCGCCCACGCCGTAGGCCATCAGCGCAGTGCACTGTACCGCCGCGACTTTGTCTACAGCGCCAACGGCAACCTCGAACACATCGCCGACACCCGCCACGGCCAGCGCAGCTACACCTACGACGCCCTCGACCGGCTGATCCGCGTGCGCCATACCCGCGACGATGCGCCGGAAAACTTTGCCCACGACCCGGCCGGCAACCTGCTGATGCAGGACCGCCCCGGCCCGACGCAGATCAAAGGCAATCGCCTGCAAATGCAGGGCGACCGGCACTACGACTACGACGCCTTCGGCAACCTGATCCGCGAACGCCGCGGCCGCGCGCAAACCCTCGTCACCGAATACCGCTACGACAGCCAACACCGCCTGATCGGCCTGACCCGCCCCGACGGCACCAGCGCCACCTACCAGTACGACGCCTTCGGCCGGCGCATCCGCAAGACCGTCGACGGCCAGACCACCGAATTCTTCTGGCAAGGCGACCACCTGATCGCCGAAAGCAGCCAGGAACAACACCGAAGTTTCATCTACGAACCCGGCACCTTCCGCCCGCTGGCGATGCTCGACGGCAAAGGCCCGAAACGCGCCTGCCCGTTCTACTACCAACTCGACCACCTCGGCACCCCGCAGGAACTGACCGATTACAGCGGCGAGATCGTCTGGTCGGCCAAATACAGCGCCTACGGCAAGGTCACCTCGCTGGAGCTGGCAACCGAGGATTACCTGAACCAGCCGCTGCGCTTTCAGGGGCAGTACTTCGATGACGAAAGCGGGCTGCATTACAACCGGCACCGGTATTACGACCCGGACGTGGGTCGGTACCTGACGCCGGATCCGGTGAAGCTGGCGGGTGGACTGAACCAGTACCGGTACGTGCCGAATCCGACGGGGTGGGTGGATCCGTTGGGGTTGACGTCCAATTGTCCGCCGCCGAACAAGCCGGGCTGTCCGGTGCCGGATGGGGTGGGTGGTTCGGTTGTTGATGAGGGCGAGCCAGCGCTACCGAAGATGACGGCGCAGGAGCGGCGGGCGAGGATTGATGAGTTAGCTGAGGAAAATGCTTATAGGCGTTTACATGACATGGAGGATCCAACGAATGGAGAGCATTTTCTGGAAAAACACGGTGCCCAAACTACCTTGAACTCTCAATTTGAACGAGTGACCTCAGCTAAAAATCCGACAACAGGAATCGTGGAGGTTTATAGCAGTGGGAAGAAGAAAGGGCAGCCTATGATCCCATCGGCGGCCACGCATTTTTTGAGTCATAGAGATCAGTTAAATGCTATTTATAGAGCACAGCTGATTCTTCGATACACAAACCTACAAATATCGAAGAGGCCGATTGATATGGGGAAGGTGATTGGTGAGGGATACAAGAAAGGAAGCCTTGAGTATGGAAGGCAAACGAAGGCGGTAGTTATTCTTGATGCAAATGGGCGTGTAAAGACAGCATATACGGATTTTGATTGATGAAAGTTTCATATGAGATTGTCGATATAAAAAATCTGCTTTTTGTTTTTGATATAGAGAATTTAAGAAGTGACGAGAGGGAGAGGGTTATAGTTTCCAGAGATGTAAATAATGATGAAGAGCTAACTGAGTTGTTTGATGTTCTTTTGAAACCTGAATTTTTGGACTATACCCCTCGCGAACAGGCTTCTCTAACAGACACCATCGCTCATTTTTTAAAAGAGGGTGACAGTTTTGATCGTGTGTTTGGGCGAATGACGACGTATTTTGACGACGATATTTTGGATCAGCGCCGATTTATGCAGGTTCTGCTGAAGTGTTTGGTCAGATATCAGCTTGAAAATATCAAGGGGTGAAATACTGAATGATTGAGGTCATTGAGGGGAGATGGTCATTCAACGACTTTAAGCGGTGGAGTCGCGGCGAATCGAACGCAGAACTATTTGGTGATCAGTACAGTGAAGATCCCGATGCTGTGGATCGAAATATTCTAGGCGAGTGTGGAGACGCAGGGTTGCTGGAGTTGATCTCAAATCCAAGCTGTAGAGAACGCTTGTACTTTGCAGAGCTTTTGGTGCTTAGTCTTTGCGATGTTTTTCGGTCAGGGCAGGATTTGCCCTTTCAGTTTTCGAGATTTCTCGGAATTGAAAAACGTGAGGAATATTTCGAGAACGTGATGAGTGTGGCGGAGCAGGTTTATAAAAAGTGTGAGGTGATTAATGCTATGAGTAGTTCGAATGATTCAGCCATAAAGTCGTTTTATAAGCAGATAATGGATTTTCGTCATGATAAGACTAGCCTTGAGGGTGAGTTCTATCTTAGTTGCAGAGCACGATTCGATCTGAGTTTGTTTGGTGGTCCTCGGCTTTGATGGGAGAAGGATGGAGATAATAACGCTCAGGCTGATTGGGCAGCCCCCTTCGCGACCAAGCTTTCTCCCACTGGGATTTGTGTTGTTTGGCGCGTCAGCGTTGGCCAACGACCTGCGGTGAATGAAGTTCAGGAACCGTAAGGCTATCAATCAAATGCACGCTATACCCCGGAACATTCTTCGCATGATGCTTCGCCTGCGAAGCCATTTCCGCCAACTGACTCGCATCCAGCTGCGCACACGCTTCAGGATGCAAATGCACCACGCCTATGGACAATGACAGCAACGGAAACTCCTGACGAATCCCTTGGCGATTCGGCGCAACAAAACACCCAGCTTCCAGGTGTTCGGGGCGGTAGAAACGTCGGCATTGGCTCTGGAAATCATCCAGCAACTGGTTGAGCCGTTTGCGCCAATCCTCCGGGCCGAGCACCAACAGAAAATCGTCCCCTCCAATATGCCCGACAAAGTCGCGGGACGGGTCGACGCGTTCGTTGAGGCATTGCGCCAGACACAGCAATACCTCATCCCCACGCCCATACCCATAGATATCGTTAAAGGGTTTGAAGCTGTCGATGTCGACATAACAAATGACCGACTCGCGCCCCTGTTGCAGCAACCTCGTCAAACATTGCTGAATCGGCACATTCCCCGGCAGCAAGGTCAGCGGGTTGGCATAGCGGGCCTGCTGGATTTTCAGTTCGGTAATCAGTTTGAGCACGTCAATCACCCGGCCCAGGCCCAGGTAGCTGCCGTTGAGGGTGATGATGAAGTCTTCTTCGATGCGTTGCCGGGCGCGGCTGGTGATCAGGCGGCTGACCTGTTGCAGCGACTGGCTCATTTCCACGGCGAGGAAGTCGTCGTTCATCAGGCGGCTGATCGGTTTGCGGGCGAACAGGTCGGTGGCAAAGGGTTTGAGCAGCGCATCGGACAACGAGTGACGGTGGACAATGCCACACGGCTGACCCTGTTCGTCGAGCACCGCCAGTGAGTTCAGGTTGGCCTGGCGGCGGAAGGCTTCCAGTACGGTGGCGGTCGGTGTGTCACGATTCACGGCCGGTTGATCGTTGAGCAGGGCGCTGAGGTCGCTGCCTTCGTCATTCAACGCCACGGCGCTGCTGTCGTGCTTGGGCATCAAGGCGCGGGCATCGCGCGGCGGGTGTTCCTGAGGGCGCCCGAGCAGGTAGCCCTGTACCAGATCCACACCCATTTCGGTCAGCACCGCCAGTTCTTCTGGCAGTTCAATGCCTTCTGCAATCACCTGAGCCCGCGAGGCCTTGGCGATTTGCAGGATCGATCCGACAAACTCGCGTTTCAATGCATCCTGATGAATGCCGTCGATGAAGTGCCGGTCGATCTTCACGTAATCCGGCCGCAACTCCGACCACAGACGCAGGCTCGAATAACCGGCGCCAAGATCATCGAGGGCAATCGAAAACCCCATCGCCCGATAGTGATGCAGTGCGGTCTGCAGCAACTGGAAATCATCGATCGGCGTCTGTTCGGTAAGTTCGATGACCACCTGGCTCGGCGGGATGCCAAAGTCCTGCAGCAATTGCAGCGTACGCCCCGGTTGGTGCGCCGCTTCGAGTAGGGATTCCGGAGATACGTTGAGAAACAGCTTGCCCGGCAACTGCTGTTCGTTGAAACGACGACAGGCACTTTGGCGGCAGGCGATTTCCAGTTCACTCAAGCGTCCGGCCTGGCGGGCCACGGCGAACAGGGCTATGGGGGAGTGCAGCGGGCTGTTGGACGGGCCGCGGGTCAGGGCTTCGTAGCCGAGAATGCGCCGTTCGGAGAGGCAAATGATCGGCTGGAACAGGCTGTGTAATCCGCTTTGAGTCAGGATCGAGCTCAAGGCACTCAGCTGTTCGGTCGTGGTCATGGCAATCTCTGGCGATAAAAAAAGGACTGGGAGCGTTCTCGATGAAGAGAACCGCTCCCAGTCCTTTATTGCACGACAGAATGATGACTGTTTGATGACGATCCGGGGATCGTCAGCATTAAATTGCCATCACCTTACTTCTTTGCGACCTGGTTGCTCAGCTTCAGGTAATCCAGCAACACGCGCCCGGTCTCGCTCAGGTAGGCGTCGTCTTCCGGTTTGACCTTGTCCGGCTCGGCGGCCGCCAGGGCGTCCTCGTCTTCTTTCTTCAGCTCTTTGAGCGGTTCTTCGCCTTTGGCCTTGCGACGGATGTTTTCCATCGCCAGTTGCTTGGCGTCGATGTCGGCGTGCTGGGCACGGCGTTCGGCTTCATTGAGGCTGACGGTTTTTTCTTCCAGCAGCTTCTGCGCCAGGGCCAGCTTGTCACGGATGAACACAAACTCCGCGTCCTTGGCGGAACGGGTGTCATGCTCGGATTTCAGCTGGGCCAGGTACGGCTTGAACGGATCGCTCGCCGGCTTGATCGCCGCGCGGATGGTGTCCCACGGCATGGCTTCCGGCAGGGCGCTTTCGCCGATTTCCTTGGTGTCGATGATCGACGGGTAATCGATGTCCGGCAGTACGCCTTGATGCTGGGTGCTCTGGCCGGAAACCCGGTAGAACTTGGCCAGGGTCAGTTTCAGTTCGCCGTGGTTCAGCGGCTGAATGGTCTGCACGGTGCCTTTGCCGAAGGTCTGGCCACCGATGATCAGCGCACGGTGATAGTCCTGCATGGCGCCGGCGAAGATCTCCGAAGCCGAGGCGGACAGGCGGTTGACCAGCAGCGCCATCGGGCCTTTGTAGAAGGCGCCCGGGTTTTCATCTTCAAGTACGTCGACCCGACCATCGGCGTTACGCACGAGCACGGTAGGGCCTTTGTCGATGAACAGGCTGGTCAGCTCGGTCGCTTCCTGCAGGGAGCCGCCGCCGTTGTTGCGCAGGTCGATCACCACGCCGTCGACTTTCTCTTTCTGCAGTTCGGTCAGCAGCTTCTTGACGTCGCGCGTGGTGCTCTTGTAGTCCGGATCGCCGGCACGGAAGGCCTTGAAGTCGAGGTAGAACGCCGGAATCTCGATCACGCCGAGCTTGTAGTCCTTGCCGTCCTGTTTCAGGTTCAGCACGGACTTCTTCACGGCCTGGTCTTCTAGCTTCACCGCTTCACGGGTGATCGGCACGATCTTGCTGGTCTGGTCGTTCGGCGCATTGCTGGCCGGGATGACTTCCAGACGCACCACGGTGCCTTTCGGGCCACGGATCAGTTTGACCACTTCGTCCAGACGCCAGCCAACCACGTCGACCATCTCTTTGTTGCCCTGGGCAACGCCGATGATCTTGTCGGCCGGAGCAACCTGCTTGGTCTTGTCGGCCGGGCCTGCCGGTACCAGACGCACGACTTTCACCTGGTCGTTGTCGCTCTGCAACACGGCGCCGATGCCCTCGAGGGACAGGCTCATGTTGATGTCGAAGTTCTCCGCGTTATCCGGCGACAGATAGTTGGTGTGCGGATCGTAAGACATGGCGAAGGTGTTGATGTACGCCTGGAAGATGTCTTCGGCGCGGGTCTGGTCCAGACGCGCCAGTTGATTCTTGTAGCGCTTGGTCAGGGTTTCCTGGATCTGCTTCGGCTCTTTGCCGGCGATCTTCTGCCGCAGCACTTCGTCCTTGACGCGTTTGCGCCACAGGTCATCGAGTTCGGCGGTGGACTTGAGCCACGGAGCGTCCTTGCGATCGATCAGCAAGGTTTCCCTGGTGGTGAAGTCCATCTTGTCGACGCCTTTGTTCAGCTCGGCAAGGGCGAAGTCCAGACGCGCCTTCACGCGGTCCAGGTAGCGCTTGTAGATGGTGAACCCGGCGTTGAGGTCGCCGCTCTTGAGGAAGTCGTCGAACTGGGTCTTCCACTTGTCGAATTCGGCGATGTCGCTGGCCATGAAATAGCTGCGCGACGGGTCGAGCAGCTTGATGTAGCTGTCGTAGATGATCACCGAGCGCGCATCGTCGAGCGGCGGCTTGCTGTAGTGATGACGCTTGAGCAACTCGACGACGTTCAGACTGGCGATCACTTCGTCGCGATCAGGCTGTAACTTGTCCCAGCTGTTGGCTGCGAATGTGGTGCCCGACACCGGCAACAGACCGATACCGATGAAAAGAGCGAGGGCGGTGCTGGGGAGCAGATGCTTCATGCTGATTCGACGCGGGGACAATTGATAACGCATATTAGGCCGTCTTTGAAGTCGCCGGTACCGCTACGCTCTGTACGATAACTGCTGTTCAGCGTTCGTTCAGACCCCAGGGCCGGTCGCATAATGCAAAAAGCCCGGCGCTACAGCTTCGGGCTCAGTCCAGACTCACTATGGAGGCACTGTGAAGGCATTGCAAGGCGTTGAAGGTCAAGTGGCATGGGTTGATGAACCGAGTCCTACATGCGATGTAGGACAAGTTCGCATTCGGGTGGCGGCAGCGGGCCTCAATCGCGCGGATTTATTACAGAAAGCAGGACTTTATCCACCCCCTCCGGGTGCCAGCCAGGTGCTGGGTCTTGAGTGTTCCGGGGTGATAAGCGAGGTCGGTGCAGGATCGCCCTGGCAGGTCGGTGACCGGGTCTGCGCCTTGCTGGCCGGGGGCGGGATGGCCGAAGAAGTGGTCGTCGACGGACGGCATGTGCTGCCGGTTCCGGAAGGTGTATCGCTGATCGAGGCCGCTGGCTTGCCCGAGGTGTACGCGACCGTCTGGCTGAATGTGTTTCAACTTGCGGCGCTCAAACCGGGTGAGAAAATTCTTCTGCACGCCGGAGCCAGTGGCATCGGCTCAGCCGCGATTCAACTGTGCAAGGCTTTCGGCAATCCGTGCTGGGTCAGCGTCGGTTCGGCTGAGCGGCTGGTCTATTGCGAGTCGTTGGGTGCCCAGGGCGGGGTGGTTCGCACCGACGACCTGGAAAGCCTGCGGGATTTCGGGCCGTTCGATGTGATTCTGGATCCGGTGGGCGGCAACTATTCGGCATTGAATCTCAAGCTGATGGCGCAGGACGGACGCTGGGTGCTGATCGGCCTGATGGGCGGCCGCGAGGCAAAACTGGATCTGGCCCAGGTGCTGGCCAAGCGCGTGCAACTGCTGGGTTCGACCCTGCGCAGCCGTGAAGATCAGTTCAAGGCGGATCTGTTCAGCGATCTGAGCCAGCACGTGTGGCCGCTGTTTTCCGAAGGTCGCCTGAAGCCGCAACTGGCCAGGACGTTCCCGATCAAGGATGCCGAGGCTGCCTTCGCCGAGCTGGCGAGCAACACGGTGGCAGGGAAGTTGGTGCTGGTGATCGACGAAAGCCTGAACTGATCGTCGATGCTTGTGGGAGCAGGGCTGCTCCCACAAGACCATCGCTTACTTCCAGAGGTGGATCGGCCAGCCGGACTTCTCGGCCTCTGCAAGCAGTACCGGATCCGGGTTGACCACATGTGGGTAATCCACTTTCAACAGCAGCGGCAGATCATTGCGTGAGTCGGAATAGAAACTCGCGCCCTCAAGGTTTTCCTCTTCGGCATCCAGCCATTCCAGCAGACGGGTGATCTTGCCTTCGCGGTAGGTCAGGGTGCCCACGGTGTGGCCGCTGAATACGCCGTGCGCCACTTCCAGCTCGATTGCCAGGACCTCGTCGATGCCCAGTCGCTCGGCGATGGGTTTGACCAGGTGCGTGCCCGAGGCCGAGATCACCAGGATCCGGTCGCCGGCCTTACGGTGAGCGGCGATGGTCTTGGTGGCGTCGCTGAAGATGATCGGCTCGATGAAGTCTTCCACCCACGGCCCGACCAGATGCTCGACCTCCTCCGGGGTACGCCCGATCATCGGTTCGAGGCTGAAGTCCATATAGTCTTCCATGCGCAACTTGCCATGGCTGTAGGCGTCCATCAGCTCGTTGTTCCTGCGCATGAACGACTCAGGATCGACCCAGCCCAGGCGCCCCATCTGCTCGCACCAGAGGGTGGCGCAGTCGCCGTGGATCAGGGTGTCGTCCAGATCAAAAATTGCCAGAGCCATCGGTTCTCTCCGAGAACAGCTGCAAGCTACAAGCTTCGAGCAGCAAGAATTGGAATCAGGTATGCCGCAGTCTACAGCTTGAAGCTTGTAGCTCGCAGCTTGCAGCTGTTTTCAAGCTACCTCACACAGGGCGGTGGGATCGATGGAAAGTGACAGGCGCTGACCGTCGGGATGCAGATCCGCCGCCGAGCGGTTGAGCACATCCACTACCAGTTCCACGCCCCGGGCTTCGACGCGGTAGCGAATCACGTTGCCCAGCAGGCTGTGGCTGCGGATTTGCGCGTCGGGCTCCCCGTTGAGGCTGAGTTCGATGGCCTCCGGGCGAATCGCGATGCGGTGGTTGATCGGCCGTTGCAACAGCTTCGACGCACTCTCGGCATCCAGCAGGTTGTAGTTGCCGATGAAGCCGGCGGCGAATACGTCGACGGGCGCGGTGTAGAGGGTTTCGGCATCGCCGCTTTGTACGATCTTTCCCTGATTCATCAGGAAAATCCGGTCAGACATGGTCAGGGCTTCTTCCTGATCGTGAGTGACGAAAATCGTGGTCAGGCCGAGTTCGCGCTGGATCTGACGGATCTGTTCGCGCAGGTGTTTGCGAATCCGCGCATCAAGGGCCGACAGCGGTTCATCCAGCAGCAAAAGGCGCGGACGGGTCACCAGCGAGCGGGCGAGGGCGACACGTTGGCATTGACCGCCGGACAGCTGATGCGGATAGCGGCTGGCGAAATCGTTGAGTTCAACCAGTTTCAACACCTCGGCAACTCGCTTGTGGCTGTCGTCGGTGTTGACCTTTTGCATGCGCAAGCCGAAGGCGACGTTTTGTTCGACGGTCATGTTGGGGAACAGCGCGTAGCTCTGGAACACCATGCCGATCCCGCGTTTCTGCGGGGTAAGCGGCACGATGTCGACACCATCGAGCAGAATCTTGCCGCCATCCACCGGCGTCAGGCCGGCGATGCAACGCAGCAGGGTGGATTTGCCGCAACCGGACGGGCCGAGCAGGGTGACGAATTCACCCTTCTGGATTTCGCAGTTGATGTCGCTGAACACCGTGGTGCCGGCGTAGTTTTTTTGCAGGTGTTGGACGCTGACATAGCTCATTCGCTTTTGTCCTTGTTCAAGATGTTGGCGACCCAGGTCAGGACCAGCACGAAAAAGAAGTAGGAGATCACCAGCGCGCTGGTGAAGTGGCCGCTGCTGTTGCGCATGTTGTTGAGGTAGACCTGCAGGGTCTCGTAGCGGGTGCCGACCAGGATGTTGGCGAACACGAACTCACCGAACAGGAACGAGAACGACAGCAGCAACGCGACCATCAGGCCTTTGCGCAGGTTCGGCAGCACCACCAGGAAGGCTGCCTGAAAGGTGCTGGCCCCGAGCAGTTGGGCAGCGTCCATCAGGTCGCGCAGATTGATCGCTTGCAGGTTGTTGGTGATCGCCCGGTACATGAACGGCAGCGCCACGGTGAAGTAGCAACCGATCAGGATCCACGGCGTGCCGACCATCGCGAACGGCCCGGAACCGTAGAGCTGCAACAGCCCCACCGACGACACCACCGGCGGCACCGCAAAGGGCAGCAGGATCAGGATGTTCATCAGCGCATCGAGTTTCGGGAAGTGGTAATGCACCACGAACAGCAGCGGCAGGATCAGCACCACCGACAGGAACAGCGCGCCGACGCACACCAGCAACGACTGGCCGAAGGCGTGCAGAAAACGCGGATCGCTCCACAGCTGGAGGTACCACTTGAAGGTGAAACCGCTGGGCAGGATGGTGGCCGACCAACTGCTGGCGATCGAATAGATCAGCGTGCCCACCAGCGGCAGCAGCAGGATGGCGAACAACAGATAGACCACGACGCGGTGGTAGACGCCGGCCGGTCCGGATTCAGCGCGAGACATGGTAGCTCCTCTTCAGCAGCAGTTGATGCACGACGGTCACCAGGGTCATCAGCGCCACCAGCACCACGGCCAGGGCACTGGCCAGGTTCGGATCGAGGGAAATGTCGCCGGAGACCATCGCCGCAATCCGGATCGGCAATACGTTGAAGTTGCCGGTGGTCAGCGCGTAGACCGTGGCGTAGGCGCCGAGGGCGTTGGCCAGCAGGATCACGAAGGTGCCGAGCAGGGCCGGGGTCAGTACCGGCAGGCCGATGTGGCGCCAGAACTGCCAGCTGTCGGCGCCGAGCAGTGCGGCGGATTCGCGCCAGTCTTCACGCAGGGCATCGAATGCCGGGTACAGCAGCAAGACGCCGAGGGGAATCTGGAAGTAGGTGTAGAGGATGATCAGCCCGGTTTTCGAATACAGGTTGAAGTCCTCGATGATCCCGGCCTGCTTCAGCATGATGGTGATGCTGCCGTTGAAGCCGAGCAGGATGATGAACGCGAAGGCTAGGGGCACGCCGGCAAAGTTGCTGGTCATGTTGGCGAAGGCGTTGACGAAGTTGCGCAGTTTCGAGTCGACCCGGCGCAGGGAGTAGGCGCCCAGCACCGCGATGATGATGCCGAACACACTCGACCAGAAACTGATTTCGAGGCTGTACTGGATCGCCTGCAGATAGAACTTCGAATTGAAGATCTTGCTGAAGTTGGCAAAGCCCCAACCGAATTCTTCCGATTGCAGGCTGTTGATCATCACCCAGATCAGCGGGGCGATTTCGAACACGATAAAGAACAGTGCGAAAGGCACCAGGCACAGGGCGGCCAGCCATTTGCCGCGAGTCATTGAGTTCACTTGAGCAACTCCCGGCACACAGGTTTGTCGTGGGGCACGCCGAGCAGCTCGCAGACGGTGCCGCAGATGTCGGTCTGCTTGGGTGCAGCTTCGCTGTTCAGGCTGAAGGCATCACCGAGTACGAACAGCGGCACCTGGCGCTCTTCCGGCAGCAGGCCGTTGTGCGAGCGGTCGTTGTTCATGCCGTGGTCGGCGGTCACCAGCACCTGGCAGCCGGCGTCGAGCCAGCCTTGCAGGTAGTCGGCGAGGATGATGTCGGCGCTGCGCGCGCTGTTGCGGTATTGCGGGGTGTCGAGGCCGTGCTTGTGCCCGGCGTCGTCGATGTTCATCGGATGGATCAGCAGAAAGTCCGGTGCATGGCGCAGACGCAGGTTTTCCGCGTCGGCGAACAGGTGCGAGTCCGGGTAGTGATCGTTCCAGTAGAAGTGGCCGTGCTGGATCGGTAGCGTCGGGTCATCGGTATGCCGATCCCGTGCCGCCACGAACGGCGAGCGGTTGTACAGCTCACTGACCCAGTGGTACGCCGCAGCGGCGGTTTTCAGACCGGCATCGCGGGCGTAGTGATAGATGCTGCGCTGGTTGGACAGGCGCGAGACGTTGTTGTGGACGATGCCGCTGTCGATCGGCGGCACGCCGGTGAGGATGCATTCGTAAAGTGGTCGGGACAGGGCCGGCAGCTCGCACTCCAACTGGTAGAGCGCGGCGCGTCCTGCGCCAACGTAAGCCTGCAGATGCCCCATGGCGTGACGCGCGACCTCGTAGTTGAGGCCGTCGAGCACGACAAGGATGACGGTGTGCTTCATAGGGGCAAAAACTCCGCGAAATTCAAATATCTCGAAATCAACTCAATCCCCTGTGGGAGCGAGCCTGCTCGCGAAGGCGGTTGTTCACTCAACGATGATGTTGACTGAGACGGCGCATTCGCGAGCAGGCTCGCTCCCACAATTGGATCTCCAACAAATCACACAGAGGTGAGCTGCTGGCTTACTTCATCTCGACGATGACTTCTTCGTTCCACTTCTGCGGCAGGGCCTTGGAGGTTTTTTCCCAGGCATCGGCGTCCTTGATCGGCGTGACCTTTTTGTACTGCTCGTTCGGCAGCAGCTTGGCCTTCACGTCTTCCGGCAGTTGCAGGTGCTCGGCGCGGATCGGGCGAGCGTTGCCGCGGGCGAGGTTGGTCTGGCCGGCGTCGCTGAAGATGTATTCGCGGGTCAGCTTGGCGGCGTTCGGGTTCTTCGCGTATTTGTTGATGATTGTGGTGTAGCCGGAAATCACCGAGCCATCGGACGGGATCAGCACCACGTAGTCATCCGGGTTGGCCATCTTGGCCTTGTAGCTCAGACCGTTGAAGTCCCAGACCACGCCGACTTCAATCTCGCCTTTTTCCATGGTGGCGATGGTCGGGTTGGCCATCGACAGGCGCCCCTGCTTGGCGATGTCCGCGAACAGCAGCAGGGCCGGCTGGATGTTCTTCTCGTCGCCGCCGTTGGCCAGTGCAGCGGCGAGTACGCCGTTGGCAGCTTGCGCGGCAGTGCTCACGTCACCGATGGAAACCTTGTATTTGCCGCCCTTGAGGTCAGCCCATTTGGTCGGCACTTCGGAGCCGTGCAGCAGCTTCTTGTTGACGATGAAGGCGATGGTGCCGGTGTAGGCCAGTGCCCAGTTGCCGTCCTTGTCCTTGGCCCAGTCCGGCACTTGATCCCAGGTGCTCGGCTTGTACGGTTGCACCACGCCTTGCTTGACCGCGATCGGGCCGAAGGCCGCGCCGACGTCGCCGATGTCGGCGGTGGCGTTGTCTTTCTCGGCAGCGAACTTGGCGATTTCCTGGGCCGAGCTCATGTCGGTGTCGATGTGTTTCAGGCCGTATTTCCTGGCCAGGTCTTCCCAGGTGCCTTTCCAGTTGGCCCAGTCATCGGGCATGCCGACACTGTTGACGGCGCCTTCCGCTTTCGCAGCGGCTTCGAGGGTTTTCAGATCGTCAGCCGCCATGGCGGCGGTGCACATGGCAATGGTCGAGCCTAACAGTGATGCCAGGAAAAACTGTTTCATTCCAAAGCTCCTTGGGTCGTGTTCAACGCTGCGATTGCGGTTTGTGTTGGTCTAGGTCAGCAATACCTGAGCCAATTTAAGGGGACTCGATGACACTTTGATGTCGGCGATGGCTCACCCAGCCTTTTCTATCTCCGGTATCGGCGAGTGCCCGGTAAGCGTAGACCACCCGCCAAGTCCCGGTGGGCAAGGGACTTGGCCGATGTATTGCAAGTTGTCAGGGCGACCGTTCGGTAGTTTTGTCATCTCTCGGTCATCTGCACTGCCTAGGCTTGCAAAACGACCGGACGGCACGATTGCTGTGCGGTTTTGCCCCGAAACAGTGCTGGTCTAGTCCAGATAGGTAACGTTGATGCGCGATGAGGCAACAAAAGCGGTGACAGCGATTGGCCAGATCCTTCAGGAGCAACTCGACCATGGGTTGCTGGCGGCGGGGAGCAAGTTGCCGGCCGAGCGCAAGCTCAGTGAGCTGTTCGGCACGACGCGAATTACGGTACGCGAAGCCTTGTTGCAGCTGGAGGCGCAAGGGCAGATTTATCGCGAGGAGCGGCGTGGCTGGTTCGTGTCGCCACCGCGTCTGGCTTACAACCTGATGCAGCGCAGTCACTTTCACGCGATGGTCAGTGCGCAGGGGCGGGTGCCGTCGACCGAGGTGATTTCGGCGCGGTTGCAGCCGGCTTCAGCGGCGGTCTGTGCGTGGTTGCAGTTGCCGGCGTTGTCGAGCGTGATCCAGATTTGCCGGTCGCGGCGGATCGATGGGCGGCTGGTGTTGTATGTGGAGCATTATCTGAATCCGCAGTTTTTTCCGGGGATTCTGGAGTTTGATCTGAATCAGTCGATTACCGAGCTGTATGCGCGGCATTACGATTTGCACTATGGGCGGGTGCGGTTCGAGATTGTGCCTACGTCTTTATCGGTCGATGCGGCGGCAGCTTTACGGGTGTCGGTGGGGAGTCCGGGGTTGAGGATTGCTCGGGTTAATTATGATCAGTTTGGGCGGTTGATTGATTGTGATCTGGAGTTTTGGCGGCATGATGCGATTCACGTTGGGGTTGATGTTGTTTGACCTTGGCGGCCGCTGGGCCGACCAGGTTTTGGGTTGTTTTGGGTGAATATCCGTTGCTTCGGGTGCTGCCGCTGACGGTTTCGCCCTTACGGCGAGTCACTTTGGCAAACGCCCCAAAGTAACCAAAACGCTGGGCCCCTGCGTTCGGCACCTCGCTGAGGCTCGGTGTTCCTTCGTTCCGGGATTCATCCGGGGGCATCGCCTACGGTTTGCTTCGCTGCACCTCCTCTCGATGCATGCGGCTGCGCCGCACGGTCGCTGCGCTCCCACCCCCGGATAAATCCCTCCACTCAGCCTTCCGATGGGGCCGGCACGTCAAAAGCGGTACTCGAGCTAACGCTCATTGTGTTGAGTGGTGGAAGGGCATATGTGTTGCTTTTGCTCTCTGTGGGAGCTGGCTTGCCAGCGATGAGGGCTTTGAAGTCGGCCCGATTCTTCGGGTCTATTCTTGAGTTTGGCCGCAACCGCCTGCGGTGATCACTTGCACATTCATCCTTGGCGTCGCCAGGTCCAGGCCGGCTTCATCCAGATGTCGTTTGAGCGACAAATTGAACGCCCGTGAAACTTCCCACTGTTTGATCGGTGCGGTCTTGAACCTTGCACGTAGTATTGCGTTGCCGGATTCAAAGCTTTCCACGCCCTGAAATTCCAGGGGTGACCAGATGTTGCGCCGCTGCAGCGGGTCGGTGCGCATTTTCTGGCCGACGTCGCGCATCAGTTTGATCGCTTCGTCGATGCTCATGTTGAACGGCACGGCCACGCGGAAGATCGCGTAGCCGAATTCGCGGGAGTAGTTTTTGATGCTTTTGATTTCGCTGAACGGGATGGTGTGGACGATGCCGTCGATGTCCCGCAGGCGTACGGTGCGGATGGTCAGGCCTTCGACGGTGCCCAGGTGCCCGCCGACGTCGACGTAGTCGTCGATGGCCAGGGAGTCTTCGATGATGATGAACAGGCCGGTGATGAGGTCGGCCACGAGCGACTGGGCGCCGAAGCCGATGGCCAGGCCGATCACGCCGGCACCGGCCAGCAGGGGCGTGACGTTCATGCCCATGTTTGCCAGGGCGACGATCAGGGCGATGATGAAGATCGCCACGAACAGTACGTTGCGGATCAGCGGCATCATGGTTTGTGCGCGGGCGTTGGCCAGGCCTTTGCGTGAGCGGGTGAGGGCGTGGTGCACGGCGGTGTCGCTGAGGATCCAGATCAGCCAGGCGAAGATCAGCGTGCCGATCAGGCTGAACAGTTTGACGCTGACGTCGTGGCCTTCGCCTTCGGTGAAGCCGATCAGCGACATGCCCCAGACCCGCAGGCCCAGTTCGATGAAGGCCAGCCACACCAGCAAATGGGCGAGGGTGTAGAAGAAGCTTTTCAGGCGTTCGGAATACAGCGCGTGGCGCTTCGGCCCGCGTTGGGGTTTGAGGGCGTGGCGGCGGACGAGGCCGTTGATGACCATGCACAACACCAGCAGCACGGTGCAGATGAGCGACTGGCGCAGGGCGGTGCTGGTGTCGCCGGCGGAGACGAAGGTGGCGAACAGCGAAATGCCCACCAGCACCAGCGCCGGGACGTACCAGAAGGTGCCGAGGATTTCGATGGTGTCGCTGAGGGCGCGGCGGGTCAGACGGCGCGACAGTGGCTGGTTGCGGATCAGGTGGGCGATCGGCCGGCGGAAACGCAGGATGAACAGACCGGTCGACAGCGCCGCGAGGACGTTGGCGACGGTGGCGGCGGTGTGGGCCAGGTGTACGCCGAGGCCGGCTATCAGTCGCGGATCGCTCAGGGCTTCCCCGAACGCGGCGAAGCTGCCGATCAGCCACAGCGGGCGGAAGGCCTGGTGGCGCAGGATGTACAGCGCGCGGTGGCGGTGCGGGCCGTCGAGTACGGAAAAGGCAATCACGCAGATGGCCGAGAAGCAGGTGCCGACCACCAGCGCATAGGCCAACACCATCGCCAGGCTTTTGCCCAGCGACGATGGCAGCGCGTAACTCATGTACACGGTGATGACCAGGGCGATCATCCACGGCCCGAGCTTGCGCAGGGCGAAGCGCAGCATGTCGAGGGCTCGGGGATGTTGCGGCAGTTCTTCGGTCAGACCGAAGCGCATGCGTACCCGATGACCAAGCCAGATCAGCGCGGCGGCGAGCAGGCTCCAGACCGCGAGGATCACGGCGAAGGCGAAGATGATCGGCAGCCATTCGCTGGCCGGCAGCATCAGGCCTTTGAGCTCGTCCTTGGCCATGTCGAATTCGGCGGACCAGCGATTGAGTGGGCTGTCGGCACCGGAGAACTGTTTTTCGAAAGTGGCGAGGGTGCCGCCGATCAGTCCCAGCACCCCTTCTTCCGGGGTGGCCTGGGCTTTTTTCGTGGCGTCGCGCAGTTTTTTCAGGTCGGTCAGCAACTGGGCACGTTGCTTGTCGTTTTCCAGCGACTTGATGACTTCGTCCAGGGACTGGCCGAGCGGTTCCTGAGCTTCGGGCTGAGCCTTGCCGGCGCCCGTGAGCAATCCCGGCAGACCGGCGGCGTCGGCAGGCGCCGGCGACACCAGGATCATCAGGCAAACGAGAAACAGGCAGGGCAGGGCAAAAAGACGAGCAAACACTAGGCGGTCAACCTCGCAAGGGGCGGATCGGGCGAGTGTACGAGCCCGCCAGATTCAATGCGAGCCGGGCGCGGATTTATTCGTTGAGTTTGGCGAGAATCTTGTAGACCACGGTGGCCAGGATCATCAGCATGCCGATCCACATGGCGAACACACCGGCGTTCTTGTCACGGAAGTTGAAACCGATGGCCAGCAGAATCATTCCGCCGAGGATGGGAATGAGCATGGAGTGAAACGCAGACATCGAGATCATGGCGACAGCCTTGTCGAAGGGGATGATTCAAGTCTAGGTGGGTTTTCGATGGACGGTGCTGATGTGTATCAGAAATGAGCCGGTTCTAAAGGCCGGGGATCGCAGCGCGACGCTGCGATCCCGGCTGTTTCCTATGGCAGTTCGCGACTGGCGTAGAACGCGCTCAGCACTTTGACCAGGTGTGCCAGGTCGTGGCTGCCGCACAGTTCGCGGATCGAGTGCATGGCGAACGTCGGCAGGCCGATGTCCACGGTGCGCACGCCCAGGTGGCTGGCGGTGATCGGGCCGATGGTCGAGCCGCAGCCCATGTCGCTGCGCACCACGAAGCTTTGCACCGGCACTTCTTCGGCCATGCACAGATGGCGGAAGAACCCGGCGGTTTCGCTGTTGGTGGCGTAGCGCTGGTTGCTGTTGACCTTGATCACCGGGCCGGCGTTGAGTTTCGGGCCGTGGTTGGCGTCGTGCTTGTCGGCGTAGTTCGGGTGTACGCCGTGGGCGTTGTCGGCCGAGACCAGCAGGGATTTCTGGATGGTGCGTACGAATTCGTCACCTTCCGGCAGCAGGCGGCGCAGGGTCTGTTCCAGCATCGGGCCGTCGGCGCCGCAGGCCGAGCAGGAACCGACTTCTTCGTGGTCGTTGCACACCAGCACGCAGGTTTCTTCGGTGTCGGCGGTCAGCAGGGCTTGCAGGCCGGCGTAACACGACAGCAGGTTGTCCAGGCGCGCGCCGGCGATGAAGTCGCCATGCAGGCCGATGACCGCAGCGCTTTGGGTGTCGTAGAAACTCAGCTCGTAATCCAGTACCACGTCGGCGTTGAGGCCGTGTTCGCGAGCCAGTTGATCGGTGAGCACCGCGCGGAAATCCACGCGCTCGTCACCGGCGAACTGCGCGAGAATCGGCGGCAGCTCGGTCTGGGCGTTGATGGCCCAGCCCTGATTGGCTTCACGGTTGAGGTGAATGGCCAGGTTGGGAATGATCGCGATCGGGGCCTTGAAGTCGATCAGCTGGCTTTCAACCTTGCCGTCGCGGCGGAAGGTGACGCGGCCGGCCAGTGACAGGTCGCGGTCGAACCACGGCGCCAGCAGCGCGCCGCCGTAGACTTCGACGCCGAGCTGCCAGAAGCCCTGGCGCTGCAATTCAGGTTGTGGCTTGACCCGCAGGCACGGGCTGTCGGTGTGGGCGCCGACCAGACGGATGCCGTCGTGCAGCGGCGAGTTGCGGCCCATCTTGATCGCGACAATCGAGGAATCGTTACGGGTGACGTAGTAACGACCATTGGCTTCGGTGTGCCAGGTTTCGCGCTCGTCGAGGCGCACATAACCGGCGGCCTCAAGGCGTTGAACAAGGCTGGCGGTGGCGTGGAACGGGGTAGGGGAGGCCTTGAGGAAGTCGATCAGGCCTTGGTTCAACTCTTCGCGCATAAGAAGCTCCAGACAGCAATGGGCGGGAGTTTAACGCATCGGCCTGATGCTTGGGACATGACATGTGCCGCTCGCGTCAACGAGCGGCGGCCACGCGTTTTTTCAGGTAGTTCATGATCACTTTTTCGTCTTCAGGCTTGTCCGGACGGGGCAGCTGCTTTGGCCAGCGACTCTGTTCCAGAAGCTTTTTCTGACGGCTCTCGTCCCAGCGCAGAATCTCCCGCGAGGCGCATTCCCACCACTCATGACGACAGGCGCTGTAGTACGGGTGATCCGGCGCGGCGCTGCCGTACAACAGATCCCGACCCACCTTGCGCATGGCGCCGCTCTGGTTGCGCAGCTTCCACTTGATCTTCAGACGCTGCCAGGCGGACGGAAAGGGTTTGACGCGCGGCACATCGGCACACAGGTCCACCAGTCGCTGGCTGAATTTCTCGCCGTGCTGGGCGAAGAAAAACGCCTGCATCGCGTGGAAGAAGCGTTTTTCCGCGAAGTAGTGGTAGATGTGTTTGCGCGCTTCCACCACCGACCGTTCGCGCATTGCGTAGGACAGCGCGATCTGCTCGATGGTGTGAATCTCGAACCCGCCGGCCGTCCACTCGTCGATCAGCCTGATCGACTCTTCGAACAATGCCGAGTCGCGGTCGGTGATACCGCACAGGCCGCTGTTGTAGAGCTTGAAACCGTTCTGTGGGGAAACACCGTGGACACTGAGGTCGCGAGCGAGCTTCAGGTAGTCCGGCCGTTCGAAGACGTCTTTCCAGTCGTATTCGAAGCGATCCATCACCGACCGATTTGCATCGATGTATTGGAACAAGCTGTTCGGGTGGCTGGTGAACAGTGTGTCGGTGTCGACGAACAGGGTTTTCTCGGCCAGTTGCAAACCGGCGGCAATCGCGCAGGCCTTGCGCCGGTGGTGGTAACCGTTCTGTCCTTGCCAACGGGTCAGGGTCGCTTCGTCGAGCAGTACGGTGTCGACTGGCCAGCCTTCGTAGTCTTGCGGCCGGTCGGTGAGAATCCTGATCGCCGGGCGTTTGCCGTTCTTGGCCTGGGACAGGACGGTCAGGATGCTGAACTTGGCTTCGCGCCGGTAGACATCCTGATTGCCGTAAATCAGGTAGAGCAGTTGATGACGGGTCTTCTTGACGGGTGTTGCAAGGGAATCAGTACAACTCATCCGGAACAAAATCCTATAAATCGGGCAGCTGTCGGTCCAACAGTGCTTAAAACGGTGCCGGGCATTCGAAGCGCAAGCGCTCGCCGGACTGGGGATGGGTGAAGCTGAGCATGCTCGCGTGCAGGCACAGGCGTGGCCAGGCAGCCAGGGCTTGCTCGTGGGCGTAGAGGCCGTCACCGAGCAACGGATGACCGATCGACAGCATGTGCACCCGCAACTGGTGCGAACGACCAGTGATTGGTGTCAGTTCGACGCGGCACCAGTCGCCGCAGCGCTCCAGCACACGCCAGAAGGTCAGGGCGTGCTTGCCGTGTTCGTGATCGACCACGTGGCGCGGTTTGGTCGGCGGGTCGTAGCGCAACGGCAGATCGATGCTGCCGCTGTCCAGTTCCGGCTGACCCCAGCAGAGCGCAGTGTAGGCTTTCTCTGTTTCACGATCGTGAAACTGGCGCGACAGTTCGCGGTGGGTGTCGGCGTCGCGGGCCAGCAGAATGATCCCCGAGGTTTCCCAGTCCAGGCGATGGACGATGCGTGCTTCCGGGTAGCCGTTTTCCTGCAGACGGGTGATCAGGCAGTCCTTGTTGTCATCGGCCCGGCCGGGGACGGAGAGCAACAGGGTCGGTTTGTTCACCACCAGAACGGCGGCGTCCTGATGAATGATTTGGACGTTGGACAACGGCATTAAAACAGCCTCGTAACAAATGCCAACGGCGGCTCAGGGCCCCTCCGGTGTCGGAGGAGCCCTGAGCCGCCGTCGTTCCTGCCGGATCGACTCAGCGGTCTGGCAGGGTGATGTTGAGTTCCAGAATCGAGCAGCTGCCCTGGCTCTCCAGTGCCACGTGCACGTCGTCGTTGCCGATGTTGACGTACTTGCGGATCACTTCCACCAGTTCCTTCTGCAAGGAGGGCAGGTAGTCCGGGGTGCTGCGCTGGCCGCGTTCATGCGCCACGATGATCTGTAGACGCTCTTTCGCGACCGAGGCGGTACTTGGCTTTTTGTTGGCACGAAAGAAGTCAAAAAGGTTCATTACCTACCTCCAAACAGACGCTCGAAGAATCCCTTCTTCTCGACATTCAGGAACCGGTGTTCTTTTTCCTTGCCCAGCAGGCGATCAACGGTATCGCTGTAGGCCTGGCCGGCGTCGCTTTGATCATCGAGGATCACAGGTACGCCCTGGTTGGAGGCCTTGAGTACGGCCTGGGATTCCGGGATGACGCCCAGCAGGCGTACGGCGAGGATTTCCTTGACGTCTTCGACGCCGAGCATTTCGCCTTTTTCGACGCGCTCCGGGTGATAGCGGGTGATCAGCAGGTGTTCCTGGATCGGCTCTTCGCCGCGTTCGGCGCGACGGGACTTGCTGGCCAGCAGGCCGAGCATGCGGTCCGAGTCACGTACCGAGGAGACTTCCGGGTTGGTCACGACGATCGCTTCGTCAGCGAAGTACATGGCCAGGTGCGCGCCTTTCTCAATACCCGCCGGGGAGTCGCAGACGACGAAGTCGAATTGTTCCTTGAGCTCCATCAGGACTTTTTCCACGCCTTCGACGGTCAGCGCGTCTTTGTCGCGGGTCTGGCTGGCGGCCAGTACATAGAGGTTTTCCAGGCGTTTGTCTTTGATCAGGGCCTGTTGCAGGTTGGCTTCGCCGTTCACGACGTTGACGAAGTCATACACCACGCGGCGCTCGCAACCCATGATCAGGTCGAGGTTACGCAAGCCCACGTCGAAGTCGACGATCACTGTTTTGTGGCCGCGCAGAGCGAGGCCGGTACCGATAGCGGCGCTGGTGGTGGTCTTACCCACACCACCCTTGCCGGATGTAACCACGAGAATCTTGGCCAAGGTGTTTCACCCCTAAGGAAGAAGGACTGTTCAGCCCCTGAAAAACATCTCTAGAAAACTACTGCAGTCGGACAGCCTTGGCTGGAATCCGGCTTTTGGCCTTTTTCCTACTTCGTTTGAGCCGTTTTCGCTACGTTTTAGAGATGCTTGGAAAATGCGGCAGTATCCGTTAAAGCCGAATGATGTTCAACACGTCGCCCGACAGGCTGACCTGTACGCCCGAACCCCACATCGGATCGCGACGCAGGTCTTCGGAAACCTTGTAATGGCCTGCGATGGAGATCAGTTCAGCGCTCAATTGCTGACAGAAAATCCGCGCCTTGGTGTCGCCCTTGACCCCGGCCAGCGCACGACCGCGCATCGGGCCGTATACATGGATGTTGCCATCGGCGAGAAGTTCCGCCCCCGGGCTGACCGAGGAAACCACCACCAGATCGCCACCTTGCGCATATATCTGTTGGCCACCACGTACTGGCGTGGTGATGACGCGGGTCGGTTTGACGGCCGGCTCCGACGGCTTTTCCGGCTTCTTCGGGGCGACGGGTTCGGCTGCTTCCAGCGGTCGTTCGCGGGCGCCGGACGGCGGCAGCACCGGGATGTCGATGGCGATGGCGGCAGCGATGTCTTCGATGCGGCTGGCGCGGATCGCCAGGGTGCGCAGGCCGTGCTGACGGCACACGCGCATCAGGCCCGGCAGATCGACGGCGCCTTCGCTTGGCGGCAGTTTGTCCAGCGCCAGAACCAGCGGCGCGTTGCTGAAGAAATTCGGTGCCTGGGCGACTTTGGCGGCCAATTGCCGATCGAGGCTGTCCAGGTCGTTGCGGGACAGCTCCAGCACTGTAATGGCGAGCATGCTGCCCTTCAGCTGGAACACGGGATCTTGGTCTTTCGGTTCGGTTTGGCTCATGTCGGCATACAACGGCTTGTCACTAAAAGTGCCGAGACTTATAACGAGAACGCCCGCAGGCCGCAAGCCGGGTCGAACGATGTAGAATGCGCGGCCACTGTATTTACGGAAGCTTTAATGGATCGCCCGCGTTTTCGAAAAGCATTTCTTGCCCCACGCTTCTGGCCGCTCTGGTGCGGCCTCGGGCTGTTGTGGCTGATCGTGCAGCTGCCGTATCCGGCATTGCTGGCCATCGGTCGTTTTCTCGGTGCCCTGATGTATCGCTTCGCCGGCGACCGACGGCGCATCGCCAAGCGCAATCTGGAACTCTGTTTCCCGGAAAAGTCCGCCGCCGAGCGCAAGCGTCTGCTCAAGGAAAACTTCGCCTCCACCGGCATCGCTTTTTTTGAGATGGCGATGAGCTGGTGGTGGTCGCGTCAGCGTCTGGCGAAACTGGCCCACGTCGAAGGCCTGGAGCATTTGCAAAAGGCCCAGCGCGAAGGCAAGGGCGTGATTCTGATGGCGGTGCATTTCACCACCCTGGAAATCGGCGCGGCGCTGCTCGGCCAGCAGCACACCATCGACGGCATGTACCGCGAACACAAGAACCCGCTGTTCGACTTCGTCCAGCGTCAGGGCCGCGAGCGGCACAATCTTGATTCGCTGGCGGTGGAGCGTGACGACGTGCGCGGCATGCTCAAGCTGCTGCGCGCAGGCCGGGCAATCTGGTACGCACCGGATCAGGACTACGGCGCCAAGCAGAGCATCTTCGTGCCGTTGTTCGGCATTCAGGCCGCCACCGTGACTGCCACCAGCAAGTTCGCCCGTCTGGGCAAGGCACTGGTGGTGCCGTTCACTCAGGAGCGTCTGGTCGACGGCAGCGGTTATCGTCTGGTGATTCATCCGCCGCTGGAAGGTTTCCCGGGCGAGACCGAAGAAGAAGATTGCATCCGCATCAATCAGTGGGTCGAAGGCGTGTTGCGGGAGTGCCCCGAGCAATACCTGTGGGCACACCGGCGTTTCAAGAGCCGGCCACCGGGCGAGCCGAAGCTGTACGCCAAACGCGGTTGATTCGACCCATCCCCACAAGCACCACGGAGCGTTGCGATGAGCCCAGCTGAACCGGTCACAGGTTTGATTCTTTCCGGCGGCGGGGCTCGGGCGGCGTATCAGGTGGGGGTGCTGGCGGCGATTGCTGAATTGTTGCCGCTGGGGGCGGACAATCCGTTTCCGGTGATCGTCGGCACCTCCGCCGGGGCGATCAACGCGGTCAGCCTGGCCAGCGGTGCGACGGATTTTCGCGCGGCCATCGAACGCCTGACGCTGTTCTGGCAAGGCTTTCGCAGCCATCGCGTGTTGCGCAGCGACTGGCCGGGGGTGATCCGTCAGGCCAGTCGTTTTGTCAGTCACAGCCTGCTGGGCATGGGCCGGCAGCTGCCGGTAGCGCTGCTCGACAGCTCGCCGCTGCGTCATCTTCTCAACGAAAAACTGCACCTGCCCGGCATCGCCGAGTCCATCGCGCGCAAGCAATTGCACGCGGTGGCAGTGACGGCGTTCGGCTACGAGTCCGGGCAAGCCGTGACCTTCTATCAGGGCGGCGGGACCATCGATTCCTGGTTGCGTCATCGGCGCATCGGTGTGCCGACGCAGTTATCGGTGGAGCACTTGCTGGCCAGTTCGGCGATCCCGCTGTTGTTCGCGCCAGTGAAGATCGGCGATGAATATTTCGGCGATGGCGCGGTGCGGCAATCGGCACCGATCAGCCCGGCGCTGCACCTGGGCGCGAGCCGGGTGCTGGTGGTGGGCGTCAGCGGCAACCCGCGCGGTTTCGATCCGGCGCAACCGCTGGAGCGTGCTTACACCGGGCAGCAACCGACGCTGGCGCAGATCGGCGGGCACATGCTCAACAGCACCTTCATTGATAGCCTGGAAAGCGATATCGAGCTGCTTCAGCGTCTCAACCAGTTCAGTCATCTGATGCCCGAAGGCACGCCGACCCGCGCGTTGGGTGTGGCGCCGGTGGACGTTCTGGTGATTTCACCCAGCCAGCCGATCGATGAAATTGCGGCGCGGCATCGCCAGGAATTGCCCGCGGCGTTGCGTCTGTTTCTGCGTGGGCCGGGGGCGACCAAAACGAGCGGGGCAGGGGTGTTGAGTTACTTGCTGTTCGAGGCGGGGTATTGCAGCGAATTGATCGATCTGGGCAGGCGCGATGCCTTGGCCAAGCGCGATGAACTGTGCCGGTTTCTCGGGATTGGCGAGTCGCTGGTTCCGGCCTGAGTTTTGTTGTGCAGCAATCGCTGGCAAGCCAGCTCCCACAGGGATTTGTGTCGTGCACAGAGCCAATGTGAGAGCGAGCCTGCTCGCGAAGGCGCCCGTGAGGACGCCGCCGGATCAGAAGTGGAACTTCACCAGGAAGCTCGTGGTGCTCTGATCGGTCTTGAAATACTGGCTGTCCTTGATCCCGTACTTGTCCGACCAGTAGTCGTACTCGACACCCACATACAACTGCTTCTCGCCAATGTTCAGCGCTTTGCCCAGGTCGTATTTGACCTGTGGGTTGAAGTGCAGGTTGGCGTGGTAATCGCCTTTGGAGTTGGAGTCGTTGTCGACCACCCAGTCCATGAAGCCGTCAATCAGGATGTTCGAGTCGCCGACCGGAATCGTGTAGGACCAGACCGGGGTGATCTGCCAGACGTTGTCACCGGCGCGGGAGCCTTCGGTGTGGCGCTGGTAGAAGTTCAGCTGGAAGTAGTCGAAGCCCGGGATCGCCAGGTCAAAGCCTGGACCGATCAGGTATGACTCGGTATCACCTTCACCGAATTCGTAGGTCATGGCCAGCAGTACGTCGGTGACCGGACCGAAAGCCAGTTTCTGATCGAAGATCTTGCCGAACGACAGACGCGGGCTGATTTCGCCGTAGTAGGTGTTCGAACCCACACCGCCGTCATCCTTGCCGTTGTAGAAGATCTTGTCGACGAACACGAAGTTGTCGCCGTACTTCCAGGCATCGGCGTGCTCGAAGGTGACGGTCTGCTGAATGCGCGGGTTGACCTGGAAGTCCTTGCCATAGAGGTAGGTCAGACTGTTGTTCTGCCATTGCAGCAGGCCGTCGGCCATGGCCTGACCCCCTGCCAGCAGCGATCCCGCAAGCATCAGGCTGGTGCACATACGTTTCATTCGGTTGCTCCCAAAGTAGGTGTTCCACGTTTATTTTTTTGAGTCGGCGCTCTGGTGTGGCGCCTTTTTTCATTGCTGCAAAAGTCATCCATCCGGTCAGCTTTCATGCTGTTAGCAAGAGCTGAGCCAAGGCTTTTCGAAAAGCAAAAAAAAGCCCGTCGGCTGCTGAAAAACAGTCGATTGAGCGTGTTTTCGGGATGCCTCGGTACTGACCGAAGCCTGGATAAGCTGGCTTTTCGGTCAGGAATTAAATTCGGGCTTTTTTTTAGACCGAATTCAGGAGGCCGCGGAGAATACTGACTCAACGGCCAGGCCTCAAGTGCCCCGCAACAGAGCACCGACGACAGGTAGGGGGCACGGTTGCGGGCCATCTTAGAAGTGCACCTTGACCAGCAGGCTGGCGGTGTTCTGGTTGGTGTCGAAACTGTGGGTGCTTTCGACGCCGTATTTGTTTTTCCAGTAGCTGTATTCGGTGCCGACGTACACCTGCTTTTCACCCCAGCCGAGGGCTTTGCCCAGGTCGTATTTGATCTGCGGGTTGATGTGCAGGTTGGCGTGATAGGTGCCGCGCGAGTTCTGATCGTTGTCGACCACCCAGTCCAGATAGCCGTCGATCAACAGGTCGGAATTGCCCACGGGAATGCTGTAGGACCAGCCGGGGGTGATCTGCCAGACGCCGTCGCCGGGGCGCGGGCCTTCGGTCTGGCGGCGGTAGAAGTTCAGGGTGAAATAGTTGAAGCCCGGCACCTTGAGGTCGAAGCCGGGGCCGATCAGGTAGGCCTCGCTGTCGCCTTCGCCGTACTCGTAGGTCATGGCCAGCAGTAAGTCCTTGATCGGGCCGAATTCCAGCTTTTTGTCGAAGATCTTGCCGAACGACAGGCGCGGGCTGAATTCGCCGTAGAACGCATGGGGCCCTTTGTTGCGGTCTTCCTGGCCGTTGTAGAAAATCTTGTCGATGAACAGGAAGTTGTCGCCGTACTTCCACTTGTCAGCGTGCTCGAACGTCACCGTCTGCTGGATTGACGGGTTGATCGCGAAATTCTTGCCGTACAGGTAGCTCAGGCTGTTGGTCTGCCATAGCAGTAAATCGCCGGCCATGGCTTGCGAGGCGGCCAGCAGGCCGCCGCCCAACAACACGCTGGTTTGAGTCCGGATCATCTGTTGCTCCCTCTTGTTTTTATTGTTTGAGGCAAAGCTGTCGCGAGGGGGCAGGCTTGGGCGAGCCCCCTTTTTTACTCTTCGGATCAGTGCGGGTGTGCGTGGCAGTCGTTGATCGCGGCGCGTTCGGCGCCACCGAGGATGTTGAACAACAGGTTCAGCGTCAGCGCGCTGAGGGTGGCCATGGCGATCCCGCTGTGGGTGATCGGGCTCATCCACAATGGCAGGTGGGCGAAGAATTCCGGACGCACCACTGGGATCAGGCCCATGCCGATGCTCACCGCCACCAGCAATTGATTGCGCCGGTCGCCGATGTCGGCCTCTTGCAGAATCTTGATGCCGGTGGCCGCGACCATGCCGAACATCGCAATCGCCGCGCCACCCAGTACCGCTGGTGGAATCGACGCCACCAGGAACGCGGCTTTGGGCAGCAGGCTCAGGACGATCAGCAGACCGCCGGCGACGATGGTCACCGAGCGGCAGCGCACGCCGGTCATCTGCACCAGGCCGATGTTCTGCGCGAAGGAGGAGTGGGTGAAGGTGTTGAAGAATCCGGCGAAGAACGACGCACCGGCATCACACAGCAGGCCGCGACGCAGCATGCGCGGGCAGACTTCCTGACCGGTGATCTTGCCCAGCGCGAGGAACATCCCGGTGGACTCGACGAAGATGATCACCACCACCAGACACATCGACAGGATCGGTGCCAGTTCGAACTTCGGCATGCCGAAATGCAGCGGGGTGACGAACTGAACCCACGGCGCGTTGGCCATGCCGCTCAGGTCAACCATGCCGATGGCGCCGCAGAGCACGTAGCCCAGGCACATGCCGATCAGCACGGAAATGTTGACCCAGAAACCGCGCATGAAGCGGTGGATCAACAGAATGGTGGCCAGCACCAGTGCGGCGATGGCCAGGTAAATCGGTGAACCGAATTGCGCAGCGGCGGCGCCGCCACCGGCCCAGTTCACGGCCACGGGAAACAGCGACAGACCGATCGAGGTGATGACCGTGCCGGTCACCAGCGGAGGGAAGAAGCGTACGACCCTGGACATGAATGGCGCGATGAGCATGCCGAAGAACCCGGCGGCGATGGTCGCGCCGAAGATTCCCTGCAGACCGATGCCGGGCATGCCGGCCATGGCGACCATGCTACCGACGGCGGCGAAACTGGCGCCCATCATCACCGGCATGCGGATGCCCATCGGGCCGATCCCCAGGGACTGCACAATGGTGGCGATGCCGGCGACCAGCAGGTCGGCGTTGATCAGGAAGGCGATTTCTTCACGACTCAGGCCAGCGGCCTGTCCGATGATCAGCGGTACCGCGATGGCGCCGCCGTACATCAGCAGTACATGTTGCAAACCGACCAGGATCAGTTGCAAAAGGGGCAAACGCTGAATGGCGGGTGCGTCGGGGATGCGCGCTTTGGACAGCTCGGACATGCAACACCTCGGATCTTTTTTATTCTTGTGATTGAACAGCTGCCGGGTTGCTCACAGCTGTTTCTTTGCATCAGGTAAACCGCGTGGCGGCTAATCGCTGGCAAGCCAGCTCCCGCACAGGCAGTGCAAAACCCTGTGGGAGCTGGCTTGCCAGCGATGCTTTTACTGCTTAGTTGGTCTGGGCTCCCTGGGCGATCCATGCACCGATCAGGTCACGTTCCTGCTGGGTCATCTGCGTGATGTTGCCCAGTGGCATGATCTGCGTGGTGATGGCTTGCGCCTGGATCCGCGCCGCGTTCTGGCGGATCTGCTCGGGGGTGTCGAACATCACACCGGCCGGTGCAGCGCTGAACAGCGGGCTGGTCGGTTTGGCCGAGTGGCAGACCGCGCAGCGTTCCTGGATCACCGTGTGCACCTTGTCGAACGCAGGGCCGGCGTTGGACGCCTGAGCGGGAGCGGCGGCAGGTGCAGCAGGGGCGGCCGGTTGCGCAGCTTCAGCCGGTTTCGCGCCACCACCCAAAGCCGTTTCCGGCAGCGGCTGGTACTCGATTTTCGCAGGCGCCTTGGCCACGTCCGGAGCGGTCGACATCGGCGCCGGGCCGGTGACGTACGCCAGACTGATCATGCCCACCGCTGCAACCGGCAGGGTCCAGGCAAACTTGTGGCTGTCGTGACGGGTGTTGAAGTAGTGACGCACCAACACCGCCAACACCGCAATCCCGGCCAGGATCAGCCAGTTGTACTGGCTGCCGTAGGTGCTCGGGAAGTGGTTGCTGATCATGATGAACAGCACCGGCAGGGTGAAGTAGTTGTTGTGACGCGAACGCAGCAGGCCTTTGGCCGGCAGGGCCGGATCCGGCGTGCGGTTCTCGGCGATCGCGGCGACCAGGGCGCGCTGGGCCGGCATGATGATGCGGAACACGTTGCCGACCATGATGGTGCCGATGATCGCGCCGACGTGCAGGTACGCACCACGACCGCTGAACACCTTGCTGAAGCCATACGCCGCGCCGATGATCAGCACGAACAGGATGAAGCCGAGCAGGGCAGGTTTTTTGCCCAGAGGCGAGTCGCAGAGGAAGTCGTAGATGAACCAGCCGGCGATCAGCGAACCGATGCCGATGGCCACGCCTTCAGGGCCGGTCAGGCCGCTGCCGGGTGCCACGAGGTAGAGCACGGGGTTGGAGTAGAACACCACGCACAGCAGCGCGATCCCCGACATCCAGGTGAAGTAGGCTTCCCATTTGAACCAGTGCAGGTTCTCCGGCATCGACGGAGGGGCCAGTTTGTATTTTTCCAGGTGATAGATACCGCCGCCGTGGATCGCCCACAGATCACCGGCAAGACCGGTTTTCGGGTTGACGCGGTTGAGGTTGTTCTCCAGCCAGACGAAGTAGAACGACGCGCCGATCCAGGCCACGCCAGTGATCATGTGAACCCAGCGCACGCTCAGGTTCAGCCATTCCAACAGATGTGCTTCCACAGTCTTTACCTCTCGCCCGTCACTCTTGTTGTCGAGTGATCGGACCTTCTCTTATTGGTGGGGGGCGAGGATCAAACGCTCATCCTCTTTGAAAAAATGCTCATCGCAGTTGTTGCCTGTGCCACTGCGATCAACCACCAGGAAGTCATCCCGCTTTTCGATCGTCAGCACCGGGTGGTGCCAGACGCCGCGATGGTAATTGATGCCCTGCCTGCCGTTGGTGACGAAGGCGCGGACCAAGCCTGATACAGGTACATCGCCAAGTGGCGCGACCACGATCAGAAAGGGGTTGCCGAGCAGCGGAATGAAAGCCTGGCTGCCCAGCGGATGGCGTTCCAGCATGCTGACGGTCAGCGGCATGTCCTGCGCGTCGGCGCGGAAGATGCTGATGATCGCGTTGTCCTCAGGCGTCGCGGTTTCGACCGTCGCCAGTTTGTGGAAGCGCATGGTCGAACCGTTGTTGATCATGAAGTGATCGCTGCCGTCGGTTTCGATCACGTCACCGAAAGGGGCGAAGGCTTCTTTGGTCAGCGGTTCAATCGTCAGTATGCGCATGCTGTTCTTCTTTTCGTTGAGTGATCGTTCCCACGCTCCGCGTGGGAATGCAGCCCGTGACGCTCCGCGTCACATCCAAAGCGGACGCAGAGCGTCCAGTGATGCATTCCCACGCAGAGCGTGGGAACGATCATTGCGGTGTTATTTAGCGACCTTGCCGAGAACGCGCAGGCGGCTCACACCACCATCCGGGAACACGTTCAGACGGATGTGGGTGATCGGGCCCAGTGCCTTGATCTGCTCGACGAAGGTGTGTTCGGCGTGCATCTCCAGCTTCTGGCTTGGCAGCAGTTCGCGCCAGAACAGCGACTGGGTTTCGATCTGGCTGTCGGTGCCGCCCTTGACGAACGCGCCCTGGATCGAGCAGGTGTCCGGGTAGTTGCCCTTGAAGTGCAGGGTGTCGACGATGATTTTTTCGATCTCGCCCGGGTGGCCCAGCGCGACGATCACCCAGTCATTGCCCGGGGTACGACGACGTGCGGTTTCCCAGCCGTCGCCCATGTTGATGCCACGGCCCGGGTTGAGGATGTTGCTCATGCGGCCGAAGTGTTCGTCGGAGCAGGCGAGGGCGCGGCCACCGTTGAGGGCTGCTGCCAGGTCCACTTGCTCGTTGTCGCCAACAGCCGACCAGTCGCGGAACGGAATGCCGTACACGCGCAGACGGGCCACGCCGCCATCCGGGTAGATGTTGAAGCGCAGGTGGCTGAACGCCTTGTCGTTGCTGATTTCGTGATAGTGGTGGCTGTTGCCTTGCAGTTCGACGGCCGACAGCACTTCAGTCCACTGGGTGTTTTCGTCAGGCTCGCCCGACGCCAGGAAGCAGGCTTCCAGCGAGGCCGATGGCGGGAAGTTTCCGGTGAAGAATGAAGTGTCGATGTCCACGCCTTTGATCGAACCCGGTACGCCCAGGCGGATCACCGCGCTGTCGTAGCCTTCGAAGCGCTTGCGGCGCGACTCCCAGCCGTCCATCCACTTGCCGTTGTCATCGAACACGCCCTCCTTCCACACGGCCGGGGTCGGCTGAAACAGACGATTGGCGTCTGCGAACCAGTCATCGGTGACCGAGATGATTTTGGTGCCCAGGCGGGCATCGGCCAGGTTGACGAACTTCTCGAAAGGTACGGCGTAAGCTTTCATTCTTCTTGTCTGCCTTTAAATAAGTGGCTTGGGATGCTTGCAGGGCCCTGGGAAACACAAGCGTTCTAGAGGTTTCTCGGGCCAGGCTCGCTAGAGAGTCAGTAATCGGAACAGGGCGATCTTGTTGATCTCCGCCAGCGCGCATTTGAACTCGGTGTCGACCGGGTTGTGAATGCGCGTTTCGAACGCCGCGAGGATCTGATGCCGGTTGCTGCCTTTTACCGCCATGATGAAGGGAAACTTGAACTTGGCCTTGTAGGCGTCGTTCAGCTCGGTGAAGCGCTGGAACTCTTCGGCCGTGCATTGGTGAATACCGGCGCCAGCCTGTTCATGGGTGCTGGCTTCGGTCAACTCGCCCTGGACGGCAGCTTTGCCGGCCAGGTCCGGGTGAGCGTTGATCAGTGCCAGCTGGCTGGCGTGATCGGCGCTCAACAGGATGTCGCTCATGCGCTGGTGCAGGGTTTCGATCTGGTCGATCGATGCGTCCTGGCCCAGGTCGAAGGCCTTCTCGGCCACCCATGGCGAATGTTCGTAGATGTCGGCGAAGGCTTTGACGAAGGCGTCGCGGCTCAGGGTCGACGGTTTCAGGGTTTGAAAGGTGCTCATTTGGCAGCCCCTTGGTACGGGTGGGTTTCGTGCCAGTGACGCGCGATGTCGACGCGGCGGCTGAACCACACCTGTTCATGACTTTTAGCGTATTCGATAAAGCGCTTGAGCGAAGCCAGACGCGCCGGACGGCCGATCAGACGGCAGTGCAGACCGATCGACAGCATCTTCGGCGCTTCGGCGCCTTCGGCATAAAGCACGTCGAACGCATCTTTGAGGTATTCGAAGAAATCGTCGCCCTTGTTGAAACCCTGGACCTGGGTGAAGCGCATGTCGTTGGTGTCCAGGGTGTATGGGATCACCAGGTGCGGCTTGCCGGTCGGGTTGTTCGGTTCCCAATAGGGCAGGTCGTCGTCGTAGGTGTCGCAGTCGTAGAGGAAACCGCCTTCTTCCATCACCAGACGGCGGGTGTTCGGGCCGGTGCGACCGGTGTACCAGCCCAGCGGGCGCTCGCCGGTGAGTTCGGTGAGGATGCGGATCGCTTCGAGCATGTGCTCGCGTTCCTGCGCCTCGTCCATGTACTGGTAGTCGATCCAGCGGTAGCCGTGGCTGCAGATCTCGTGACCGGCCTCGACCATCGCGCGGATCACGTCCGGGTGACGCTGGGCGGCCATGGCCACGGCGAAGATGGTCAGCGGAATGTCGAATTCCTTGAACAGTTTCAGGATCCGCCAGACGCCGGCACGGCTGCCATACTCGTAAAGCGATTCCATGCTCATGTTGCGCGCGCCTTGCAGAGGCTGGGCCGCGACCATTTCCGAGAGGAAGGCTTCCGATTCTTTGTCGCCATGCAGGATGTTGCGCTCGCCACCTTCTTCGTAATTGAGTACGAAGGACAGGGCGATCCGGGCATTGCCCGGCCAGTGTGGGTGAGGAGGGTTACTGCCGTAACCGATCAGGTCGCGTGGGTAGTCAGCGCTCACTGCAGTCTTCCTTCTTATTCGTTGACAGATTGTGTGGCGCCTTGAAGATGGGATGGCAGCTGGCGTCACAGCGATGGGCTGATTGTATACAACTTTATTCTCAATTTGTAAGCCTGAATTTTCGCATTTTTCACCGGCCGTCCTCTTTTGCTGATAACGGTGAGAGCCTGCAAGAAATCTGCCTGATCAGTCAGCTAATGGATCAGAGGTTCAATGAATGCATGGTTCGAGGGCTGAGCAGCGGAAAATCGGCGGAGGCTGGGGGCGGGAGGAAAAATGTCGTTTTTATTGTGTACAATTTTTTTGAAAAGTGTCTTAATCAGTCGCTCGCCGCAGCTTTTCGTGCTCCGAAACGGTGCGGTCTCCTTTTCAACTGACTTCGGGAGGCGCGAGGTCTGACTGCTCCACGCAGGCAGGCGCGCAGAATCAATGGGACGTTTGACAACACACGTTTTGGACGCTGCACACGGTTGCCCGGGCAGCTCGATCAAGGTCGAGCTGTACCGCGTTGAAGGTTCGCACCTGGAATTGGTCGCCAGTGCGCTTACCAACAGCGATGGCCGGGTCGATGCGCCGCTGCTGCAAGGCGATGACTACCGTACCGGTGTCTATCAGGTTCAGTTCCACGCCGGCGATTACTACCGCGCCCGTGGCGTCCAGTTGCCGGAGCCGGCATTTCTGGACGTGGTGGTGCTGCGGTTCGGCATCTCTGCCGAACAGGATCACTACCACGTGCCGTTGCTGATCTCGCCTTACAGCTATTCCACCTATCGGGGCAGCTGACCCCCAAGCAGCTGCCCCCACCGGGAAGCGACTGCGCATATAGCTTCTTTGGTCTTTCGCCCGCTCACACTGCGGGCTTTTTTTGCTTGAAATTCGCCGCAGGCTGGCCTTTGGTCTGACGAAGTTTCATTTTAGAGTCTGGAATTTTCGTCCCTGACAATCACGAAAGTTTGCGGATAAGTCGCCAGCGTTTGCGGTCCTCCTCTGAGCCAGACGACCCTTTTTTCGGCATTTGCCTGAATGACTGCCTGTGCCGCCGATGTGCCGACCTGTTCGCCCAGAGGGACACCCCAGCTCTTCGGGTCGAGATTCAAGGGGAGATGGATCTTTTGACCTCTGATGCGGTGCAGGCTCAAAAAGAACAGAAAATCATGTCCTGGCCGATTGAATACGACGGCGGGAAATGACGTCGAAGGGCTGATGTCGAAGACGTTGTAGCCGTTGCGTTTCAGCAGTGCCGCAGTGAAACGTTTCAAGTCCTGGCCCGATTGACTGGGCATGAAGTGACTCCATTCCAGTTTGAATCGATTGGGATCGAAATCGAGGCGTTGCAGCGACCCCTCTCCATCAGGTAGCGGCAGCGCCATGAAGCGCGCGTTTTCCGGCTCGAGGGTGATCATCGAGGGCAGCATCAATAACGGGTCCGCAAGCTCGGCTCGCGGGTAGGTGTTGCCGGCTTTCCAGTCGTTGAAGGTTTGGCGCAAGAGAGTCAGTCCGGTGCCGGTTATCCTGTCGGAGCCATTGGCAAGTTCGAACTGACGCTTTGCCACCTGCTGCAGGCAGGTGGCCGACAACTCCGGAAAATGCACGGCAACATAACCTGCAAGCGGTTGCAGGAAGGGCAGTGTGGGATCGATCTCCCAGTGACCGGCGGGAGGTACGCGGATTGCACCGCGAGGCTGTTGCAACAGGTCCGAAGCGAGAACCCTTTCCAGTGATGAATAGTTGTGAATCAGGTGTGTGGGGTTGGTGATGTAAACAATGGGTGTGTCCTCTGCAGGCCCTTGAGGCAACACCATGTATCGTTTGCCATTGATCTGTATATCGTGGGTTGTTCCGGGCGGTGCGTCGATCGCCCACTGCTCCCAGTGGTCGATTGGAGCATCGGGTAGCGGCGCGGGTGAACGAGGAACTGTTGCCGTTGCATCGTCTTTTTCAACGGCAGGCGTTCCTTCGCTCTCTGGTCCAATGTCTTCTTCACGGCGCGCCCGTTTTTCCGGAATGGCAGGCGATTCATCCTGGAGATGGCGAGTGAGGATCAGTTGCGAGGGTTCCGCACCAGTACCGCTCTGCGCCTGGACCTGGCGCCACTGAACAGTGCCTTCGATACGCTCCAGAAGCGGGCCGGAAGCGATGAGTTCGTTGGGTAGGCGTGCCCGTATCCGGTTCTGCGTATCCGTACCGACCAGAACCGTTGCACCGTCGATCAGGTCAACATAGTGATAACGTCCGGATGAGCGCAGCCCGGTTTGTACGTCGGGCTGCGGCAGGCGGTCGACAAGTCGGGGAGCCAGAAAATAGGTGGACATGGGGGGCTCTACATTCAGTCGCGTTATCTGCGTATCGCCGGGCAGGTCAATGATCTCGACCGTAGGTGGCTGAGGCTCCGGCAAGTGCACGGAGCGGTCCGAGCGATGGTCAGGCAAAGGCAGTGCATTGTGGCCGTCCGCATGAATGCGGGGTCCCGGAAGCAGATCCGGTGCCGGAATGCGTGAAGTCGGAGGACTGTCGTGGGAGGCTGTGTCTTTGGCGCGGATAGGGCGTTTGGGGCTCATTGATGGATGTGCTCTTGAAATGAACGAGGCGATTGGAAGACCGACAGTGCGGATCATTGAGGGGAAATGATCGTCAGCCCAGACCCGTTCCGGGTAATACATATGTCTATGCGCACGCATTCGTGATGCCGGATCTTTCCAGTGACGTCAGCGCCAATGACTGACCCGAAACGGCCGGAGGTCGCGCCCCCCCGGCCGGTCTGTCATGAACGCTGCACACTGATGGAGGCAAAGCCTTCAATTGACGCTGGATTGTCCGGCCAGAAGCCAGGCCAGGTTCTTCGCTCGCTCCAGCCTTGTCGCGTCATCAAGGGACAGATCTCCCCTCAGCTTCGCGCATTGCGCTCGAAGCGTGTGCAGACCCTGGGCGCTGATCGGAGGGGAGTAATCGAGGGCAATCTTTGCTACCACTTCGAACACATTCATCTGATGGGTACAGTGGTTGATCGTCTTCAGGTCGTCGACGTCCACAAGGCGGGAAACATCGGTATCCAATACCCAGCGACGTTGACTCAGGTGATATGAGAGCGCTCCCGGTGTGCCGTCTTTCATCGATATATTGCGCACGGGGAGTTGAGCGCTCGTCGCGGTGGACCATTCGGCAGGCAGAGGTGTGTCGGGATCGTTGGGGGGGATGAAGAACCTGGCATCGATCGATTCTATATAGATGGCCTCAAAGATCAGATCGACTGCATGCACAATCCCCGAAGCCGTGATCACACGTATCTGATCCACCAGATCCTCGCTGTTGTCGTATTCAGGCAGATGCACGGTGCATTTCCCGATCAGTAACTGATTGTTGGAGAGCGCAATGTCGACGTGACCCAAAGCTGTCGCGTCCAGCTCCCAGGTCGAGGAGAAGGCGAGCCGTTCAGTCGCCGAGGCCATGGCACCGGGAGTGGACAGGCGCAAGGACATGTCATTGCTGAGGTGAACGAGATAGGTCGATCCATTTCCGCTCAGCGTTTCGATGGCGGTCTGGGCGGTCGGGAGCGAGAACCTGACACACCGTGCCTGGTCGCCCAGCGGGTGTGGGGTATTGTCGAGGGGACGCAAATAGAGATGCTCTCCTTCGCGAGGTGTCAGGGTTATCGCCTTCGCCCTTTGCGAATGACCGATACCGTAATTCGATAGATGGTCGTCCGCGATGGGAGGCACGTGCAGGCGATAAGAAACCCCATCGTTCAGGATCAGTACGAATGAGTGGTTGAGCATCATGAGAGGGCGGGTCAGGCCATTGTTTATCCGTCCAGGGCTGCGCCACCAGGAGCTGGCAAGATTGTTGATCGACAGGCTTTTCTCACCGAAAAAAAGCTTCAGGTTGCAATTCCTGTACATGATGTTTTTGAGTTCACCTTCCGCGAGGACTTCGATGTTGTAAGTCGCCAGGACATTCGAAAGTTCCACGCTGGAGAAATCAAGGTACACAGTGGTCAGAAAACTGTTCTTTTGTTCTGTGACCGTCAGAGTGGTGTGCTGGTTGTTTCGTGAAATCCAATAGTGGGTGTTTTTATCCTGAGGGACGGTAATGTCCGAGGAGTGGAGGATGGCCGGGAGCTCGCGCGTGCCTTGCTGCAACATGGAAACCTGAATCTGTGAAGCAGGCGCGTATTGCGAGTCAATAATGATTTCCGGGAGTTCAGGTATCCAGCGGAAGCCATCCCTGGTGATGAACGTCAGCTTTCCCCCCCTCAATTTTTGTGTTCGATTGTCAGTCCAGTCGTAAAGATTGGTCAGGCGCACGTATCTTTTTTTGTCGTCATCGAGATCGAACCCCGAAGTGACGATCAAGTCTGCATTTTTGATTTCCCAGCTTTCAATCAGATCCGATCGCCAGTCCAGCACGATGAAACTCTCGTCTGTACCTTCCTCGTGAATTACTACGTTGCCGGGTAAATGGGAAAGCGCATAAGTGTCTTTGCCGGGGCCGCCACGAATTGATGCAAAGGGGCTGAGCACGTAGATCTGGTCATCGCCGGCTCCGGCATCGACATGATCCTTGCCACGAGCCTTGATGATGTTTGGCCCGTCGGTACCGATCACCTCGTTGTTCGATCCTGCAAGGGTGTCGATGTTCTCGATATTGCGCAGCATGCTGTGCAGAATCAGTCCGTCTGCTTTATCCGGTTCGACCTTTACAAACATCTCGCCTTGCTTCAGATCGATTTTGTAGCCAAAGCGCTCTTCGTGTCCGGCAGGAAACGTTCCGGTCAGTTTCAGGCTGTCGCTTCCCGCGCCTCCATCCAGTTCGCCGATCAGGCCGGAATGGTCTTTTGTTTGCAGCAGATCGGCGGCCCCCTCAAAGACGAATTCGTCATCCTGTTTGCCTCCGTCCAGAAACTTCGGACCCAGCCTGTAATAGAAGTTGTTGGGTTTATTTGTCACTCCCTGCACGGTGTCGAAACCGCCACCGAGAAACCAAAGAATGTTCTTGAGTTCCGATGACGCTCCGAGGACGGAGCCTTTGGTCTTTTCCGTGACGCCGGCACGTGCATCGATAGTGTCGTTGTCATCGACGATTCTAGGGCGCTTGATGGTTTTGTACTGCGGGTTTTCCGGGGTCGAGTGGTAGGTGGGGATCTGAATCGACTCGACTTCGACGTGAAATCTGCCGTTGATGACAGCCTCGGTATGGTCTTTCAGATCTTCGTCGAGCAATTTTCTGGCGGAGGCTTGCAGCTGCCGGGCATGTTGAGCGGCGGCCCTGGCAATGATATGGCGATTTTCGACGCTTTCATCCGGGCTGATTCCCCAGAATGCAAACCAGCCTGTGCGCAATCGTTCTTCGGTTGTCAGGGTGATGTAATCGTCGATGTCATCGACCACGTTGATGGCCGCCCAGATACGCGAACCGGCGACCAGCAGCAGGCCAGCCACCAGCCCTATAGGGCCGGCAGAGGAAAAACCGGCCAGAGCCGCGGTGCCCAGCAGTACGGTCATCGCCGCGCTGGTCACACTCAAGCCAGCGTTTACGTAATGATTGACAGCCTCTTTACCCGTGGCTTTGGCTGCTGCATTGAATGAATCCACCGCGCTGATGATATCGAAAGGGAGGGTCAAGGCTCCGCCGATCAAGCCGCCCCCCCGGCCCAGTTTCAATGCAAAGCTGGTGTGTGCGAAGCCCTTGTAGGCGCTTTGTCCGGCCTTGAGCATCTGGGTGGCTTTGTGAGTGACCGCCAGGTCCACTGCAATCGAAGTGATATCTGCTGTATAGGCAGCGCTGTTGAAGATGATCCCGTAGGAATCCTTGTTTTTCACTGCATCCTGGAGCCCGCAAAGTCCACTGTAGATACCAAACGCCTGGAGGCCAATGCCGGTGCCGGCCATGGTGCGGCTTGCGGTACGGTTTGCCCATTTAGGAAGGGGCTCGGACATATGCGCATGTCGAATGTCCAGTTTCTGTGCCGAGACTAGAAGTTGCTTCAACTTGGTCAGATAACCATCGGTGTCGGAGTGGGTATCGATATCGTTATTCAGCAAGGTGGGCGACGTCAGCGGTCGTCGGCTGGCAATTTCAAACAGCAGCGCAGTCAGCGAGTAATCATCATCGCTGACGGACGTTTTCATGCGAGCGTTGATTTTAACTGGATCAAACTGCAAACCATCGATGAACTTTCTACTTGGAGTGCGGAAAAAAGTGTTTTTTCCATCCAGAACTTGGCCGTCAAGGGTGGCACCCAATGCGTCGAGAGATCTTCGGGTTATGTAGAAGTTGCCGATCCGAAGAGGACCATATACTTGGTCGACAACTTTCAACTCTGATGTTTTGCGTTTTGATTCAGAAGGTTTCCCGGTATTGCTTTGGTGTTCTTCAAAATCAATCGTGGAGGTGGGTTTGGGGTAGGAAGTTAGTTCAATGTCCGAAATGTCTACTGAATTATGGTTGATGGTGGAGTCGAGTATTAGCGTTGCCATAGAACATCCTTGTTCTTGCGTGGTTATGTATTTGCTGCTCCATGGTAGTTAAAGAAATTCAATTTTGTATATCCGCAGGCTATTGCGGTGTGTTGCAGATGGCTTGAGTTGTTGTACTCGAATCAACCGTCGTTCTTTGCTGCCATCCAGAAATTCAATTTATGGTCCTGGATGGCATTATCGATCACTACGTTATTCAGTGCCCGCTCAACAGTGAAGCAGCTCCAGCGCCTCCGAACAGTCCGGCACTGACCCGATTGAACCAGCTCTGCCCCTTGCCGCTGCGCAGATAACGCGCGGCGCCATGGGCACCGAGGCCGTAGGTCAATTTGCACAGCAGGTCGAGCAACGTCCAGGTGGCGATCATCACCAGCAGTTGCGGCAGGAACGGCTGTTCAGCGCTGAGGAATTGCGGCAGAAATGCGGCGAAAAACAAAATGTCTTTCGGATTGCTCGCGCCCAGCACGAAGGCCCGGCTGAACAATGCGCGGAATTTCGGAACCGGTGCGGCCTGAGGCACTTCGGCCCCCACCGACGGCTGGCGCGATTGCTGCCAGCTCTGCCAGGCGAGGTAGAACAGGTAGATCGCGCCGATGATTTTCAGGGCGCTGAACAGTTTTTCGGACGCCAGCAACAGGGCGCCCAGCCCCAGCGCCGAGGCACTGAGCAGGCAGATCGAGGCGAACACGCCGCCAAGGAACGCCGGGTACGAACGACGCAGGCCGTAATTCAGACTGTTGCTGATCATCAGCAACGACAGCGGCCCCGGAATCAGGATCACCACCAGCGCAGCGCCACTGAACAGCAGCCAGGTTTCCAGACTCATCACTTGCTCCTTTTTATGGTTATCAAGAATGTGCAAAAGCCCCACCCGGTGGGGTGAGGCTGTTTTGAAGCGTGAACCGCGTAGCGCTTACAGGAAGATGAACTTGGCGATGAAAATCGCGCAGAGCACCCACAGGCTGACGGAGATCTCTTTGTATTTACCGGTGCCGGCCTTCAGCGCGACATAGGTAATGAAGCCCAGCGCGATACCGTCGGCGACCGAGAAGGTCAGCGGCATCATGATCGCGGTGACGATGGCCGGAATGCTGTCGGTCGCTTCGTCCCATTCGATGTGCGCCATGCCGCCCATCATCAGCATCGCTACGTAAATCAGTGCGCCGGCGGTGGCATAGGCGGGAATCATGCCGGCCAGCGGTGCAAAGAACATCGCGGCTATAAATAGCACACCCACGGTGACGGCGGTAAGACCAGTCCGACCACCAGCCGCTACACCGGCGGCACTTTCCACGTAGCTGGTGACCGGCGGAACACCGACGACCGCGCCGAAAACGCTGGAGGCGGAGTCGGCTTTCATCGCGCGGGAGAGGTTTTCGATACGCCCGTCAGCGTTCACCAGATTGGCGCGCTGGGCGACGCCCATCAGGGTGCCGGCGGTGTCGAACATGTGTACGAAGAGGAAGGCCAGTACCACGCTGATCATGCTGACGTTGAAGACGCCGGCGACGTTCATGGCCATGAAGGTTGGCGCCAGGCTTGGCGGGGCGGACATGATGCCCTCGTAGTGCACCAGACCAATCCCCCAGCCCGCGAGGGTCACAGTGATGATGCTGATGAGGATCGCGCCGAATACTTTGTGGTAGCTGAGGATCGCGATCATCAGGAAGCAGATGGCGGCGAGCAGCGGGCCGGGTTCACGCAGCGAGCCGAGCTTGATCAGAGTCGCCGGACTATCGACGACGATGCCGGCGGTTTTCAGGCCGATCAGCCCGAGGAACAGACCCACACCGGCGCCCATCGCATAGCGCAGGCTGACCGGGATGCTGTTGAGCAGCCATTCGCGGATCCGCGAAAAGGTCAGGATCATGAACAGCACGCCCGAGACGAACACCGCGCCGAGGGCGGTTTCCCAGTTGTAGCCCATGGTGCCGACCACGGTGTAGGTGAAGAACGCGTTGAGGCCCATGCCTGGCGCCAGGCCCACCGGCCAGTTGGCGTAGAGGCCCATCAGCAGGCAGCCCAGCGCGGCGGCGATACAGGTGGCGACGAAGGCTGCACCGTGATCGATCCCGGCATCGGCCATGATGTTCGGGTTGACGAAGATGATGTAGGCCATGGTGATGAAGGTTGTCAGACCGGCAATCAGCTCGGTCTTCACCGTGGTGCCATGCAAGCTGAGTTTGAAGATGCGCTCAAGCAGGCCAGTGCGTAACGGCGGCGAGAGTTCCAGCGTCGATGCTTCGGATTTGCGGCTTTCCACAGCGAGTACTCCTCAAGAGTTTTATTGTTATTTCCAGGACCGGACCCATGAGGGGTGGCAGCGGCCCTTTGAGGCATACGCGAATTTGTTGACCATGCGGTCAGGAACTCGCACGCTGTGGATTATGCTTTTGTGTACAAATAAAGCAAATATTGTTTTTGGTTTTGTAGACGAAAAGACTGGTGATCGAGCTATATCACTCGGTTGGGCGATTGGTTCCCAGCGCCAGATTGACCGCCAGCCAGCCGTTGACCGCCGTTTCGCCGGCTTCGGCAAAGACGCGCTCGAGCAATTTCACCTGTTCACGACGCAGCGCCTGTTCAAATTTCGCACCTTCGACGGTCAGCTCCAGCAGGCGTTTACGTTTATCGGTCTCGGACGCCACGCTGTTCACCAGGTGCATTTCCTGCAATTGCCGCAACGGCATGTTCAGCGCCTGCTTGCTGACGCCGAGCAGCGCGAGCAACTCCTTGACGCTCAGGTTCGGATAGCGGGCGATGAAAAACACAATGCGTTGATGCACTCGGGACAAGCCCCGACGTTCGAGCATCTCATCGGCTTTGGCGGTGAACGCCTGGTAACCGAAGAAAAATGCTTCCATGGCTTGTTGCTGGCTGGCGCAGTTTTTAAGGTCAAGCATATTGACGTTTCCAGGGAGGGTGTCGTAATTTCAGTCAACAAGTTTGACTCATATTTCCCATGCCTCGCTAGCGGTGACTTCCATGGCTTTTTCCGAACGTGTCTCGCGCCTCAAAAGTTCTCTGATCCGTGAAATCCTTGCCGCGGCCCAGCGCCCGGAGGTCATGTCTTTCGCCGGCGGGCTGCCTGCCGAAGCGATGCTGCCGAAGGTAGAGTGGGCCGACATGCCGCTATCTCTCGGCCAGTACGGCATGAGCGAAGGCGAGCCGGCATTGCGCGAAGCGCTGGCAGCAGAGGCGAGGGCGCTGGGTTTGCCGTGTGAGGCGAGCCAGGTGCTGGTGGTCAGTGGTTCCCAGCAGACTCTGGACCTGGCGGCCAAGCTGTACATCGATAAGGGCACCGAAATCCTGCTTGAAGCGCCAACGTATCTGGCGGCGTTGCAGATTTTCCAGCTGTTCGGCGCCGATTGCCTGACCGTGCCGCTGGAGGCTGACGGTCCGAACCTTGCGCAATTGCGTCAGCGTGTGGAGCAGCACCGCCCGGCGTTCATCTATTTGATTCCGACCTTCCAGAACCCGTCCGCTGTGCGCTACAGCGAAGCCAAACGCGCGGCCGTTGCGGCATTGCTCGACGAATTCGGCGTGACCCTGATCGAAGACGAGCCCTACCGCGAGCTGACCTTCGACGGCGGCAGCGCCCAGCCGATTGCCGGACGCCTGAAGAAATCCAGCTGGATCTACACCGGCACCGTGTCGAAAACCCTGTTGCCGGGCCTGCGTGTCGGCTACCTGATCGCCAGCCCGGATCTGTTCCCGCATCTGCTCAAACTCAAGCAGTCGGCGGATCTGCACACCAACCGCATCGGACAGTGGCAGGCATTGCAGTGGATCGGCAGTGAGAAATATCAGCAGCACTTGAGTGAATTGCGCGGCTTCTACCGTCAGCGCCGCGACGCCTTTCAAGCGGCGCTGGAAACCCATTTCGCCGATCTGGCGGACTGGAACACGCCGCAGGGCGGGCTGTTTTTCTGGCTGACTCTGAAGCAACCGCTGGACACCCGCACGTTGCTGAACACCGCGCTGGCCAACGATGTGGCGTTCATGCCCGGGGAGCCGTTCTTCCCCGAGCCGGATCGCAATCCCGGGCATCTGCGCCTGAACTTCAGTCACATCGACCCGGCCCGCCTGGACGAAGGGCTCAAACGCCTGGCAGCGGTGGTGCGCCAGGCCCAGGCCGCGCAGGCGGCATAAAAAAACCGGCCTCAGGCCGGTTTTTTTTTGGTTCAGACCGCGGCGAACCGCTGGTTCAGATATTCGATGATCGTGTTGGACTCATACATCCAGGTGGTCTGGCCGTTCTCTTCGATGCGCAGGCACGGCACTTTGATCTTGCCGCCCTGTTCCAGCAGGGTCTGGCGATCCTGCTCGTTGTTCTTCGCATCCTTCAGGGCCACCGGAACGTTCAGGCGACGCAGGCTGCGGCGGGTCTTCACGCAGAACGGGCAGGCGTGGAACTGATACAGGGTCAGGTTCCTGGCGGCGGCATCAACCTGAGCCTGGGCAGCGGCGGGGCGCTGCTTCTTGCCCGGGCGGGTCAGAAAGTCCACGAAGATGATCAGTTGGCCGAGGCCGACACGAAGCGCTTTGACGAACACGTTACAAGCCTCACAGGGACATTGAAGAAGGCGCGCAGCTTACCCGATTTTTCACGGACGAAAAAAAACCGGCGATCAACGCCGGTTTTTTCTGTCACGCATTACTTGATCAGGCTGAGAAACTCGCTGCGGGTCGCCGCGTTTTCACGGAACTCACCGAGCATCACCGAAGTGATCATCGACGAATTCTGTTTCTCCACACCGCGCATCATCATGCACATGTGCTTGGCCTCGATCACCACGGCCACGCCCAGCGCGCCGGTGACCTGCTGGACCGCATCGGCGATCTGGCGGCTGAGGTTTTCCTGAATCTGCAGGCGACGGGCGTACATGTCGACGATCCGCGCGACCTTCGACAGGCCCAACACTTTGCCGCTCGGGATGTACGCGACGTGGGCCTTGCCGATGAACGGCAGCAGGTGGTGTTCGCACAACGAGTACAGCTCGATGTCCTTGACCAGCACCATTTCGCTGTTGTCGGAGCTGAACAGGGCACCGTTGGTGACCTCTTCGAGCGTCTGTTCATAACCGCGGCAGAGGTACTGCATGGCTTTGGCGGCACGCTTTGGCGTGTCGAGCAGGCCCTCGCGGGAGACGTCCTCGCCCAGTTGGCCGAGAATCGCGGTGTAATTCTGTTCCAGGGACATGAAACTACCTGTGGGGATTTTCGCAAAGGGCAAGGGTACGGTGGCGGACACGACCCTGCAAGTTCGGTGTGACGGGATTATTCGTCGCGGCCTTCCATCATGGTGCGTTTGAGCATCACATACACGGCGCCGGCGCCGCCATGTTTAGCCTGGCACGAGCAGAAACCCAGCACTTGCGCATGCTGGCGCAGCCAGGTGTTGACGTGGCTTTTGATCATCGGCCGCTTGCCGTCCAGGCGCACAGCCTTGCCGTGAGTAACGCGCACGCAGCGGATTTCGAATTTGGTCGCTTCGGCGAGAAACGCCCAGAGGGTTTCGCGGGCTTTTTCTACGCTCATGCCGTGCAGGTCGAGGCTGCCTTCGAACGGGATCTGCCCGATCTTGAGCTTGCGCATCTGGCTTTCCTGCACGCCGTCGCGGGCCCACATCAGCTCGTCTTCGGGACCTACGTCAATCACGAACTGATCGGACAGGCCGTCAACGGTGGTGGTGTCGGTGCGCACGGTGGCGGACTGGCGCAGCTTGGCGATCCGGTCTCGGTCAGCCTTGGGTTTGCCGGTGTCGGCGCGGTCGTGCTTGATCGGCTTGACGCCTTGGATCGCACTTTTGAACAGGGAAAAATCGTCGTCTTGCATGTCAGCCTCCGCGAAGGGCGGCCAGTTTACCCAAACAGACACAAAACGGCCCGGCAAAAAGCCAGGCCGTCGATCAATCGTGTTTTTTCATCAGGTGCGGGGACATGTTCAATTCCCGCGATTGCCGTGCGCGACGCCGGCAACGACGCCACAGGGCCACGCCGAAATACAGGAACAGCAGGCCGACTGCGAGAATGATCGCCGAGCCGAGCGGTGTTGCGTTCAGGTCGCCGAGCGCCGGTGGGCGCCCCAGCAGGCTGGCGGCCCCGGCCATCGCCAGCAGCACGCCGAACGTCGCCAGTATGGCCGCGATCGCCGCGCCGAATCGAAATCGCCAGTTGCTTTGGCCTTTGGGCCGCAAGCGGCGTGCGTCAAATCCATCGGATAACTTCATTCCGACCTTCCTCAATGGGTATCGGCCCTTCGACCGGGAGTTGACCGGGTTGTTCCTGAGGCTAGGGTAATTGAAGCAAATGCGAGGTTTTTGCAGATGAGCGGCGGGCTGAGCCGCTCATTTACGGAAGATCAGATCAGATCCTGGGTCAGGGCGAGGGTAGCGAAGTTGTCAGCCATGATCGCCATTTCCGCTTCCTGCACCTGTTCGGCGCTGAGCACGCGGCCCTTGAATGGCAGATCGCGGGTGGCACAGGCATCTTCGACGAGGGTGCAGCGGAAACCCAGGTTCTTCGCCGCGCGCACGGTGGTGCTGACGCTGGAATGGCTCATGAAACCGCAGACGATCAAGTCCAGCGAGCCGATGGTTTGCAGACGATCGTAGAGTTCGGTGCCGTGAAAGGCGCTCGGCAGCAACTTGCCGATGATGGTTTCATCGCCCTGGGGTTCCAGGCCGGGGATGAACTCGCCGCGTTCGCCCTGCGGGTCGAACAGACCGCCGACGGTGCCGAGGTGGCGCACGTGCACGATCGGCCGGCCGGCCGCGCGGGCGGCGGCAACCAGTTGTTTGATGTTCGCGACAGCCGCGTCCATGCCGCTCAGGGCCAGCGGGCCGCTGAGGTACTCTTTCTGGGCATCGATGATGACCACGGTGGCATGGCTCAACGTGGCCGCTGCGTAACCGCGACCGCTGAGTTGAAACATCGTTTTTGGAACGGACATTCTGGGGCTCCTTCGGGTGGGGCTTTTGCGACATTGTCCTCTGGCTGAGCGGTTCTGTGAATCGCTACCATCGTAGACACCGTCGTTGCTGGCCTGCAGCCTTGTCAAGTTACACGATCTGTTCAATAGCCGAGGGGAAAATCGGAAGAGTCCTACCGTCGCCCCGGAATCTTTCCTGCGTCGTCGCGGCGCGTTTTGGCTGCTAGAATCGCCAGTCGTTTTTTCTGGAGTTCTGCCCCGTGATCACTTCCCGACTTCGTACCCTGCGCGACCACATTCGTTGGGCCGTCAGCCGCTTCCATGGGGAGGATCTGTTTTTCGGCCATGGCACCGACAATGCCTGGGACGAAGCCCGGCAGCTAGTGCTCGGTGCCTTGCACCTGCCGTGGGAAATCGCCGACAGCTATCTGGATTGCGCGCTGGAGGACGATGAGCTGGTCAATCTTCAGCGCCTGCTCAAGCGCCGCATCGAAGAGCGCATTCCGACCGCTTACCTGCTGGGCGAAGCCTGGTTCTGCGGCATGTCGTTCATCGTCGATGAGCGTGTGCTGATCCCGCGCTCGCCGATTGGCGAACTGATCGAAAACCGTTTTGCCCCATGGATCGGCGACGAACCTGCGCGCATTCTCGACCTGTGCACCGGCTCCGGTTGCATCGGCATCGCGTGCGCCTACGAGTTCCAGAACGCCGAAGTGGTGCTGGCGGATCTGTCGTTCGAAGCGCTGGAAGTGGCGAACCAGAACATCGAGCGTCATGGCGTCGATGAGCGGGTGTTCACGGTGCAGGGCGATGGTTTCGATGGTCTGCCGGGTCAACGTTTCGACCTGATCGTGTCGAACCCGCCCTACGTCGATGCGGAAGATTTCGCCGACATGCCGGACGAATATCAGCACGAGCCGGAACTCGGTCTGGCTTGCGGCGACGATGGTTTGAACCTGGTGCGCCGGATGCTCGCCGAAGCGGCGGATCACCTGACCGAGAAGGGTTTATTGATTGTCGAGGTGGGCAACAGCCAGGTCCACGTCGAGGCGCTGTACCCGGAAGTCGATTTCGCCTGGCTGGAGTTCGAGCGCGGCGGGCATGGCGTGTTCATGCTGACCGCCGAACAGTGCCGCGCCCATCAGGCACTGTTCGCTTCCCGCGTCTGACCTGAACCGATCGTTCCCACCTCGGTGGGAACGATCATGGTCTTAGCGGTGCGTTGCAATCCAGATCAGCAACCCGGCCTGAAACACCGCAAACGCCACCAGACAGGTAATGGTGAAACGCAACCCGGCGTCTTCACGTTTGAACTTGCTGACCTTGTCTTCCTGCTTCTTCAGCTTCACTTCCTGCTCGGCCAGATTCTGCTCGGCCTGCTGCAGCATTTGCGCAGCTTCGAGAATTTCGACGATCTGCAGCTTTTCGCTGTTCCAGTCGCCCAGCAAGTCACCGACCTTTACTTCCTTGACGCTGCCCTTCAAATGCTGGGCGTCGGCGTAAACCACATCAAAGCCGTGCACCCGCAGAAAGTGATCGCGGCGCAGGCGAGTGTCTTCGTTCAGCGCGTCCTTGTTGTTCAAGTCCATGCCGTCGACGGTGTAGGTGGGCCAGCGTTTTTTCGCCCAGTTGATGCCCTGGGCAGCCATGAAACGGCCGATGCCACGGTTCATAGGTTCGATCTGCAAACCGCTGTCCGGGCCGAAGTGCACGCGTTTGGTCGTGTGATCGACCCACACGTCCAGGTGATTCTGTTCTTTACGCACGCGCTGAGCGGGCAACTTGATCGCCATGCGCATCAGGCTGTGTTCTTTGCCGTTGCGCTCGGCGTAACCGAATTCAACGAAGCGCAGTGGCCGCCCGCCGGTATTGCGGTCGGTCTGCAACGGCGCCAGGCGGAGCATCTTGTGGTGCTCGACGTGGACATCCGCCCATGGCAGCTCGACCGCTGGCGGTGCGTCTTTTTCAGCGGTGGTGTCGGTTGAAGTCTGGGTATCAGTCATAACGGCGAGATCCTGTCCAAGCTGCTTGCCGCCAGCCAGTACGCTGGCGACAAAGGCTTATCGGCCGTTTTCTACAGGACTAGAGGGTAAAAGAGCTCAACGGGTGCGAAGTCCGTCAATAAACTCAAGCACGCGTGTCCCCAGTTCCGCCGCCAAGGGCAAATTCGGGTCCTTGTAGGAGGCCAGTTGCCGCTTCACGTCATTGGGCACGATGCGCAACACGTGGTTCATGCCTTCGATCAGCGCCAGTTGCGCATCCGGTTTGGCGGCCTTGAGCAATTTCGCATCATCGACCTGGACCTGAATATCGTTGCTGCCTTGCACGATCAGCGCCGGCATTTGCAGTTGAGCGAAGGCCGCCGCCGGATCCTGACGGAACAGCGAAATCAGATACGGCTGCACACTCGGACGGAAAATCACCTGCAACGGCGCCGGCACATTGTCGTCGGTGCGCCCGGCCTTGAGGCTGTCGAGCAATTCGTTGCTGCGCAGCATCAAAGGAGGAGGGAGGCTGCGGGCCAGTTGCCGGCGCAGCACCTGATCAATGGGCCGGGCTGTGCCAGAGAGAGAGATCACCGCAGCGGCGTCCACCTTCGGCGCCGCCAGGCTGGCGATCAATGCACCTTCGCTGTGGCCCAGCAAAATCAATGGACCGAAGCGCGGATCGGCTTTCAGCTTCTGACCCCAGGCCACGGCGTCCGCCACGTAGGCTTCCACCGACAGGTTTCGCTCGTCCGGAGTCGCCGCCAGGCTGGCGGCCACACCGCGCTTGTCGAAGCGCACACTGGCGATATTGTGCTTGGCCAGCACCCAGGCCAGTCGCTTGAGGCTGTCATTGCGTCCGCCGTCGGGGTTGTTTCCGTCACGATCGGTAGGACCCGAGCCAGAAAGGATCAGGACAACCGGCACGGGGTTGTCGGATTTCGGCAGCAACAGCGAACCGAAAAGTTCGCCGTTGTCAGTCGTCAACGTGACCGGTCGTTGCAGGACAGTCGCCTGGACGAAGCCGGTAAACAGGGAAAGGCTCAAGATCAAAACTCGCAGCATCATCACGCCATCATTTGCCAAGGTGCCGGTTGGACTCACCCACACCGCTAAGGTTCGAGGATGAACTACTCGGTTAGCCTGCGTATACTGGCGCGCATCACGAATCTGGGTTCGATTTCACGGAGCGTCCTGCATGTCCGGCAATACCTACGGCAAGCTGTTCACTGTCACCACCGCGGGCGAAAGCCATGGTCCGGCGTTGGTCGCCATTGTCGACGGCTGCCCGCCGGGCCTGGAGATTTCCCTTGAAGACCTGCAACGCGACCTTGACCGTCGCAAGCCGGGCACCAGCCGCCACACCACCCAGCGCCAGGAAGCCGACGAAGTCGAAATCCTCTCCGGCGTGTTCGAGGGCCGCACCACCGGTTGCTCCATCGGCCTGCTGATCCGCAACACCGACCAGAAGTCCAAGGACTACTCGGCGATCAAGGACCTGTTCCGCCCGGCCCACGCCGACTACACCTACCACCACAAATACGGCGAGCGCGACTACCGCGGCGGCGGTCGCAGCTCCGCGCGGGAAACCGCCATGCGCGTGGCGGCCGGCGCCATCGCCAAGAAATACCTGGCCAGCCAGGGCATCGTCATTCGCGGCTACATGAGCCAGCTCGGCCCGATCGAAATCCCGTTCAAGACCTGGGAATCGGTCGAGCAGAACGCCTTCTTCAGCCCGGACCCCGACAAAGTGCCGGAGCTGGAAGCCTACATGGACCAGTTGCGCCGCGATCAAGACTCCGTCGGCGCCAGGATCACCGTGGTTGCCGAAGGCGTGATGCCGGGCCTGGGCGAGCCGATCTTCGACCGTCTCGACGCCGAACTGGCCCATGCGCTGATGAGCATCAACGCGGTCAAAGGTGTGGAAATCGGCGCCGGTTTCGCCTGCGTCGCCCAGCGTGGCACCGAGCACCGCGATGAAATGGCTCCGGAAGGCTTCCTCAGCAACAACGCCGGCGGCATTCTCGGCGGGATCTCCTCGGGTCAGCCGATCGTTGCGCACCTGGCGTTGAAGCCGACTTCGAGCATCACCACCCCGGGCCGTTCGATCGACATCGACGGCAATCCGGTCGACGTGATCACCAAGGGCCGTCACGATCCGTGCGTCGGCATCCGCGCCACGCCGATTGCCGAGGCGATGATGGCCATCGTGCTGATGGATCACCTGCTGCGTCACCGTGGCCAGAATGCCGATGTGCGCGTGAGCACCCCGGTGCTGGGCCAGCTCTGATGGGTCAACTCACTGCCGCTGCGGTCTGAGCGTGGCGGCGCTCCCGTACTGGCGGCTGTCCAGTTTCTATCTGTTCTATTTCGCCTTGCTCGGTTCGACGGCGCCGTTTCTGGCGCTGTACTTCGATCACCTCGGTTTCAGTGCCGCTCGGATCGGCGAGCTGGTGGCGATCCCAATGCTGATGCGCTGCGTGGCGCCGAACATCTGGGGCTGGCTCGGCGATTACACCGGCAGGCGCCTGGCCATCGTGCGCTTTGGCGCGGTGTGCACGCTGCTGACGTTCTCATTGATTTTCGTCAGCAAGACCTACGCCTGGCTGGCGATGGTCATGGCCTTGCATGCGTTCTTCTGGCACGCGGTGCTGCCGCAGTTCGAAGTCATCACCCTCGCGCATTTGCAGGGCCAGACCTCCCGCTACAGTCAGATTCGCCTGTGGGGCTCGATCGGTTTCATCATCACCGTGGTCGCCCTCGGTCGCCTGTTCGAGTGGCTCAGCCTCGATATCTACCCGGCGGCGCTGGTGTTGATCATGGCCGGCATCGTCCTCAGCAGCCTGTGGGTGCCGAATGCGCAGCCACCTCAGGGCAACCGGCCGACAGGCGAGGGCTTTCTCAAGCAGTTGCGCAATCCTGGGGTGTTGGCGTTCTACGGTTGCGTGGCGCTGATGCAGATGAGCCACGGGCCGTATTACACGTTTTTGACCCTGCACCTCGAGCGACTGGGCTACAGCCGTGGCGTGATCGGCATGCTCTGGGCGGTCGGCGTGGTGGCGGAAGTGCTGATGTTCATGGCCATGAGCCGGATCCTCGCGCGTTTTTCCCTGCGGCGGGTGCTGATGGCGAGTTTTCTGCTGGCGGCGCTGCGCTGGTTGCTGCTAGGTTCGTTCGCCGAGTTCCTGTGGGTCTTGCTGTTTGCCCAGGTGCTGCACGCGGCGACGTTCGGCAGCTTTCATGCGGCTGCCATCGCGTTCGTGCAACGTAGCTTCGGCGCGCGCCAGCAAGGGCAGGGCCAGGCGTTGTATGCCGCGCTGGCCGGCACCGGCGGTGCGCTCGGCGCTTTGTATTCCGGTTACAGCTGGAATGCCCTCGGCGCGACATTGACCTTTAGTATTGCCAGTCTCGCAGCGCTCGCCGCTGCCGTTATCATTGCCATTCGAATGCAAGAGGACAGGCCATGAGCCTAACCCGTGAACAGCTTGCCCAGCAAATTGTCGACGCCGGGCGTTTTCTTTATGGTCGCGGCTGGTCGCCGGCCACCAGCAGCAATTACTCGACGCGCCTGTCGCCAAGCGAAGCGCTGCTGACCGTGTCGGGCAAGCACAAGGGCCAGTTGGGCCTGGACGACGTGCTCGCCACCGACCTGTCCGGCAACAGTCTTGAGCCCGGCAAAAAACCGTCCGCCGAAACCCTGCTGCACACCCAGCTCTACAGCTGGCGTCCGGAAATCGGCGCGGTGCTGCACACCCACTCGGTGAACGCCACGGTGCTGTCGCGCCTGACGCCGCAAGATTTCATCGAGTTCGAAGACTACGAACTGCAAAAAGCCTTCAGCGGCATTTCGACCCACGAGTCCCGGGTGCGCGTGCCGATCTTCGACAACGATCAGGACATTGCGCGCCTCGCCGCCAAGGTGCAGCCTTGGCTCGACGCCCATCCCGATTGCGTGGGTTATCTGATTCGCGGTCACGGCCTCTATACCTGGGGCGCGCAGATGAGCGACGCGTTGCGCCAGATCGAGGCCTTTGAATTCCTGTTTGAATGCGAGTTGAAGACCCGCAGCGTCATGAACCGCCAAGGCTGACTTCACCGGAACCAGCCTATTTGCCTGATGAATGCAGTGCCCGACCGGTCTCGAAGAACCGGACGGCAAGGCCGAAACCGAGGAATGCCCCATGAGCAGCCTGTCCGTCTATCACGTTTCCAGCCCCGAGATTCCGAACAAGGTGCTGACCCATTTCGAAGACATCGCCTCGACCCTGGCCGAGCAGGGCGTGCGCTTCGACCGCTGGCAAGCCGCCGCGAAGATCCAGCCCGGCGCCAGCCAGGAAGAAGTGATCGGTGCCTATAAAGAGCAGATCGACAAACTGATGACCGAGCGCGGTTACATCACGGTCGACGTGATCAGCCTCAACAGCGACCACCCGCAAAAAGCCGAATTGCGCGCCAAGTTCCTCGAAGAACATCGCCATGGCGAAGACGAAGTACGCTTCTTCGTCGCCGGCCGTGGCCTGTTTACCCTGCACATCGATGATTACGTCTACGCCGTGCTGTGCGAGAAGAACGACCTGATTTCGGTGCCGGCCGGCACCAAACACTGGTTTGACATGGGCGAGAACCCGCATTTCGTGGCGATCCGCCTGTTCAACAACCCTGAAGGCTGGGTCGCCAACTTCACCGGCGAAGACATCGCCGGCCGCTTCCCGCGTCTGGAGGACTGAGCCGATGTCGATCAAGGTCATTCTCACCGACATCGAAGGCACCACCAGCGCGGTGAGTTTTGTGTTCGACGTGCTGTTCCCGTATGCGGCGAAACATCTGCCGGACTTCGTTCGCCAGAACGCTCAGCGCGCCGACGTTGCCGAACAACTGGACGCCGTGCGCCGCGACAGCAACGAACCGCAGGCTGACGTCGAGCGGGTCGTGGAAATTCTGCTGGCGTGGATTGCCGAAGACCGCAAGGCCACGCCGCTGAAAGCGTTGCAGGGCATGGTCTGGGAACAGGGCTATCAGGCCGGGCAGTTGAAAGGCCATGTTTATCCGGATGCCGTTGAAGCGCTGCAGCGCTGGCATCAGGCCGGTTATCAACTGTTTGTGTATTCATCCGGTTCGATCCAGGCGCAGAAGCTGATTTTCGGCTGCTCGGAAGCAGGGGATCTGACGCCGCTGTTCAGCGGCTATTTCGACACGACCTCTGGGCCGAAGCGCGAAGCGCAGTCGTACAGCAATATCCAGCGGGCCATCGGTGTCGAACCGCAGGAGATCCTGTTCCTGTCCGATATCGTGCAGGAACTCGATGCGGCCCAGGCCGCCGGCCTGCAAACCTGCGGGCTGGCCCGTGAAGGCGGGGAGTTGGCAGGGCATGTGACCGTCGACAGTTTTACCGGGATCGAACCGGAAGCGTTCTGAGTTCACCCAATCGACGCGCAAAAAAAACAGGCCGTGAAGCGAAAGCTCCACGGCCTGTCTGTTTATACGGTGTTCGAATTACATCGAGTGATAAGTCGGCAGGGCGAAACGCTGCTGGCTTTGCAGCATGCCGATCTGCGGCAGCTCGCTGGCTTGTTCTGCCAGATCACGACGGATCGCGCTGATCGCCCACGACAGTTGGTCGCCGGTATGCAATTGCTGATAGGTGAGCGCACGCTTGAACACTTTGCCGTCGGCACTCTTCAGCGTCAGCAGAATCCCGCCATCGGGACGTGGCTGGGTGGTGACGGCGAAGTTGGAGAACAGGGAGGTAAATTTTTCTTGGATCAGGTTCATGTCTTTCAGCTCCGTATGCACTTGAATGGCAAGCATGTATAGGGAGTTGCAGCGATTGTGCCAGTATTTCTGTTTATAAAAATCGTTGTAAATCAGTAAGTTATAAAATTAGGTCGTTTCGTCTGTCGTGCAATCTGCATGAATGGCCATCGTGCATCCTGCATTTTGCGGGATCACTGTCGATCCGATGGAACCAATATCTCCGGCCGGAATCCCGCTGTGCGTTGCAGCCCCTGGCGGATACAAAACATTGCAAAAACCGCGTGTACAGCCTGAGAAGCCCTGACGTATTTTCGGCCTCGACCCTCGCTCGAGAAGCGCCGGTTGCCTCACCCGATTGCCCGACAATAAAAATCCGGCCTGCGCGTCAAGGTCGAACGGGAGCTGCCATGCGCCACGCGCCTAGCGACACGATTACCTGGGGCATGATGCTCCGCAAGCTGCCGATGATTGCCAAAGCCATCCCTCGGGTGGTGAAAGGCATGAAGGTGGCCAACGTCAAGGATCCGACCCAAACCTGTGGCCTGGGCTGGACTTTCGAGCAAGCGACTCTGCGCAATCCCGAGGGCCCCGCGCTGCTGTCGGGTGAGGTGGTGCTGAGTTATTCACAGGTCAACCAGTGGGCCAACCGCATCGCCCACTATCTGATCGGGCAGGGCATCGGTAAAGGCGATGTGGTGGCGGTGTTCATCGAGAACCGCCCGGAATTGCTGGTGACGATTCTGGCCCTGGCCAAAGTGGGCGCCGTCAGTGCGCTGCTCAATACCTCGCAGACCCGCGATACGCTGATCCACAGCATCAATCTGGTAATGCCGGCGGCGATTGTCGTCGGTGAAGAGTTGTTGCCGGCGTTTGCGGCGGTACGCGAGCAAGTGTCGATCCCGGCAGTGCGCGCCTGGTTCGTCGCCGATCAGGATACCTTCAGCCATCCGGGCATCGCGCCCGAGGGCTACATCAACCTGATCAGCGCCAGCGCCGACGCCTCGGGCGACAACCCGGCCAGCAGCCGGCAGATTTTCTTCGACGACCCCTGTTTCTATATCTACACCTCCGGCACCACCGGTTTGCCGAAAGCCGGCGTGTTCAAGCACGGACGCTGGATGCGCAGTTCGGCGAGCTTCGGCATGATCGCCCTCGACATGCGCCCCGACGACATCGTCTATTGCACCTTGCCGCTGTACCACGCCACCGGGCTTTGCGTGTGTTGGGGTTCGGCGGTCAATGGCGCCTCGGGTTTCGCCATTCGCCGCAAGTTCAGCGCCCGCCAGTTCTGGAGCGATGTGCGCCGCTACCGCGCCACCACCATCGGTTACGTCGGTGAGTTGTGCCGGTATCTGGTGGATCAGCCGCTCAGTGCCGACGACAGTCGTCATGATGTGCGCAAGATGATCGGCAACGGCCTGCGGCCCGGCGCGTGGGCCGAGTTCAAGACCCGTTTCGGCGTGGATCACATTTGCGAGCTGTACGCGGCCAGCGACGGCAATATCGGTTTCACCAACATCCTCAATTTCGACAACACCATCGGTTTCTCGCTGATGGCCTGGGAACTGGTCGCCTATGACCAGGACAGCGGCGAGCCGATTCGCGGCGATGACGGATTCATGCGCAAGGTCGGTCGGGGCGAGCGGGGCCTGCTGCTGGCGCGGATCGACGACAAGGCGCCGCTGGACGGCTACACCGATCCACAGAAAACCGCGAAAGTCGTGCTACAGGACGTGTTCACCAAGGGCGATCGCTTCTTCAACACCGGCGATCTGCTGCGCAACATCGGTTTCGGCCACGCACAGTTTGTCGACCGTCTCGGCGACACCTACCGCTGGAAGGGCGAGAACGTCTCGACCACCGAGGTCGAAAACCTGCTGCTCCAGCATCCGCATATTTCCGAAGCGGTGGCCTATGGTGTGGAAATCCCCAATACCAACGGTCGCGCCGGGATGGCGGCGATCACCCCGGCCGAGTCGCTGGCGACCCTGGATTTTGCCGAATTGCTGGCCTTCGCCCGCCAGCGCATGCCGGCCTATGCGGTGCCGCTGTTCCTGCGGGTCAAGGTGAAGATGGAAACCACCGGCACCTTCAAATACCAGAAAACCCGCCTGAAAAACGAAGGCTTCGACCCCGGCCTGACGGCGGATGATCCGATTTACGCCTGGCTGCCGGGGAGCGAAACCTACGTGCAGGTCACGGATGAAATTCTTGCCGACATCCGGGCAGGCAAGTACCGCTATTGATATTGGCTATCGGCGGTCTTGGAAAAAAGGGGATGACAGCTATCGCTGCGCTCGGGAAACTGTCGGCTTTCCGATTGACCGAAAGTGGAGTGAACCATGTCTGACCAAAGCCGCCAGATGACCCCCGAGGAAGCAGCCGAATTCACTGAACAGGTGTTCAACAAGGCGCGCGAGGGCGATGCGGTGATGCTCGATCGCCTGATCACTGCCGGTCTGCCGGTGAACCTGACCAACAGCAAGGGCGACACCCTGCTGATGCTCGCCAGCTATTACGGTCACGTGGACGCGGTGCAAGTGCTGCTAAAGCACAAGGCCGACCCGGAACAACGCAATGGCAACGGCCAGAGCCCGATTGCCGGCGCGGCGTTCAAGGGTGATCTGGCCGTGGTCAAGGCCCTGGTCGAGGGCGGGGCGCAGATTGAAGGCGCCTCCTTCGATGGCCGCACGGCGCTGATGATGGCGGCGATGTTCAACCGGGTTGAAATCGTCGACTACTTGATCGACCAGGGCGCCGACCCGAAAGCCAAGGATGCCAATGGTGTCACCGCGCTGGACGCGGCCCGCACCATGGGCGCCGTGGACACCACCGCGCAGCTGGAAAAACTGCTGGGCTGAGGCCGCTGGCCGGAACCCGCTCTGTGGCGAAGGCGAGAATGCGCTATCCTTCGCGCCCTCAAAATTCCCTTCGCCACAGGATCCGCCCCCATGAAAGCCGCACTCGCCGAACTCATCAGCAAAATCAGCTCCGGCTGCATGGGCGAAGACGAGATCCTGAAGGTCGCTGACGAAGCGGCGCAGGCCTACGCCGATGCCGACGCTTTTCTGACCGCCAACCCGGACATTAACTACGACGAGACTTTCCCGATTCCGCTGGGCGAGTGGGTCGTGGTCGGCAGCCTGCCGGAGACCGTGCTGTTCCAGGCTGACACCTACGCCGACCTGTTCGCGCAGATCGTTGCCTCGTTCGGTCCGGGCGTGGAGTTCAACCTCAAGCCCAAGCAACTGGCCAAGACCGAGGCCCTGACCGCGCTCAACCGCATCCAGGTGCAGATGAGCAGCCTGAACAAGGAAAACGGCGGTTACACGTTGATGAACTTCAGCCAGTTGCTCGACGACGAGCTGCAAGTGGTGCTGGTCTACGGCAACGATGTGTCGCGTGTGCTGGAACTGTGCGACGAAGTTGGCATCGCCGCCGCGCCGTCGCTGGAAGCCTTGAAGGTCGCCGTTCACGTCTGAACGCAATAAAAGGGAACCCTGAGCGCGACCGTCTATCCTAAAAGTGCATGCCACTATTCTGGAGCGACACCATGGGTTCCACGTTCAACGGCCTGGTCGGCCTGATCATTCTTGCGCTCGACATCTGGGCGATCATCAATGTGCTGAAAAGCGGCGCCGAGACCGGGATGAAAATCCTCTGGGTGCTGCTGATCATCCTCCTGCCGGTGCTGGGCCTGATCATCTGGGCGATTGCCGGGCCGCGGGGCAACGTGCGGATCTGACCGTTCGCACCCTGATCGGGTCGGACCGATGAACTGAGGTTCGACCTGTCATCTTCGGCAACGTAGAATGCGCGCCTTTCCCGGGCAATCGAACCTGACGATTGGCGCCCGCGCATTCATCGGAGCACTTCACCATGACCGTCACCAAGACCAGCGAATACCTGGAAACCCTCTACGAAGGCTACGGCCAGCGTTTTCGCATGGAAAAACTGCTGCACGAAGTGCGCACCGAACACCAGCACCTGGTGATCTTCCAGAACCCGCGCATGGGCCGGGTGATGGCGCTGGACGGCGTGATCCAGACCACCGAAGCCGATGAGTTCATCTACCACGAAATGCTCACCCACGTGCCGATCCTCGCCCACGGCACCGCCAAGCGTGTGCTGATCATCGGCGGCGGCGACGGCGGCATGCTGCGCGAAGTGACCAAACACGCCAGCGTCGAGCACATCACCATGGTCGAGATCGACGGCACCGTGGTCGACATGTGCAAAGAGTTTCTACCGAACCACTCCAAGGGCGCCTACGACGATCCACGCCTGAACCTGGTGATCGACGACGGCATGCGCTTCGTCGCCACCACCACCGAAAAATTCGACGTGATCATTTCCGACTCCACCGACCCGATCGGCCCGGGCGAAGTACTGTTCTCGGAAAACTTCTACCAGGCCTGCCACCGCTGCCTGAACGAGGGCGGCATCCTCGTGACCCAGAACGGCACGCCGTTCATGCAGATCGAAGAAGTGAAAACCACTGCCGGGCGCCTGCGCAGCCTGTTCCCGGACTGGCACTTCTATCAGGCGGCCGTGCCGACCTACATCGGCGGTTCGATGACCTTCGCCTGGGGCTCGACCAACCCGGCCTACCGCAAGCTGACCCGCGAAGTGCTGCAACAGCGCTTCATCGGCAGCGGCATCGTCACCCGCTACTACAACCCGGAAATCCACATCGGTGCTTTCGCCTTGCCGCAGTACGTGCTGCAAGCGGTGAACAAGCCAAGCAACGACTGATCGTTCGCGGGTCAGAAAAAGCCGAGGCCGGTGTGCGAAAACACACCGGCCTGGGCTTTTTTCATGTTGCATCGGTGTAAACCTTTTGAACGATCAATCCTGACAAAAGTCGAGATAGGTGTAAGCCCATTTGCGGGTTTGATCGAGGAGGCTCCGATGTCAAAGTGGAAAGTCACTTTCGTGGACGATCATGGTGAAACGATCGACGAAGTCTTCGAGTGCGAGGAATGCCCCAGCCATGAACGGGCAGCCCGCCTCATCAAGGAACGATTCCTGCCAGTCGCCGCCGAGCTTGACCTGAACGATCTGGAAGGACGCACCGCCGATGCCGGCGTAAAAAGCCTGAAAACCCAGAACAGCATCGAAATCCGCAGCATCACCCCAATCTGAATCTTCATTTTCTTCATGTACCAGGCCTTGGCAGCGGCTCTATCTTGGGGCTACTCTGCAAGCGAGATCAGCGAACGGATCGCTAAGGTCTGGTCTTGTCAGCTACATGCTTGTTTCCCGCCGGCAACGCGGTTGCCGTAAGCACCCGGGCCCAGTGGGCCAGTGCAGGGAATACGGAAAGTCTATCCATCTATGCGAGGGGGACGATTCATGAGCACAGCCTATCAAGAAGACATCAGCAGCAGCGTGCTGCGCCGCATGAAAGAAGGCGGTTTCGATTTTTCCCGATTCCATCCCATCGAGTTCTACGCCATTTTCCCGGACGAGGAGCGGGCGCGCAGGGCGGCAGGCAAATTTCGCGGTGAATCCATCAATGCCCAGGTCAGTGCGCGCGACGACGGCGCCTGGTCTCTGGAATTGAGCAAGGTGATGTACGCAACCTACGACGACATTGGCGATTTCGAGCAGGGCTTCTCGGCGGTGGTCGAGCCCTTGGGCGGCATCATCGAAGGCTGGGGCGTGAAACAGGAGATCCGCAACCGGCATCGTTTGAACTGATCACTCTCGCAACACGTCGAGCTACGGCTGACCTTCGGGTCGGCCGTTGTCGTTTCTACGGCCCCGAAAGCGCATGGCAAAACCCTGAAACAAGAAACCGGTGCAAAAAAAAAGCCACCTGAAAAGGTGGCTGAAAGGGAAGACCGGAAGGAGAGGAAACCGGTCAGGGTTACGGCCGGGAGGGCTGCCGAGGCAAGCCGGATCAGTGAGGCTGCGTACTTCGTCAGCGACGTTTTTGCAGCGGATGCGCGGATTATCCGCAGTGGCCTGCGGGCAGTGAAATCAACTCTGACTATGCTGGTGATAGGCGACGGGATTGCGTCGCAATGAAGCGGGGGCGATCAGGTTGGAGCATTTGCCGCACAGGAATGGTGCGGCGCGTGTGGCGTGAATATCCAACCGATTGAAATCAAAGCGTTTATGCCGATGGCACGGGCCTTGCGAAGGCCTGTATGTCCGGAGTGACAAGGAGTACGGCATGATCCGCACCTATTTTGATGAGATGTACGATGCCGGCGGCCAGATCCGCCCGCATTACCGGGAGTTTGCCCGCTGGCTGGCCGAGACACCTGACGAGCTGCTGGCCCAGCGGCGACGCGAGGCCGATCTGCTGTTCCATCGCGCCGGGATCACCTTCACGCTCTACGGGGACGAGCAAGGGACAGAACGCCTGATTCCCTTCGACACCATTCCGCGCAGCATTCCTGCCAGCGAGTGGCGGATCGTCGAGCGCGGCTGCATCCAGCGGGTCAAGGCGTTGAACATGTTCCTCGCCGATCTTTACCACGAGCAACGCATCATCAAGGCCGGGATCATTCCCGCCGAGCAGGTGCTGGCCAACGAGCAATACCAGTTGGCGATGCAGGGGCTGGATCTGCACCGCGATATCTATTCGCACATCTCCGGCGTCGATCTGGTGCGCGACGGCGACGGCACGTATTACGTGCTCGAGGACAACCTGCGCACGCCGAGCGGCGTGAGCTACATGCTCGAAGACCGCAAGATGATGATGCGCCTGTTCCCCGAGCTGTTCGCGGCCCAGCGCATCGCGCCCATCGATCATTACCCGAACCTGCTGCTCGACACCCTGAAAAGCTCAAGCCCCATCGACGACCCGAGTGTGGTGGTGCTGACACCGGGACGCTTCAACAGCGCGTTTTTCGAGCATGCGTTTCTCGCCCGGGAAATGGGCGTGGAACTGGTGGAGGGCGCGGACCTGTTCGTGCGCGACGACAAGGTCTTCATGCGCACCACCGACGGACCGAAAGCGGTGGACGTGATCTACCGCCGGCTCGACGACGCGTTCCTCGACCCGCTGGCGTTCCGCCCGGATTCGATGCTCGGCGTGCCGGGACTGCTGTCGTCGTATCGCTCCGGCAACGTGGTGCTTGCCAATGCCATCGGCACCGGCGTGGCGGACGACAAATCGGTGTACCCGTTCGTTACCGAGATGATCCGTTTCTACCTCGACGAAGAACCGATCCTGAAGAACGTGCCGACCTGGCAATGCCGCAACCCGTCCGAGCTTTCCCATGTACTGGCCAATCTTGCGGATCTGGTGGTCAAGGAAACCCAGGGCTCCGGCGGTTACGGAATGCTCGTGGGGCCGGCGGCGACGAACGCGGAAATCGATGCGTTCCGCGAGCGGATCAAGGCCAAGCCCCACGCGTACATCGCGCAACCGACGCTGTCACTGTCGACCTGTCCGACCTTTGTCGAAAACGGCATTGCGCCGCGCCATATCGACCTGCGCCCGTTCGTATTGTCCGGCCGCGAAACCCGGGTCGTGCCCGGCGGTTTGACCCGTGTCGCCCTGCGTGAAGGCTCTCTGGTGGTGAATTCATCCCAGGGCGGCGGAACCAAGGACACCTGGGTGGTCGAGGATTGAAGGAAGCCTGCCATGTTAAGTAGAACTGCCTCGGATCTGTACTGGATGTCGCGTTACCTGGAGCGGGCGGAAAACCTCGCACGGATGCTCGATGTCAGCTATTCGCTGTCGCTGATGCCGCAGGACGGCCGTGGCGACGGTCTGCACGAACTGGCGATGCCGCTGTTGATCACCGGCACGCTGGACGATTACCTGGAACGCCACGGCGAGTTGCATGCCGAGCGACTGCTGCACTTCTTCGCCCTCGACGCGGCCAACCCGGCAAGCATCTACAGCTGCCTAGGTGCGGCACGGGCCAGCGCCCATGCGGTGCGAGGACGAATCACCGCTGACATGTGGGAGAACATCAACGCCACCTGGCTGGAGATCCGCGGGATCGCCAATCAGGGCCTCAGTCGCTACGGCATGAGCCGTTTCTGCGAGTGGATCAAGGAGCGTTCGCACCTGTTTCGGGGCGCGTCCTACGGCACCATCATGCGCAACGACGCGTTTCGTTTCATTCGCCTGGGTACGTTTATCGAACGCGCTGACAACACGTTGCGTCTGCTCGATGCGCGTTACGAAATGGCAGGCGATCAGGCGGAAGCCGTCAGTGACGGCACCGCTCACGCCTATTACCAGTGGAGTGCGCTGTTGCGGGCCTTGTCATCGTTCGAGGCCTATACCGAGATCTATCGCGATGCGCCGGGCGCCCGGCATGTGGCCGAGCTTCTTTTGTTGCGTGCGGATGTGCCGCGTTCGCTGCGGGCCTGCACCGAAGAAATCGACCAGATTCTGGCGCAGTTGCCTGGGGCCAACGGTCGTCCCGCGCAACGACTGGCGGCGGAAATGGACGCGCGTCTGCGCTACACCGGTATTCAAGAAATCCTTGAGGAAGGGTTGCACGCCTGGCTCACCGAATTCATCCCGCTGGTGCGCCAGTTGGGCAACGCCATTCACAGTTCCTACCTGGAGGCCGCATGAGACTTTCCATCAGCCACGAGACCACCTATCACTACGAAGATCAGGTGCGCGCGAGCATCCAGTACCTGCGCCTGACACCCCACGACAGCGAGCGTCAGCACGTGCTGAGCTGGCAGCTTGACCTGCCGCGCCCGGTGCGCGCCCAGCTCGATCCGTTCGGCAACATCCTGCACGTCCTGACCATGGACGAGCCCCACGAAGCGATCATCATCGGCGCCCGGGGGCAGGTTGATATCGACGAATTGCGCGAGGCGGAGCACGAGAGTCAGTCGGCGCTGCCGTTCCTGCGGTTCACCCGGCTGACCGAGGCTGACGAGGCATTGCGGGCGTTTGCCGAGAAGTCCTGCAAGCAACGACGTGACCGCAACGCATTGATCGATCTGATGCACGGTTTGAACCAGCACATGACTTACAAGCCGGGTTCCACCGAAGTCGACACCAGCGCCGCCGAAGCGTTTGCCGGGCGAGCGGGTGTTTGCCAGGATCACGCCCATGCGTTTCTGGCCTGCGCGCGCAGCCTTGGCGTGCCGTCACGTTATGTGTCGGGTTATCTGTACAGCGAGGATTGCGAGCATCTGGCCAGTCACGCCTGGGCCGAAGCCTGGATCGATGACGCCTGGTACAGCTTTGACGTGACCAATGAACTGGCGCGGCCGGAGCGGCACCTGAAACTGGCGGTGGGTCTGGATTATCTGGATGCCTGTCCGGTGCGCGGCATGCGCCGGGGCGGCGGGTCAGAGCAGATGCACGCGAAAGTGCTGGTGTCGCCGACACCAGCGCCAATCATCTCGGTGCAGCAGCAGTAAACGATGTGGTCGGTTTACTTGGCGGGCGCAACCTTGCGCCCGGCCATGTGCTGCAAATACCCGATCAGTTTCTGCAGATCCGCATCCGGCAACACCTCGGCGTTAAACCCCGGCATCTTCGCCTGCGGCCACTGACGCAGACTCTGCGGATCGCGGATGTAGCGCTTGAGGAAGTCCGCGCCGAAGTACTCGGTCGGGTTGTACGGGATATTCAGATCCGGCCCAAACTGCGCATCGCCCGCGCCATTCAGGCGATGGCACGCCAGACAATTCTTCTGGAACAGCGCGAAACCCTGATTCACCGGGTCATCGGCCTTCAACGCAGGGGCCGGCAACAGGGCAGGGAAGCGTTCGGCCACCGGTGCCATGCGCTTGATGCTCGCCACTTCGAATGGCCATTGTTCCGGGCTGATATTGCCGGCCTGCGGATCGGTCCACACCAGATAAAACGGCCCGGCGCTGTGCTTGCCTTCCGACAGCGGCGGCCAGGGCTGCGCCGGATCTTCGATGGCCAGCCAGGCGCGTGAGCCTTGGGTTTTTAGTAATGGAGCCGCAGACAGCTCAGCGGCAAAACCGTCCAGCGCTACGGCTTGCAGGTGATCGTCCGGTTTGATGCCGGTCAGCAGCGCGGCAATCGGCACGGCCCGATAAGTCATGTCCTTCTTGTAGGACACATCATTCTTGATCGTGAGGGTTTGTACCTGAGGATGCTTGAGCAACTCCTCGGTCTGCCAGGTGCGGCTGTTCGCGCCCAGCTCCAGGTTCAGCTGCGCGGCAGTCAGGGGCATGCTCAGCAGCATGGCCCCGAACAGAATGAGCGTTTTCAAATGATCGCCGTCCGTGTCGTGGAAGTGCGCAAAGGTTGGCACAGCCACGCTGGCCCGGATAGCGGGCCAGTCACATTTTCAGTGGCGATAAACAATACCTGCCGCTTGAGTCAGCCGAGGACCTTGGTCAGGTTCGGCAGAATCAACAACAGCGTCGTGGCGAAAAGAATGAGCCCTGCTTGCCGTACTTTTGGTTGTTTGAACATGGCTTGACCGCCTTTTTTGTTATTTCCTGATGCCTGCCTGCATATCCATGATGGCAAGCGCTGCACTTCCTGTTGAAGAACGTCTGCCTCGGCAAAACCCGACGACAACAACGTACATCTTCACCTTAGGGCCCGCGTCACGCTTCGCTTAGATCCATTTCGTATGTACTTGCTACCGGTTGCGATTAAAAAGGCATGAGGCCCATTGCCAGCTTCTTTGCCGCCCGTTTGCTAGACAGCTCGCACACCTGAACCGGTTAACCAAGCCATGGATGACCGTCCGTCTGAGCGTGCGCGTCAACGTCATTGAGCGCTGTGGTCATTGAATCCGTCGCCTGCGAAGACAACAGTGACAGCACGAATTTCACTCACCGCACAGGTTCGAGGACGTCATGACCCAAGCTTTGATTTTCGACGCGTTACGCACGCCCCGTGGCAAGGGCAAGGCCGATGGTTCGCTGCACAGCGTCAAACCGGTGAACCTGGTGGCCGGGCTGCTGACCGCTTTGCAGGCGCGCACCGCGCTGGACACCAGCCAGGTCGATGACGTGGTGCTCGGTTGCGTCACGCCGATTGGCGATCAGGGCTCCGACATCGCCAAGACCGCCGTGCAGGTGGCCGATTGGGACGTCAGCGTCGCGGGTGTGCAGATCAACCGCTTCTGCGCCTCGGGGCTGGAAGCGGTGAACCTGGGGGCGATGAAAGTGCGCTCCGGGTTCGAGGATCTGGTAGTGGTCGGTGGTGTGGAGTCCATGTCCCGCGTGCCGATGGGCAGCGACGGTGGCGCCTGGGCGCTGGACCCGCAGACCAACCTGCACAGCCACTTCACGCCACAAGGCGTTGGCGCCGACCTGATCGCCACCCTTGAAGGCTTCAGCCGCCAGGACGTCGATGCCTACGCGCTGCATTCGCAACAGAAAGCCGCCCGTGCCCGGGCCGACGGTTCGTTCAACAAGTCGTTGGTGCCGGTGCAGGACCAGAACGGCATCATCCTGCTCGATCACGATGAGTTCATTCGCGCCGAGTCGACTCTTGAAGGTCTGGGCAAGCTCAAGCCGAGTTTCGAAATGATTGGCCAGATGGGCTTCGACGCCACGGCGTTGCGGGTCTACAGCCATGTCGAGCGGATTAACCATGTGCACACGCCGGGCAACAGCTCGGGGATCGTCGACGGCGCGGCGCTGATGTTGATCGGCTCCGAGGCCAAGGGCCGCGCGTTGGGCCTGCAACCCCGGGCGCGGATCGTCGCCACGGCGGTCACCAGCACCGATCCGACCATCATGCTCACCGGCCCGGCGCCGGCCACTCGCAAGGCGTTGGCCAAGGCCGGGCTGCGGGTGGAAGACATCGACTTGTTTGAAGTCAACGAGGCGTTCGCCTCGGTGGTGCTGAAGTTCATCAAGGACATGGCTGTCGACCCGGACAAGGTCAACGTCAATGGCGGCTCGATCGCCATGGGCCACCCGCTGGGCGCCACCGGTTGCGCGATCCTCGGCACCTTGCTCGATGAACTGGAAGCCCGGCGCCTGCGCTACGGCCTCGCGACACTGTGCGTCGGCGGCGGCATGGGCATCGCGACCATCATCGAACGCCTCTGACCCCAAGGAATCCTGTCATGACCCAAGCCATTCGTTACGAAAAAGGCCAGGACGGCATCGTTCTCCTGACCATCGACATGCCGGGCCAGAGCGCCAACACCATGAACGCGGTGTACCGCGAAGCCATGGCCGAAAGCGTCGCCCGTTTGCAGGCGGAAAAAGATGACATCGCCGGGGTGATCATCACCTCGGCCAAGAAAACCTTCTTCGCCGGCGGTGACCTGAATGAACTGATCAAGGTCGGCAAGCCCGAAGCCAAGGCCTTCTATGACATGGTGCTGACCCTCAAGGGCCAGTTGCGCACCCTGGAAACCCTCGGCAAACCGGTGGTCGCGGCGATCAACGGCGCGGCGCTCGGCGGCGGCTGGGAAATCTGCCTGGCCTGCCACCACCGCGTGGCACTGGACGATGCGTCGGTGCAGCTCGGTTTGCCGGAAGTGACCCTCGGCCTGTTGCCGGGCGGCGGTGGCGTGGTGCGGATGGTGCGCATGCTGGGCATCGAAAAGGCTTTGCCGTATCTGCTTGAAGGCAAGAAAGTCCGTCCGCAGCAGGCGTTGCAGGCGGGGCTGATTGATGAACTGGCAGCGGATCGCGATGAGCTGCTGGCCAAGGCCCGGGCCTGGATTCTGGCCAATCCCGCGGCCGTGCAGCGTTGGGATGTGAAGGGCTATCAGATTCCCGGCGGCACGCCATCCAATCCGAAAGTCGCGCAGATGCTGGCGATTGCGCCGTCGATCCTGCGCACCAAAACCCAGGGCACGTTGCCGGCGCCGGAGAAGATTCTGTGTGCGGCGGTGGAAGGCGCGCAGGTGGATTTCGACACCGCGCACCTGATCGAAACCCGTTATTTCACCGAACTGACCACCGGCCAGATCTCGAAAAACCTGATTGGCACCTTCTGGTTCCAGCTCAATGAAATCAACGCCGGCGGATCGCGGCCGCAGGGTTTTGCGCCTTATGTGACGAAGCGCGTGGGCGTGCTCGGCGCGGGCATGATGGGCGCCGGGATCGCCTATGTCAGCGCATCGGCCGGGATCGACGTGGTGCTCAAAGACATCAACCTCGCGGCTGCGGAAAAGGGCAAAGCCCATTCGGCGGCATTGCTGGACAAGAAAGTCGCTCGCGGGCAGATGACTGCGCAGCAGCGTGAAGCGGTGCTGGCGCGCATCCATCCGACCGAAAGCGACGCCGATCTGGCAGGTTGCGATCTGATCATCGAGGCGGTGTTCGAGGATCGTCAACTCAAGGCCAAGGTCTCGGCAGCAGCGCAGCAGGTGGTCGGCGCCGACGCGGTGATTGCTTCCAACACGTCGACCTTGCCCATCACGGGGTTGGCGACCGCAGTACCGGATCAAAGCAAGTTCATCGGCCTGCACTTCTTCAGCCCGGTGGAAAAGATGCCGCTGGTGGAAATCATCAAAGGCGCGCAAACCAGCGACGAAACCCTCGCACGCGGGTTCGATTTCGTACTGCAAATCAAGAAAACCCCGATTGTGGTCAACGACAGTCGCGGTTTCTTTACTTCTCGAGTATTCGGCACCTTTACCAATGAAGGCATTGCCATGCTGGGTGAGGGCGTCAGTGCGCCGATGATCGAGACCGAAGCGCGCAAGGCCGGGATGCCTGTCGGACCGCTGGCGATCTCCGACGAAGTTTCCCTCAGCCTGATGAGCCATATCCGTCAGCAAACGGCCAAAGACCTGCAGGCAGAAGGGAAACCGCTGATTGAGCACCCGGCGTTCGCCGTGATTGACTTGCTGCTCAACGAATACAAGCGGCCGGGCAAGGCAGCGGGAGGCGGTTTTTATGAGTACCCCGCGGGTGGGCAGAAACATTTGTGGCCCGAGCTGAAAACCCGTTTCGAGAAAGCCGACGGGCAGATTTCGCCCAAGGATGTGCGTGATCGACTGCTGTTCGTGCAGGCCATCGAGACCGTGCGCTGTGTGGAGGAGGGCGTGCTGACGTCGACGGCGGACGCCAATGTCGGCTCGATCTTCGGCATCGGTTTTGCGGCATGGACGGGCGGCGCGTTGCAGTTCATCAATCAATATGGCGTGAAGGACTTCGTCGCGCGGGCGCAGTACCTGGCGGAACAGTACGGCGAGCGTTTCGCACCGCCTGCGTTGCTGCTGGAAAAAGCCGCGAAAGGCGAGTTGTTCTAACGGGGAGGGGAGGCATTTCGGGGCTTGCCTTGCCGGGTGGTTTCAAGGCAGGCTCTGGGGTGTGCATTATTCCCATCACGTGTCAGGTATTTTTTATGTCGCTACGCATCTGCATTCTGGAAACCGACATCCTGCGTCCGGAACTGGTCGATCAATATCAGGGTTACGGGCAGATGTTCCAGCGCCTGTTCTCGCAACAGCCGATCGCCGCCGAGTTCACGGTGTACAACGTGATGCAGGGCGACTATCCGAGTGATGACCTGACTTTCGATGCGTATCTGGTCACCGGCAGCAAGGCCGACTCGTTCGGCACCGACCCGTGGATCCAGACCCTAAAGCAATACCTGCTGACCCGCTACGAGCGGGGCGACAAACTGCTCGGCGTGTGCTTCGGCCATCAGCTGCTGGCGCTGTTGCTGGGCGGCAAGAGCGAGCGTGCTACTCAAGGCTGGGGTGTCGGCATTCACAACTACAAACTGGCGGCCAAGGCGCCGTGGATGAGCCCGGTGCGCGAAGAGCTGACGCTGTTGATCAGCCACCAGGATCAGGTCACGGCGTTGCCGGAGAACGCCACGGTGATTGCTTCCAGCGATTTCTGCCCGTTCGCCGCGTACCACATCAACGATCAGGTGCTGTGCTTCCAGGGGCATCCGGAATTTATCCACGACTACTCGCGAGCGCTGCTGGATCTGCGTCAGGATGCGCTGGGCGAGCAGGTGTACAGCAAGGGTGTGGCCAGCCTGGAACATCAGCACCACGGCACCACCGTTGCGGAATGGATGATGCGTTTCGTGGCGCACAAGCCGACCGCCGCTTGAATTCGAACGCCCTCGTGCTTTGCACGGGGGCGTTTTTTTAACTTACAACCAGCCCGATTTCTTGAAGCTTGCCCACAGGCTCAAGCAGCCGACCGTAATAAAGCCCAGCACGCCGAAATAGCCGTAGTGCCAGCTCAGCTCCGGCATGTTCTGGAAGTTCATCCCGTAGATCCCCGCCACTGCCGTGGGGAACGCCAGAATCGCCGCCCACGCGGCGAATTTGCGCTGCACCACGCTCTGGCGTGACGCCTCCAGCAGCACGCCGATTTCGATGGTCTGGCTGGCAATGTCGGCCAGGGTGGTCAGGTCTTCCATCTGCCGCGTCACATGGATCTGCACATCACGGAAGTACGGGCGCATGTTCTTGTCGATGAAGGGGAAGCTCAGCTTCTGCAGCTCCTCGCCGATTTCCACCATCGGCGCCGCGTAACGGCGCAAACGCAAGACGTCTCGGCGCAGGCCATGGAGTTTCTGGATGTCGTGTTCATTGAGCGCACTGCACAGCACGTTGCGTTCCAGCTCATCAATCTCTGCATGGATCGCTTCGCCCACCGGCTGATAGTTTTCGATCACGAAATCCAGCAGCGCATACAGTACGAAATCTTCCCCGTGTTCCAGCAACAGCGGCCGCGCCTCACAGCGCTGGCGGACATGGGCGTAGGACGCCGAATGGCCATTGCGGGCAGTGATGATGTAGCCCTTGCCGGCGAAGATATGGGTTTCGATGAACTGCAGAATCCCGTGCTCGCGCACCGGCGAGTAGGTGACGATGAACAGCGCGTCGCCAAAGGTTTCCAGCTTTGGCCGGCTGTGTTTTTCCAGAGCGTCTTCGATGGCCAGTTCGTGCAGGTTGAACTGGCGTTGCAGGTTGGACAGTTCCTGGGCACTCGGCTCTTCGAGTCCGATCCAGACAAAGTGGCCGGTCTTGGCGGCCCAGGCCGCACCTTCGTCGAGGGAAATATTGGTGACTTTCTTACCAGCGCTGTAAACCGCAGCAGCAACAACTCGACCCATGGTGTTGATTCACTTCTTCTTGGCAGATGGCAGGGGAGACATGGCTTCAGCTTAGCCGTGTCGCTGCTTGAGAGTCAGTGAAATCTGCACAGTTCACCGGGCAAAAGAAAACCCGCACGGGGCGGGCTTCTTTTTCATGCGGCTTGCAGCTGCCGGTCCATCGCATCGATGCATTCGCGCATCTGCTCGCGGCATTGGTTGATGAGCATGGGCATGTCATCCATGGTCAGGCCAGCGGTAGGAATTGCCGGCAGCGAGCGTATGAGAACTTTCCCGCTGTGCCAGCGGTTCAGACGCATGTGCTTGATGTAGCTGCTGACACACACCGGAACGATCGGCACCCCGGCGGCGATGGCCATCTGGAACGCGCCTTTTTTGAATGGAAGCAGTTCTTCACCCAGGTTGCGGGTGCCTTCCGGGAAGACCCAGATCGAGGTGTCTTTGTGCTGCAAAGTGTCGGTGGTGGTCAGCATCGACTGGCGCGCCTTGTGCGCGTTCCCACGATCGATCAACACGTTGCCCGCCAGCCAGAACAGCTGCCCGAACAGTGGCACCCACTTCAGGCTTTTTTTGCCGATGCACACGGTACGACGCGGTACCACATTGCCGAACACGAACAGGTCGTAGTTGGACTGATGGTTGGCGATGATCACGCAGCTGTCGGGCTTGTTCATCAACGGCCCGACATCGGCTTTCACTCGCAAACGCAAAATGCACATGGCCGGCAGTGCATAGAGACGGGCGCACAGGCGACTGTTGTCCGGATTGAATGGGCGGCACAGCCCGAGGATCACACCGAGGATTCCCGCCAGAATAAAGTGCAGGCCCATCAACAACATACGAAACACGAACAGCATTTTAAGGCCCATCGGGACAAAAGGTGGCGCAGTGTACGGATGTGCACTGTTTTCGGCAATTGTCGCTATAGAGTCCGGAGATGGGCGATGTTTAAGCGCATGTTTCCGACTTGTTGGTCAGAGGCGTCCTAGAGCTGCTGCAGAGTTTTTAACTGGTCGTGTAAGAAAAAGCCCGACACGACGGTCGGGCTTTTCAGAATCGGAATGAGCCGGGTATCAGCCCAGATGCTCTTGATCCTGGATGATCGCGTTGTCCAGGGCTTCCAGTAGCGCCTTGCGTACTTTCAGCTTGGTGTTCTTGTGTGCGGTCATGTTGATTTTCTTCAACTGACGTGCGGCGGCGAGGGCGGCGCCTTGCAGTTCATCGGCCGCGACCACTTTGTCGAGGAAGCCGGCATCCACTGCGCTTTGCGGATCAAACATCTCGCCGTTGATCACCGAGCGATGGAAGGCCGAGCGACGCAGACGATCACGAGCCAGCTCGATACCGGCATGGTGCATGGTCATGCCGATCTGCACTTCATTCAGACCGATGCTGAACGGGCCGTCGACACCTATGCGGTAGTCGGCGGACAACAGAATGAATGCACCTTTGGCCACGGCGTGACCCGGGCAAGCGACGATCACCGGGAACGGATGCGACAGCAGACGACGGGCCAGAGTCGAACCGGCAGTCACCAGCGACACCGCCTCTTTAGGGCCGGCGGTCATTACTTTCAGGTCGTAGCCGCCAGAGAGAATGCCCGGCTGGCCGGTGATGATCACAACGGCACGATCCGCCACCGCCTGATCCAGCGCCGCGTTGAAGGCCGCGATCACGTCCGGGGAAATGGCGTTGACCTTGCCGTTGCTCAGGGTCAGGGTCGCGATACCGTCTTCGAGGTGGTAGGCAATCAGGTCGCTCATGGCGCAATTCCTTATAAGAAAGATGGGCAGACGTTACCCACCGTCGTCGGTCAGGTAAAGCACTGTGACTGACCCGCCAGTCACTGTTTACTGGCCGATGCGCTGCAACGCGCCCGGTGCCTGACGCCTGCGCGCCTATCTAGAAGGGCCGCGTTTGCCCGAGATTGGCCGGATCGCCATGGACTCTCGATGGCGGTCGCGGCTTTTTCGCTTAACCGCATGAAAATTCTGAAAAAAAGTTTGCCATCAGAAAAGCTTTCGACTACATTAGCGCGCCTCGACAGACAGAACATGTTTGAAGAGATACGGTGAAGTGTCCGAGTGGCTTAAGGAGCACGCCTGGAAAGTGTGTATACAGGAAACTGTATCGAGAGTTCGAATCTCTCCTTCACCGCCAAATTCAGTAAACGCAAGCCCCTGATTTTCCTAGAGAAAGTCGGGGGTTTGTGGTTTTTGGCATCTGAAAATTGGCGATATGGGACTGATATGGGACTAAAGGTTTTTTTTGCCGCGTTTTGATGGTGGTGTGGTTAAAAACACAGTCCCACCCGGAAAGGACTTTGCTTACAATTGGCCATCATTCATGCAAGGAGCAGTAAAGATGTCACTTGAAGAGGTTAAAGAAATTCAGCACGTCCGTGATCCCCGAATGGTCAACGAAATGATCAAGGTTGGTTGGGTGTTGATTGACACAAATCCTGGCACTACTGAGGACGGTAGCGCCTGGCCGCTTTACATCCTAGGTTGGAAGCATAATCGCGTTGCAGTCAGAGTTAAGCAGGATTGGTAATTCGAGTTTTAATTGGAAAGGAGTCTCCGATATGCCGATGATCGATACCGATCTACTCAAACCCTTCAGTGAGATTGCACAGGCAAAGTATCAGTTTTTTGAAGCTGCTTTGGATGAGGTGAGAGCACGTAAAGATCGCAAAAGCGAAGATCTGGCTGGTTTTCAAGTGGCTGAAAGAAAAGCTGAATACGCTTTGCTTGACTACAGAATTGCTAGCGGGAATTTAGCCTACGAGGTGAACCGTGCGATCGCCAAGGCTGAGAGCGAGGCTGCTTTAGGCTAAGAGTAGGGCCTGTTACAGAAAATGCAGCTGATAAAAAGCCCCACCTATACTCAGGTGGGGCTTTTTTATTTCTGATTAACGCGTGCTATCTGGAGTTCTGTGGGTAGGTACCCAGGTAGAATCCGGACGGCTGGTTGGTGGTAGGCGGGTATTGTCAGGAACGGTGGCGTAGTTGGGACGCTTACCGCCGCGTGGCCCTTGTTCTTGAAAAATACCGCCGTTGTTACCGGTATTGGAACCGGGAGTTTTGCCATTTGCCATGAGGATTCTCCTTAGGCGATAAATGCGCATGAACCCCGAAGCTGCGGCCGCAACAAGTTGTACGCTGTACAAACAATGCGCGTACGCATAGAATCTCGCTCCTCAGGTTCTGCGCTTGGGTAGCCGTAAAGGGGACCGTCTCGACAACATTCCCCCTTACGGCCGATTGAGTCCCGCTTTCGCGGGACTTTTCATTTAGGCCAAAAAAAGCCAATTTCTTACAAGCGTTAGTCATAAATTTGACTAATCGCCTCATTGCGTCTGGTTCTGTCTGCTTGTTGACACTCTAATGATGGCCATCGGAGACATCAAGCGTTTTTTTCGCTTTTTCTTCATGTGTATATCTTTATATTTTGTGCATAAACCTGTGGATAAAATACACGCCATTGCCGGCATCCCCCAATTTATTCAGCCTTGTGGGGTTGGTTAAGCAAAAATAATTCTGTTTGTACGTTTTTTGATCAGTGTATTGATTTGCCTCTATGGTCAATCTCTTACAAAGCATCTGCGTAAAAATCACGCCTTTATGCTTCTTGTAGGATAATGCTTACACGCAATAGCGATTTTCGATCTCCCTTTGATTTTTGCGAGTCTGGGGGCTTGTCTTCAAAGCTTCAGTGCAATTTGCAAAATCCCAACGACATCCGGCCCATCCTCATTAATCCACGTCCCATAGTGCTGCCGAATCATGTTCCCGTTGGTATGCCCCATCTGCTCGGCAATCCAATCAATCGAAGCCACGCCCGTAGTCAGCAACTGACTGGCATAGGTATGCCGACACTGCCCAGGCCCCCGATAACGAACCCCGGCCGTGTTCAAGTGCGCTTTGAAAAAACGATCCCGCACAACGAAGTCACTGACATGCGGCAGACCGCTCTTGGTATTCAGAAACACAAAGTGCAGCTTATGCTGCCGAACGGTCTTGTTATCCCGTTCAACGATATCGACTGTCTGCGCCTTCTTGGCCTGATTCATCGCATCGATCTTACGTAGCGCATCCCATGCAGGCTCTAGCAGCCGTACCTTTCGCGTCGAACGTCGGGTTTTCGTGACGCGATAGGCTCCGCGCACCTTTGACCGGCGAAACGTCACTGTTCCTTGCTGCAGATCGACATCCTCCCAAGCAAGCGCGATGGTCTCCGAGACCCGTGGCCCCGCCCAAATCATGAACTGAATCATCAGCAGCTCTTGCACACGATGCGTCGGCGTCTCAAGGATCTGCTTGATCTCCGCCCTGGTAAACGGATCCGGTGCCTCTGGATCGGGCAATCGCACAAACAGCCCCTCAGTCGGATCGTGCGCAACCTTCTTGCGAGTCCGGTAAAGCCGAAATACCTGCCGGACATTGCAGATAATGTCTCGGATCGTCTTGTTCTTCAGCCGCGTCGACAATGTGTCCTGCACCCACTCCTGTAGGTCCAGATGGTCAATTTGGTCGATCTGAACCTTGCCCCAGCGCGGCCGCACATGCACTTCGGCCTTGTTGGCATAACCTCGATAGGACGTAGCGGCCACGCTGTTACTTTTGATCTTCAGCCATAGATCGAGATAGTGGCCGAATGTGTTCTCGACAAGATTGGCCGAGTTTGGAAAGTGCCGGCTGTAGTTGAAGGTGCCGGCCTGAATCTCGTATTCGATGATGTTAACCAAACGTTCTGCTTGCTCCCGATTGGCCGCAGTGTTGCCGCCGGGGATAAGCTCCCGATATCGCTTGCCGTTGAAACGGAAATAAACCCGGACCGAATTCCCTCGGGCTTCTACCCCATGCGCCATATGCACCTCCTGTGCTGTTCGAATTTCGCTCGGTGTTCCATCAAATGTGCAGTTGTGGCGTCCGGCTCACTCCTGCCTCAACAACCAAAACAACCCAGCACTTCTTTTCCGCGCCTGAGGCCCCCCATTCCGAACCTCCTCAACCCGGAGCCGATCCGCAGCCACCTGCCGCGCCTTGCTGCATTTGCGATGATTCCCATGCGCCCGCGACCTGCCGCACTGATCGCAAACCCCGTTCAAATCCAGACACCAGGGGAAAGCTTTCCTTTTCTTCATAACGCCCCCCGACCAAAGCCGAAACGCCCGACGTGTAAGCTGACATTTCGCCCAACAGAGCAGGGCACATCCAAGGGCTCTAGAACCTCTATCTGCATCGTGTTTCTCCTTTACACATCCCGGCACTACGGCGCCGGGTGATCCCTTCATTGCTCGTCGTTACGCCTGCTGGAAAATCCAGCAGCGCACCGTGGTGCTCCTTTTTGGCGTGCCATTAATGACGGCCCGCGACGCACGCACCGCGCTGTAAACCGCCTTATTGGTCTCCACCCATTTACGGCTACGGCTATTCACCAACAGCCCGCGCAATGTCTTCAGGTCGGCGAGGTTCTGCCGATGCTCACTGGCCTTTTCGGCGAATTCGTTGAGGTTGATTGCGATGAGTTTCGGGTCGGTGCTGTGATTGACCTGCGGGCCTTCGCCCAGGCTTTCGAGGTATTCGAAAACCTCCCAAAATTCGGCAACCAGTGGGTGGTCTGCGCTGATCGCGGCCTGCCGTTCCAGTGCCATGGTCATCAGCGCCTGCTGCGTCGTGGCGACGTGGTTATCCTCGAGCGGGCAAACCAGACGCAAGCAATCGACCAGGGCCATCAGCTGGCTGTGGTTCTTGATGATCCGTTCCACGCGGATGTCTTTGAGCTTGCGCAAATGCTGTTCGTGAACGAGTACTCGCTCGGCAAACTTCGCCATCACCTGGGCTTCAGCACGCACGGCCAGCAGCAGGAAGTGGCTCAGTTGCTCGACCGGGATCAGGTTCAGGTTGTCCGCTGCTGCACGGCTCTCGGTGGTGACTTCCGGGCGTGCAAAGTGCGATTTGATAATCCGCGTCAGGATCGCTTCAGACGCGCTGACATCGGCGTTCTGGCTGATCGCAATTGCGCCCCGGAACGGCGGTTCGTAAGTCTCGTTGCCACTGGTTTTCATGCCTTTGGTGCCGAGCGTGCCGCCGCCGTAGAAGTCCTTCAGCTCGTCCCAGTCGAAACCCTTGGCGTGCGCCTTGTCCGGCTCGTTGCGGTCACCCTCGATCAGCACGACGGGCATGTTGGAGACCTGGCCCATGGCGCGCTGACGGCCGGCGCGGGTCGATTTCGACGGGTCAAAACCTTCATGCTCGCGGCCGAGCAATTTCCACAGGAAAGTCAGCAGCGTGGTCTTGCCGGCGCCGGCCTCACCGGTGACCTCGAGGAACGGGAAGGATTTGTACTGCGCGCGGATCTGCTCGGCGAACAGCGAGCCAAACCAGAAGGCCAGGGCGACGATGCCCTTGGCGCCAAAGCACAGCCACAGCATCGGCAGCCAGTCGGTCCGGTACTGCTTGGCGTCGCGCTGGATGTGCATGGCGATCGACTTCTGCAGCGTCTTCAGCCGAAGCTTGCCGAACTCGAAAAAGTCCTCCTTGTTCACCACGCTGACGATGCCGCCACGGACGGCAAGGTCGCCGAACACGTAGCAACTGTGCAGTTTGCTGTAGCCGATGAAGTCGATGGTCTCGACGGTCTTCAGGCCGAACAACTGGTCCTTCATGATCTTGTCGAGCTGCTGCCCGCTGCCGGTGAACACGGCGCCGGCGGCCATGCTGAGCAAACGCTTCTTGAACTCGCTGGCGGCGGCGACCTGGCCACCGGTGAAAGTGTTTTTCACGCTGCCGCTGTCGTGCGGAAAATCGACGCGGAAGTAGTACCAGGATTCGTCGGTGACTTCGTTGCGCTGGAAGTACAGCGCCTGCGGGTAGCAGTTGGCGATTTCGACGATGCCACCGCATTGGCGCAGAGCCTTCTGACGGCGCTGTTCTTCAGTGAGAAGCTGGTCTTCATGGCGATCGGAAGTTTCCAGCGAGTGCATCGCTTTGCTGAACTTCTCCAGGTCCATTTTGAACCAGTACAAACGGTGGTCGAACCCGAAGTGAAATTCATGGCGCTCGCGCCAGTCGTACATCAGTACGCCTTTCTCTGAGGCGCTTTCGGCGATCAACAGTGAACCATGGTAAAGCGCGGTGGCCAGGTCCTTTTTGACCTGCTCGGCGCGCTCGTTTTTGTCATCGATGAACGCCCAGCGTTGATGCAGATCGTTCCAATCGATCTTGCGACTATCTCGCTGCGGAACCTGCGCGGCGCCGCATTCGTAGCCCAGCGTGCGTGCCTGCCTAACCCAACGCTTGGTGTACTTGTGCGCGCCGGGTTCGTTGTCCAGCGCCCACACCAGTTTGGGTAGCTTGCCGCCGCGCTGGCGCGACAGCTCTTTCAACGATTCCTCCGGATAGGCGCCGGACGACATCGCCGACACCGCCGCAATGCCGTTATGCACCAGAGCAATGGCGTCGAAGATGCCCTCGACAATCCACAGCTCTTTGACCTCAAGCAGCTCGATGCTCGGTGGGCACCACCAAACACCACGCGGGCTGTCGCCGGGTTTGAACCGCGCTTTCATTTTGCCGAATCGGTGCGGCCGATCGATCAGGCGTTCCCAGTAGCCGCCTTTTTCCAGCGCGAAACGCACCGTCGCGCTGCCGGCATTCAGCTCCTCGGAAAAATACGAGTCCTGCGTATACCAACCCTGAATCAGTTCATGACGAAAGCCCCGGGCAAACTCGAGGTAAGCCCGGGCTGTCGCCTGGGGGAATTGCTCGGAGGAGGGCGCCCGCTTGCTCCAGTCATCGAACAGGTCTTCGTAGATCTCCTTGAGGTGCCAGCGCTGAGCGCACTTGCCCTCACGACCACAGATGATCAGCCACGGCTCAGAGTAGCGGGCGTATAACTCCTTTTGGCCGCAAGCCGGGCATTTGCCGCCCCGCAGATAGTCGGTGCTCAAGCGACGCTTGAGCCCGTAATCATCCGCGAGGCGCTGCAATACATCGGCATGCAGCGCGCTGGTGAAGCTGTTCACCAAGGCGTCTTCGCCCAAATGCAGGTGGAGAGGGCGGTGATCAGCTGCTGCTGTGCCGCCATCGCAGGGATTGCCGCATGCAGTGCTGAGCGTCGTTCGGTAATAGGAATAGAGCTGAAACGCTCCTCATCCCAATGCTTTTTAAATAGGGCGACTTGCAGCAGACGTGCGTTATCCAGCAAGCCGCACGCTTCAATCCGGGTCAGTGTGAGGGTGACGCAAAGAGTATCTTCCATAAAAGCCTCGATTTTTAAGCATGGCATGCCCATCACCCCGCAATACGGGGATGCCAGAAATGGAGATGGGCGGTAGGGTGGGTTACGCGGAAAGCGCTTCGACTTGCTGGATGTCAGTCCAGGCCAGATGCACCAGTTTCGCCGCGAGGCTGGCCGGCACTTCCAGCGCCACAATCAAATGACGTTCGGCACTGATGAACAGTCGATCAGAGTCCACCAGGTACTCTGCTCGATGACGCAACAAATAGGCGTACGCGGCGTCCTGCATGCAGGTGCGGTAGTCCGGGGCAAAGTGGGTGGTGTTCATTGGTTGGCCTCCAGTCCCTGGATCGGGATCAGCTTCAACTGCTCATCGGCCGGTTTCATCGCGGACCGACGTAGTGCTGCATCCGCCAAAGGGAGTCGCACGGCAGGATTCGCCATGCCGCTGGGGCTCATCTCATGCGTCATTTCGAACTGCGCCCGAACGGACCAGCCGCAGGCTTCATTCAGGCATTGCAAATAAGCGACGCGGAGAAATATGTGAGTGCCTTCGCTCGTGCGTATTCGCATCCGAGACTGGCAGTGAGGGCAAACGAGTTTGTAAGTGCTCAATGACGGCATCCTTGCGTTAAATGAACGATGAATCTCAGTTTCCGGTGCTGATCGTGCCTTCTTTGATGCCAAGCAAAACGGCGGCTTGGTGAGCCTTGCCGCGACGTCCTTTCTTGCGGCCGTTGAGCAAGTCGCTCACCAGATTGCTATTGAGGTCATGCCGGCGGCAGAACTCGGCAAGGCTGATGCCCTGTCGATCCAGCGCTGCTCGGGCTTGCTCGGGCGTGAGTGGGGCGGGCATAGTGTCCATTCGTGTGCATCCGTGTTGATTAGGCGTCATTATGCCCAAAGAGTTGGGCCTGTAAAGGATGAAAGCTTGAAAAGTTGTGCATCTGATGAAGACTTGGACGTTGGAGTGGGTGAGCGTTTGCGCGAAGAAAGGACGCGCTTAGGGCTCAACCAGGATGCCTTTGCACAGCGGGGCGGCATCACCCGCAACACCCAGGGCAGCTACGAAAAGGGCGAGCGAAACCCCGATTCCGCCTACCTCACCGCCGTGGCCAAGGCCGGTGTAGACGTGCTCTACGTCTTGACGGGCGGGCGTTTGCCACAGCCTGCCAGCACGCTGGATCCTGCCGAAAACCAACTGCTCCAGCAGTTCCGCAGCCTGTCCGACTATGACCAAAAAGCTGTGCATCGCATCGTCGGTGCCATGGCTGAAGTGACTCAGCTTTCCAGTGTCAGGAAATAACTCGTCGAGATTTAGAACATTCGTTACGACGGATTTCAGTTTTGATTTTTCGCGCTCCTGAGTAACGTTGCCCCCGCAATGCACTTAATGGAGTAGTGGGCATTTGGATCAAGATGAAAAAAAGAACATGCGCATGGATAAGCCCCACAGCGAAATGTCCGAGTTAACACAAGAAGAGTGGAATCTTCTTACACGTTATAGAGCGATGTCTGAGCAGGATCGGGAATATATCCAGCACTTTGCAAACGTGCTGACGAGTGCAGCCTGATGGCGTAGACATACCGACAATCAAGTAAACGATTTAATTGAAATGAAAACACAAGAAGGAACCCGGCCCCGTGTCGGGTTTTTTGTTGGGCAATGGGGGAGGGCGCCCACACTCAGCACGCCCAACCGCCCATGAATTCCCAAAATGCAAAGTGCCGTAGCTGCTATGTTGCAGCCTTCAGGATCACTCTCTTGGGTCGGGGAGAAACGGCTTTCACCACATCATCGATCACCGCTTTACCCATCGCCGTCAAAAAGTGCGCGGCCCAAGCATATCGGTCGGTTTCTTTCATGAATGCAGCGTCTTCGGCGAAGGCCTTAGCCAGACTCAGCAGATCGGAAGCCTGTTCCAGCGCCTCTTTGACAGGGACGCCAGCGCTGACTTGGAACAACGGTTTTTCACCGCAGTAGATGAAGTGGGTGTAGCCGATGGTTGTTTCTTCGACTTCTTCGATCATTGGTCACCTCCATTGACGGAAGGGATCAGACAGAAGACAGAGGCGGATTTATAAGGGTGAAGCCGGTTTTCAAGCTGATTAACGGTATGCATGGTCTAACTCCTTGACATTAGGAGCTGCCACGTTCGTTTCCAAGCGAATGGGTGGCAGCTATGCGTAGGTTGGAAACCGGGAGTCAAGGAGACCGGCACGCCCGAAGGCGTCCCACGCACAGCCGCCATAAAACAAACGTCCAGGCAAAATTACGCTGGGGCTTGTGAAGGGGCGCTGTTGCGTGACTCGACGGGTTTCCAAGCCCGATCACTGATATGCAGTGACGTTTTGAGAATATCCCGCCGAAAGAAACGCCAACAAGCCGAAGCTTGCTGAAAAGCACGATAAGCGCACTTCCTTACGCAACACGCAGATTTTGCCTACAACTTTGGCCAGAGTCACCCGGATATTCTGAAGACCGTGACAAACGAGCGGTGCACTTTGATGCAAAAAACGCCGCATTCCTAACCGGAAATGCAGCGTTTTTCGTAGTGAGGTTGTCTCCGCCGTTTGCACTCTGGCCACAGAATCCAAACCTTGCGCGGTATCATGATATAATACCATGAACAATAAACAGCTCAGCACGCTCAAAGCCGTATTTTCAAGGCCTGTGCCCACCACGCTGGAGTGGGTTCGAATCGAGTCTCTTTTTGGTGCAGCAGGCGCCCAGACCATCGAAGGCAACGGATCCCGAGTACGTTTTGAATTAAATGGTGTGGTCGCCACCTTCCATCGACCCCATCCGGATAAAGAAGCAAAGCCCTATCAAGTGCGTGACGCTCGGGCTTTCCTGGAGCAAGCAGGAGTAATTCCATGAACGTAATGAACTACAACGGTTATGCCGCTCGAATTGAATACAGCGATGAGGACGGCTTATTTGTTGGCCACATCGCAGGCATCAAGGATGTCGTTGGCTTCCACGGCGAATCCGTCGCGGAGCTGCGTGGGGCATTTCAAGAAGCCGTGACTGACTACCTCGAAACCTGCGCCAAGCTGGGGCGCACACCACAGAAGCCGTACTCCGGGAATCTCAGCCTGCGGTTGGCCCCGGCGCTCCATGCAACGGTCGCCGTGAAGGCTCAGCTAGCCCGCAAAAGCATTAACCAATGGGTGGCCGACGTTCTTGATCGTGAAGCGCACGCCTAAAAATTGACCCTGCGCTAGGCGTGTAATTAGCGACCCTCGATTAGGTTTCTCGCCATTCAGGGTTACCACGGAAGATTGCCGGCCTACGTTCATAAGGAGCAAACGACAGACGAAAAAAAACCGCCTTTGCGGGGCGGTTCTTTTTGAGCATCGGCTTGCGGCCAACGCTCGGTGCATCTCACGAGAGTACACTGGCGTGGGCTCATCTTATAAAGCTTTGCCACCGCTTGCAACGTCATTTTGTTCTCATCTATAGGACGTGAGAGCCCCAAAATAAGTGCCTTACAGTGCACGGCGCTCCTTGTTAAAGTCTGACAGAAACAACAATTTACAAAAGCGGTGGCCTCCTGCGTATAGAAAACTCGTAGGAGGGCTTTTCCCTGCTTTCGAGGTCGTGATTCTAGGTCAATATGCCGATGCTCACACGCCAGCGATGCAATGAGGTTAGGTCGGTTGAATACCGATTTCATCCCCTTTGACACGGTTTTGCACCCGTGCCGGATGATGCCTCGGAGGGACGCCAACCGGCCACCTCATGAGGGTATGCTGGCGTATACTCCCGAAGGCATGCGTGATCCGGTAAGTGTGCTGGAGGTTTGGCCCCCAACCTTGGAGGCCAAAACGTATGAAGCTTTTGTTACGTACGTTGAGCCTCGTATGGAGATTGTTGAAAGCGTTTCGCTTTTACGAGTTCCTGCGAGACCACTTTGACGACCTGAAGTAACGGTCGTGGATGTGGGGAAAAGCCCGCGTCAGCTTCGGCTGATGCGGGTTTTTTTTGCCTCATTAATCTGTCAAAAATGATAATTCAACCAGCCTGTTCTTGTGCGAGGGTAGGGCATTTCGTCGGCATCTGTAGGTGTAATCCTAAAGCTCTGAATATACTGGTTTTATGTACAGTATATGAGTTGAGGTATAACCCCGATGAACACCCCCGCCATCACAGTTGTCTCCACCATGGGAAAGGATCTCTCCCACTGGCAAGTCATGCTTGCGGACAAAACCGCGCTGCTCGCCCAACCAGGTGCTCATCACAAAGCACTGCTGACCTTGGCCTTTGCCTTACATAAGGACAATCGGATCGATAACAGCGAACTCGGCGACTTGCTCGAGTTGGCAGATGGGGCACTGGCCTACGCTGTCGAGTCGATGCTTGACATCAATCGTGATGAGTAGGTGCGCATATGCATTTATTGGTAACCCCAATGAGATCACGCGGCATTCCCCTGGACGCCAAAGCACGGCGTCAGTACCCAGCGATAAGGGGCAATGTCATGGTGAACTCTTCGGTCTGTCAGGAGCTGGGGCGAGCTTCGAACGTCGCCCGTTTGGTAGTAGGCATGCCGCTGGATCCTGACCCGTTACCCCCACTACTCGACGCGACGCTTGCAGGCATGGCAGTAACGGGGTTTGTTCTTAGCGGAATTGAATACATCGATGGTTGCGCGTATGCGCAATCGTGGTGGTGCCGGGAAGGCTAATTGTTGGAAATAACGCATGTTCTATTTCGCGAGCCTTTTCGTGCTATACCTCGTCTGATTTGTTGGTCTTTTCATCAGGTGGCGCATCTTTGGGTAACAATTTTATCTTTATTTTTTTAGCGACGTGCCGGATGACGCTGCTTAGCATTCCCTTCCAGTACCAAAGAAGATGTGGAAATGTCACGCGTCCAGCCAGATGGTTCGTCCAAAAGCTCATAGGTGCTTTCAATGGGGCAGTGCTATGCCCCTGTGTTGTATTGATTGAGTTAATTCTGTTTACCAATAGCTGCTGGCTGTAACCCATCTGTTGAGCAAGATCGACAAGCCGTTGTTCGATTTCGGATCCGAATTTCAAAGTGTCTTGTTCTGGGTTGTCGAAATAAAAGTCCTTATAATATGTGTAATGTCTATCCATTCAGGGTTAGAGCTTACGTAGTTGTAAATATCGAAAGGAAGTATGCTTTTTGGCTTCTTGTCTCCATTGGTTAGTTTCATTTCTGAGTTTTCATAAGCTTTGGCTGCAAGTTCTGAACAGAATGAGTGGCGTGGGCTGGTGTATATAGTATTTAGCAAGCTATAGTTTTGAAGGTTATGATGTCTTAGATACCGTTCAAGGTGCTCAGAGTTTTGCTCGTCATACGAGGCAATGTGCCGAAAAACAACGAATTCTTTGTTTTCGTTTAGGTATTCAACCAAAGGACGTAGGTGAATTCCTAATTTAGGCATTGCATGGATTAAACTGTGGTTGTAGAGAGCAATCGCTACATGGTGGTGTTTTGCTTTTTTTCTTCTTAGTACTGTTTGAACGATGATGTTCATGCTTTTATTTGGGCGAGAGAATAATATGATGTCGCCTGTGCATGATGGAGTGTTCAAGTTTGTTTTTCCTTAGGAGCAAAAAATTTATGAAGAAGGCTCAGAGGTTCTCGAGTAGTTTCGAATTCTTGATCGTGGAAAGCCTTCGAGGTATTTAACAGCGGGCGCTAGATGCAAAAATTTCCGTCCAGTACAGAACAATATTGAATCGGACAAAATTTGGTAGGGATTGCCTTGTATGAGTTGAGATTATAATTGTCGTGTTTTAGTCGATGGATCGGCTGTATTGGTTTGCGTATGTTGTTTATAGGTTGGATGTCGCATTTTTTTTCTTGAAATGTGTATCCGAACTCTCGATCGGGGGTTGCAAGAAGAACTTTGTCTTCGCTAATAAAAGCCGCGTAAGAGTCGCTATAGAAAGTTTGTAGTTTACATGCGTCCGGAGAAAGGTGGAATGAGGCCGAAACTAATATTTTTTTGAGAGTTTTATCAACGAACTTTGCATCTGTATTGCTAATTAGTCCGAGCAAGATTAGGCTTGTATAAACCACGCCTACTATGGACGCAAGTCCAAGGTTGAAGTCTCTTGCGCTACTTTTTTTAAAGTTGGTGCATGAGTCAGCATAGCTTCGTTTTCGTTGCTTAAAACGCTCCGCCAGCTGGTTCTTAAAGATGTGTAAAAGTACTAATATAAACACTGGAAATATGGCATACATTGCCAAGTAAATCCAAAGTGCTACAGCGACAATTAGGATAAATATTTTTTGGGTTGTTGGGAATTTTGCAGGGTCGACATGCGTGTATTGTACAATTATGTTGTCAGCTATGGCATTGGCAATAAGCGTTATAACGAGCGCCGTGATTGTGGCGACTATCTTGAATGCTGCGGAGTATTTTCTATAGAGGTTTGTAAGGCTGTAGTAACTGATTGAGAAGATAATAGTGCTTGTGCATATAATGAAAAATATAGTTCGAGGTATTATGTAGGGTATGTGGCTTCCCATTAATTGTAATAGTACAAGAATAAATAGTGATCCAACACATCCAACTATCGTTGTGGCGGCGTAGTCAGCAACTCTCCAGTTGTTAAAACTGTAATTTAGTTTTAATTTTGGGTTTCTTATCCAGATTTTTTTGTTGTTGAAGTGTTTGTCTATGCAGTGAAATACAACAACTGCCAAAAAGAAAAAAACTAATATGTACAAAATTGTATTTTGATTGTCAATTTTCATTGAAGTACGCTGATTTTGTTTTTGAGTAGGAAGTGCTCAGTCCGTCTGTTCTAAAGTTTTTTGTCGTTCTGAGCGATCTGTCTTCAGTTGTCTGCTCGTGTGTACCGCATCCTCTATGATTTCATTCATGTCGTAAATTGAATACGGCGCATTGTTGTAGTTCGCGCCTTTGTCGATAAGTGGGTGCTGCTTTTTATCGAAAAAGGATACGTCGTAACCTGCAAACTCACATAAGACTCTAAGAAATGATCTAGTGTATCGGTAGCTGCCAATGAGTTGGTGTGTGCTTCCTGTTCCTAATACATTAAAATTCAAGTCGTCATCCTCCTTTGCGGAACTATCTGTGCATATAATTAATTTTCGACCTTTTGACTTTAGATCTTCATATATGCAAGGCAGATTTAGAGTTTCTGAAAGTGTGAATAGTTTGGTGCAGGCGTGCGCGTACTCTTCTATGCTTTTTATTGGGCTTGCAGCGGGGTCAAGAGCGCGATGTATATGTTCCTGGATCTCGGATATATTTTTTATTGAATTTTCAAATCTATCTGTATTTATTTCTGGAGTTCCATTGGATGGGCCCATGTCTATAAAGAAACGTAGGTGCAATCTTGGGTGTGCATAGAAGTCTCCAGTTATTTCACCAGGGGATTTAATTTCCTTTAAGCTATTAAAGTATTCAGACATTGCTTTGCGGTGAGCGTAGTAAGTGTCAATGTTGTTTTTGTGGCGTGCTGTCGTAATCTGTACTGATGTTTGGTGTGTTGCGTGTATTCTTGCAACTAAAACGGAAAGGGATATAGATAATGATAGGAGTGCTATAGGCAAAGTGCTTATTTTTATAAATTCACTAAAGCCGTCGCTGTCCAATTGGGGAGAGTATCCATTCCAGGCTAACGAGCCAAAGGTAAGAAAGTAAAGTGTAGGCGCAATAATACTAAGCCAGAGATATCCTTGCTCAGCTAAGCCGCGCTCGGCGTCTAACAGAAAAACATGTCGTTTTTTATAGGTTTTTGATATTCTGGAATAGTAGATATTAATTACCCAGTAGATAGCTGATAAAGGAGTGATACTTATTATCAGTGGGCCTGTGATGTAAGCGACCAACTTTAATATAGAGGGCATTTAACTTCCGTGTTTATTCGTGTAAAGGGTTTGGTGGCTTTATGATATCAGGACCTTCGACGAAGGTTAACGATTTTTTACTAGCTCGAACTGTGACGGCAGTTCCATGGATATGCTGGCAATCTTCAAGGCGTTCGGGTGATTACCCCAACGCCTAAGAAAGCTTATTTCATCGAAATTAACCGTCGCCCAACCCACTCTGCCACCTGCGTAACAATGGCATTTCCGGCACCAAAAGCCTCCGCAAGGTTGGCCGCATCCTGGCCGAGGCAAACCCATCATCTTAAGCCGCTCACTGCCGCTCACTGCCGCTCAGACATCTGATGCCATCCGTTCGGGTGAGCGACAAGAGTGTTACAGCCCATAGCTATCTGGGAGGGGCTCTCGGCGAGCAAAGTATGGGACCAGCGCTGCGACAGAGACGCGTCCACTGGAGCTGCTGGACGTTGAAATTCCAAGGCCTTCATTCACGAACTCGCGAAAATATGTCAACCACAAGCGGCAGAAAAGCCGAGCATCGAGGCGCCTCCATATGTGGAAGTATTTATGCTGCGCTATCGCCAATTTCAGACAAGTGGTATTGGTTCCTCTATGAAATACGATGAACCTGTTATTTCTGACAGTGGTGACGAGTTGTTGGTGGGTGTATATACGAATTTGCATCAATTGAGATGCAAAAAATATCTTATTATTTGAATGTGAGGTGAATGGAATGCCTACTCCAATTGTGACTAAACATTACTCGGGTACCGCTACTTCTGATTCTGAGTATTATACGCAAGATCGTGTTAAGACTATTACCGAAATCAAGCCCGACGATGGAGGCCCGGTAGTCATTGCTAGTAGCTATGGTAGACTTGTCTCTGCTGGAGAGAGGGTTACCTATACAGTTACAACAGGACCTGTTGGCGAAATAATCACACTAGATTGAACGAAAACAAGTGTAGGCTTTTATGTAATGTGCGGATCGGTCACGGTTATTTGTAGTCGTGACCTTGCCGCATCACAGACCAAGTTGGTTCCAAAAAACACAGGGTAATGACGATTGGCCTGCTAGTTTTCTTGTTAACTAACGTTGATCAGTTTTTTTCCCAGCCACTCCGCGACCTGCGCAACAACGGCATTTCCGGCAGCGAAAGCCTCCGCAAGGTTGGCCGCATCCAGTCCGAGGCAAAACCCATCATCCTCAGACGCTCGCTGCCGCTCAGCCATCTGATCCCATCCGTGCGCGTGAGCGACGAAAGTGGTACAGCCCAGAGGGATCTGGGATCCGTCGCTGTTGGCCAATAAAGTATTGGCAGCCCAGGCATCCGCCGGCCGAGGCCAGCGCTGCGATCGAGACGCTGGAGGTATTGCGTCCACTGGCGCGGCGTCAGCCAGCAACTCGAAGGGGGGCATGCGTCTAAAACCCGCGACCAGGAATATTCGACGACGCTGCTGGGGGACTCCGAAATATTGAGCATTAAGCACTCGCCAAAATCCCACATACCCGCAGTCCGCAAGGGCCCGGATGACTGTTTCAAAGTCGTGGCTATCGTTGACAGCGAGCAGGTTAACGACGTTCTCAAGCACCACCCAGCGAGGTTGAATTTCCTTGAGGATTCGTATGACTTCCCAGAACAGGCCGCTGCGGGCGCCGCGCAGTCCACGGGTGTCTCGGTTGCTTTCGCGGGCGCCGGCGACGCTGATGTCCTGGCAGGGGAATCCGGCGGTGAGGACATCGACTGAACAGAGGTTGTGAGCGCCGCATTGGCGCACGTCTTCAAATTGCTGTGCATGGGGAAATCGATCGGCAAGCACAGCCCGGTTGATGGGGTTGAGTTCGACTTGCCAGGCGCTGCGGTATCCGGCGTTTTCAAATCCAAGATCAAAGCCTCCTATGCCTGCGAACAGGCTTCCAAGGGTGGGTTGCTGCATTCAGGAACTCGTTGTTCTGGATGCTCGCGGCACGCTGGGGGGAGGCTCGGGTCCTTCAGGTGGTTGAGTGTCCGGCAACGCGGGCACTTGATCTGTAGTTCGGTGAAGCCGCTGGCGGCGGCGAGTTTGCGGCAACAGTGGCCGCAGCGGATGTCTTGCATGAGTCGTCCTTGTTATCTCTGCATCTTTTTCCATTCGCGGTCAGCAGCGCGCTTGGCTGCATTTTCCGTGGCGTATAACCAGCGCGATCGACGCGCCTTGCTCTGATCGCCGGATGTCACCGATTTTTCCTTCCCGGTTTTCTTGTCGCGGTAATACGCAATGATCCCCGTGTAATCGTTTCGGTTCTGCTCGGCCAGATGCTCAACAGTGTCTTCCGGCAGCTTGCTCTCCATTTCCAGGCTGACGGTGTAGCCACTGTCTGCGCTGAGGGTGTGCTGCACGTTGCCGCCGTACCAGATGATCTCGTCAATCTCCGTCTTCACCCCTTCGAGCGTATAGGTCAGCTCCGGGATCAGATCGGGCCGGCCCATGGCCAGGGTGTAGCTGAGCGTCGCGCTTCCACGTTGCAGGCGATTGAATTCGGCCCGAGCGGCACGCAGGGCCGACTGTCGGTCGCTGTAGGTGTGCCGCAGATCCTTGAGGTTCTCGCCACCGCCGGCGATGGCTTCTTGTTTCTTGGCGCTGTTCACGTCGTAGAAGTAGGCCCGCACGCCGTCGTAACTGTCGCGGTCGGCTCGCAGATAGCGGTGCTGATCGCCGTCAGCGCGGGTGAGGGTGATGTGGGGTAGATCGGCGCCGCTGGCAGTCTTGCCGCCGCCCGCTGGCAGGCATAACAGACGGCCGGCCTTGACGGTCACCACGGCATCGAATTCTTCGCCGACGCGGCTGATCAGGTTGGCGTCGGATTCGTTGGCCTGGTCGAGCTGCAGGATGGGCAGCCCGTCGAGGGGGCTGGCGATGGTGGCGGTCAAGCCATTGCCCAGGGCGATGTCACCCAGCACGTCGCCGAGCGTGGTGTTGCTCCAGTTGCGTTCGCGTTTGGTCTTCAGGCCTTTACGTAGATCGGCTGAGCGGGCGCGAATGCTCAGCACATCGGGCGCTCCGGAGTGTTCTGTTTCGTCGACGATGTAGGTGCCCTTGTCGACGAGTCCGGTATCACTCCAACCGAGCCACAACCGAACTACCGCGCCCTTGGGTGGGATCGCCAGCAGCCCGTCATGGTCGCTGAGGGTGATGCTGAGTTGATCGGCCTCAATGCCACGGTTGTCAGTCAGCTCCAGGCTCATCAGGCGCGGGCTGATCAGTTGAGCGATATCCTTGCCGTCCACCGTGATGCGGAAGGCGGGCACTGGGTAGGCTGCCTCGCGCTTGTAGCGGTCGATGATGTTGTCCAGAAAGCCAGTGACACGGGAGAGGGCGGCATCGATCACAGCAGCGCCCTCATGATACTGACGCCGGCGCTGGTACCGGCGCCGATCAGGTCGATCCGGTCGTCATCAATGCGCTTAAGGTTGAGCGTAAATTCGATCCGGCGTGGCGTGCCGTCGCGGAAGAAAATCGTCTTGGTTTCGCTCAGGCTTTCGATGACCCACAGACCGTAAATCCGGCCGCTGCCCTCGACCATGGGCCAAGCCTTGCCGGTGTTGGCCATCAGACGCAGGGCATCGAGACTGAGAGCGCTGCCAGCCAGCTCCGGCAGAATGACGCCGGGTAGGGTGATCGAGTCCTCACCGCGCCCGACAAACTGCCGGGCTGGCGCGGCGCCGACTCGGTTGCTGCTCGCGTGGCGCCATTCGGTTTGGCGTTGCAGCTCTTGGTAGGCGGCGGTGGAAAGGCTGAAAACGAACATGCCCAATGCAAGCATCATTGGCTCTACTCCAGATCAGCTAAGCGGCTGCGTCGGCGGGCTTCTTTTTCTTGCTGGACGCGGGTCATCTCGATCCGCACAGCGCGGCCAATTGCCAACGCATCCATGCCTGGAGCCGCGTGGATATTGATCTCGTAGGTGTCGTGACTGTCTTGGATCGAAGGTGTCACCGGTCTGAGGGGCGCGCGGTCATCGACCGTCAGCGAATGGGTGAACTGGCCAGGTTCAAAACTGATTAACGCGGTCGCAGAACTGAGCTGCTGAGCCAATCCGCTCAGCACACGAGTCGGATGATTTTGGTTCTGTTCCAGTCCCTGTGCGAGCCCCGCCATGGTGAAGCCGCCCAATTCGGCGAAAACACGTGAAGGGCTATTAATCCCGAGTTTTTCCTTGAACCAACCGACGGTTGAATCACCAATTTCGCCCATCACATTCTTAAGCTGGCCGAATCCGGCTTTCAGTCCTTTTACCAGTCCATCGATGATCATTCCGCCAAACTCGGTGAAGCGTCCGGGCAGCTCGATGCCCAGGTATTTCATGACGCCAGCGAAGGCCTTGTAGAGCATTCCGACGGGGCTGAAGTTGATCAGGGTTTTGAGTATGTCGGCGGTGCCGCCGTTGAAGCTGGCCTTGATCTCTTTCCACGTCTCGGAAAAATACTGCTTCACAGCGTCCCAATTTTCGTAGAGCAAATAGGCCGCGCCGGCAATGGCGGTGATTGCCAAGCCGATCGGGTTCAACGCCAGCGCTCGCCCGAGGATGAGCAGGGCGCGGCCCACAAATGGCAGTACCTTTCGGCCGAGTTTCCAGAGCAAACTGATCAGCCTAGGCAGGCGAATACCCAAGCTCAAAAACATCAGACGAAACGCCACGAACGGCAGCATCACGCTGGCAACTGTCACCATCAGACCGCCAAGCACTACCGCCAGCGTCGCAATAATCGCGACAGTTTTCACGATCCCGGCCGCGAGCTTCGGGTTTTCGGCGGCCCACGTTTTCACGCCACGTACGACCTCTGTTACCGACTGGACCAATGAGCGCAAAGATCCATCCTGTTGGTCCTGCAATTCGATCCCCAGGTCCTGCCAGGCACTGCCGAGCGTTGTCAGATCGCCTTTCAGGTTGTCCGCCATCACCCGCGCGGTGCGGGTGGCTTCGCCTTGGCTGGTGCGCAAACTGGCGATCAGCTTTTGCAGCTCACCGGTGCCAGCTTGTTCAACCAGCTGGGCCATGCCTTTGACGGCGTCTTCACCGGCGATGGCCTTGAGCAATCCACCTTTTTCGGCGGTGCCCAGACCTTTGGTTTTGTCATGGATCTCCTTGAGGATGTCCGGCATTTTCCGCAGATTGCCGTGAGCATCGGCGGTGTGGATTTTCAGTTGGGCCAGCGCTTTCTCAGCGGCTTTCGGCGGGGCTGCCAGACGGTTCATGATCGAACTCAATGCGGTGCCGCCCATGCTGCCTTGCAGACCTGCATCGCCTAATTTGCCCGCCATCGCGGCCGCCGTTTCCAGCTCAACACCGTAAGTTTTCGCCATCGGCGCGGCGTATTTCATCGTCTCGCCGAGCATCTGCAAGTTGGTGTTGGAGCGGGTGAACGTACCCACCAGCACATCGCCCAGTTTGCTCATGTGCGCGGCCTCCATACCGAGCCCGGAGAGAACGTTCGACGCGATATCGGCGGTCAGAGCGAGATCTGTGCCACCGGCTGATGCGAGGTCGAGCATGCCGGGCATGGCCGCTCTGATTGCTTTCGGTTCGAAGCCGGCCATGCCCAGAAAACCCTGTGCATCAGCAGCTTGACCGGCCGTGAACTGCGTTGACCCGCCCAGGCTCCGAGCTTGCTTGCGCAACGCCGTCAGCTCGGCGGAAGAGTGATCGAGCCGAGTGATGGCTTGCACCTTGCTCATGCTGGCGTCGAAGTCGATTCCCGGCATGATCGTCTTCGCGCCGGCGTACAGAGCTGCGCCACCACTGGCAGTGGCGACGGCGCCTTTTTCAGCGAGGGAGCGGGTGACGTTCCGTTGGTTTTCCAATGCGACGCGTTCGGCTGCCAGCCTTCGCTGTTGAGCACCCAACGCCGCCAATCGCCGGGTTTGCTCAGCAATGCTTTGATTGGCGACGTCGGTGTGTTCACGCAATCGGCGTTCATGCTGGCTCAGGTCTTTGGTGTGAATACCGGCGTCGTGCAGCCGAGTGCGCAAGCGTTGCAGGTGTTCGCTTTGATGCTGATGCTGTTGCTTGAGCCGTTGTGCTTCGTGCACGGCATTGCGAAAGTCCTGCGTCATGGCCTTGGTGGGAACGCCGGTTGAAGCGAACTGCTGGCTCAGGGTTTTGACCTTGTCGCGCGCAGCGCTGAGTGCCTGAGCGGTCGCATGTGCAGCCGCCCGCTGCGAACGCCATGCGCTGACATCTTTCTGCTGGGCGTTGAGTGCCTTCAGGCGCTCACGGGCCTCTTTCAAAGCACGGGCCGCACCGATGCTGCCGCTATTGATGGCCTTGAGTGGGCGCGTGGCTTGATCGATCGCGCTCAGCAACACCCTCAGTTTCAGATCATTCGCCATCGGCGACACTCCGCAACCTGGCGCGCTCGCGCCATTCCATCAGCTCCTGCAGGCCCAGCGAACCCATGTCCGCCGGCGCCCAGTGAAAGACCACGGCCAGGTCAGCCATGGCGTCCTCTACGCAACGAGGCAGACATCCGTCTTCACCGACTTCTGCAACAAAAAACCGGAGATCTTGCTGCCGCACGCCAGAAGGTCCGCCGGATCCATTCCCGCCGCCTCGGGTGCGGTAATGCTGGGCGACGTGATGCGCGGTAGCAGTTTGATCAGGGTTCCGACATCCATGTTCAGCAGCTCGACCAATTGAAGGCCGCGCAGCTCGCCGGACTGCGGCTTACGCAACGTGAGCGAATCGATTGTGGTTTTGCCGCGAGTAATCGGGCTGTCGAGCGTGACGGTGTTGTCGTCCGGCAATGTGATTTCGACTGATTCAATGTTCTGCATGGGAAGTATCCACAGGGCTAGGGAAAGTCAGAGACCGAGGGCGGCGCGTTGCTTTTCGAGCATGTCCACACCGCTCACTTTCTCAATGAAATTCAGCAGGTCGACCTCGATGATGTCCTCGTTATCGACGACGAGCTTGTAGTAGGAACAAGTGGTGGTGATGCTGTGTTCGGTGTCTTCGCCGGGTTGGGCTTCGCCCATTTCGATGGTTTCGTGACGGCCGCGCATGACCACTTCCACGGCGCTGACGTCGCCAGTGTCGTCCCGCTGAAACGCGCCGGAAAAACGCAGCGCAACACCTGAAGCATTCACCGCACCGAACTGACGTAGAGAAATCAGATCCAGTCCGCCGGTCTTCCATTCGAACTGGATACCGTCATCGGAGAAACCCAGGTCAGCCTTGACCGGGCCGTTCATGCCACCGCCGCGATAGCTTTCCATCTTGCGACCGAGCGGGGGCAGGGTGACGGTCTTGACCACGCCCACGTAACTGTTGGCATCGTTGAACAGGTTGAGGTTTTTCAGTTTGCGCGGCAGGGCCATGGCGCCGTTCTCCGGTTAGCGGTTGATCTGGCTGGCGAAGGTGATGAGGTAACGGTCGGTGATGCGCTGGCGCAGGGTCAGGTCTTCCAGCGGCGGGATCGGTGTGTAGTCGTAATCGAGCCAGAGCTTGCCGGCCTTGAGCGTGTCTTTGGTGTTGATGTCTTCGGGATACCAGCAGCCTCCGCCGACCAGATAGCCGCCAGCGATTTTGGTACGAAACTCGGCGTTTACTGACTCGATCATGTCGCGCACCAGCGACGCGTGCAGCGGCTTGTCCATTGCCCACATCTGCGCGCCGGCCATGGTGTCAGCCAGCACTTGCGCGGTGCGTGTGTAACTCTCGAAAGCGAACAACGGGTCGTCGCTGCAAGTGCGGCTACCCCAGAAGCGAAAGCCACCTTCGTTGATCAGCGTGGTGACGTCGTGGCTGTTGAGGTAGTTGGCGTCGGTGGCCGGGTTTTGCAGGTCCCAGAACACGTCGGCGTTGATGCCGGTAACCCCGTTGACGGTCACGTTGGACAGGGTTTTGTGCCAGCCAACTTGCTGATCGATCTTGGCGCGCAAACCGAGTGCGTTGGCCACGGCGCTGGCAGTGGTGGTCTTGTTGGTGGCGGTGCTCCAGCTCTGAAAGTCAGGCCAGATAACCATCACTTCCCGAGCACCGAAATGGCGGCGGTAGGCAACGGCTTCTTCTTTGGTTTGGCAGCCCCAGGCGCTGACATAGGCAAAAGCTCGCAGTTGCTGGGCGATAGAGGTGAGGGCGGTGGCGACAGGCAATGAATCGAGGCCCGGCACGCCCAAAATACGAGGCACCAAGCCCAGCCGTGACTTGGCGGCGAGTAAGGCTTTCATGCCGGTGTATTTACCGGTTTCCGTGGTAGTGCCGATCAAGGCGCTCGCGGTTGCCGATTCGTCCTCACCTTCTTTCACGCGCACAACGATGACGTAAGGTTTTGTCTGGTCGGAGATGGCTTGCAGGCTGGTGGCGAGAGTGCCTTTCACGCCGGCCTTGCCAATGGCTGTCTGAATGCTGCTGACCAGTACAGGCGTATCCAGCGGGAAGGTCGCCGCATCGGCATCATCGGCGGTGCAGACCATGCCGATGACAGCCGTCGGAATGGTGCGAATCGGGCGAGAGCCATCGTTGAGTTCGATGACTCGCACGCCGTGTAGATAATCGGACATGGTTAATCTGCGTGGTGAGAGAAGACACCACACAGGCTGCCGCGCTTATCAAAAGCTGACGAGGCGCGGCAGTTGTATCGAGCAGGTCAACAAGGTGCGACTGGCAATTGCAACTGATTCAGGGTGTACCTGCGGTTGGAGGAACGGGCCACTCCATGCTGATGGGAAACCCAGTGCTTTGCTCAATTCGATTGAGTTCGACGCAATAACGCATCCAGCCCATTAGAGCCGTTTGTTCGTCCGGCGTTATCAACTGCAGTTGCTCTGCATACTGCAGCGGGGCGATGCGCAGCTGGGCGTGCTGCATCAAGGCGTCACGCTCCCTCAGTACCTCAGACCTTTTTTTCTCCGCCAGGTCCGACTGATCCAGCTTCCAATCCTCACCTGTCCAGTGATGGTGGGGGCCAGGCCACGCTTTTATCGTCACCGTATCGGGGAGTTCGCCGACCTCTCGCCATAGCAATGATTTCCCGGTATCGGTTCGGTAGAGGATGCCACGGTGGTCTACCCGTTCCTCCGGCAAGCCATCAACCATGACCCAGACATGACCTGGTTTTGCAGGCCCCAGTGGCCGTGTCAGTCGTACTGCGTTGCTTGGTATTTCGACCCCAAGCCCCGGCACGACCGGAAACTCGATCGGCCCTGTCAAGACACCCGCGTTATCAATCAAGTAATTCGTCATCGCTGCCTCAAATGATTTTGATCCGTCCTGGATAGGCGATGTTTCGAGGGCGCGATGTTGCAATTGCACCGACTTCGCTTCCTTCCAAAATGTCAGATTGTTCAAATGCCAGTAGGCTTTCTTCATAATTCGCGTTTTCACCCAGGTCGAACCCATGGATGTCGTGGGCTCGTACCAAATACTCTTGGGTGAGGCTTGTTGTTAGCGCGACAATCTCGTCACCCCTGGCGTCGTAGGTTTGTCTTGAGCCCTTTTGCCAAGAACCAGGTTTCCGACCTGCATCCACGTTGCGTGACTCGTCCAGTATTCGTAGAAATTCGCCCCTGCCTTCTGGTCCGCGAAAGGTTAAACCGTCATCTTGTGCGATCCATCCGCCCTCGTTACCTATGCTGTGTTGCTCGGTGTTGAGCATTCCTGACTGCTGCGCGTGATCCCAAAGCCAAGGCCACTCTGAGCGTTCAAACGTTCGACCATTCAACGCGGCGTATCCACCCGGACTGAACTGGGTAGTGGTTTCAAAAACGGGATGCCCCAGCGGCAACGTATCCAGTCGCCCGAGGGGCCACCAGTGGCCACGCCCGTCCGCACACAAGTGCCACCAATCGCCCGTACCCATCAGGGGTAGAAACGGATACCCGTTATGGGAAAGATGCGTATGGAACAGGATGCGATCTGAACCATGCGCTCGAACCACCACGCGATGGCCTGAGTGGTCTTTGCGACGTATCAGAATTTCTCGTCTCGTCAATTTCGAATCGGAAGGTGGGAGCTCCAACGTCACCGCACCATTGTTGGCGTCACAGAGCACCAGACCCATGTGCTCGGAGGTGAGGCTTTTGCCTTCGCGAATCAGCGTGTAGGGCCGCGAGTAGGCATCTCGTATAGAGCGATCCACAAAATCGCGGGTAGCCAGTACAACTGAGGGATCGATTTTCAACTGAATGTTGGCGGTGCCATTGGTGATGATGTGCATGCGCACCACTTGGTTGCGTCCCGAACCTTGGGCCAGCAGCGGCTTGTAACTGGGAGCAAGATTCGCCACCGCAGAAAAGACGCCGTCCTTGTCTTCCAACGCCAGCTCTCTCATCCACCAACCGCCGACTTCCGGGGGGAGCACCACTTCAGCGATCAGAACGTTCGGATCGGTAGGAGAGACGCGCAGCTGATTGAGCGGAGCGCGGTGTACCGGGTTGATGAGCCGAGTTTGCGCAGGGTCAGGCACAGGATCGGCACCATCGGCATCACCGATCAACATATGGCTCGGCTCCCAAGGAATGCCGAGGGCGTCGCAATTGGTTTTCTTGGCGGCTCCGAGGGTGGTGAGCATGCCGCCGAACAGGGTGTTCTTATCAACCATGAAGGTACACTTCCATTTCATCGAGGGTGTAAATACTTGCGCCGCCGTAGCTCTGAATGAACACGTCGATGTCCGGGTTTATCCACGGGTAAACATCGATTTCGTCGCCGTCATCGGTAGCAATCGCCGCATAGGACTCGACGCGTGTTTCCAGAATGATGTCGAGGCCCGTCAGGTGGCGGGTGAGAGGCTTGGCGTCATCGATGAGCCAGGTCAGTTCCTGGTACATCTGTTCGGTGATGCCGGTTCCGGACACGCTGATGTTCAGGGCAAACGTCGCACGCGGACCGAGCGGAATGGTCTGCCACCATTCCACGATTTCAATCGCAAAACCCAGCGGCTCGACGACGCGTCGCAGTGAGCCGAGCGTGCCTTTGCGGGAGTGGATGTAATACGCCGAGCTGATGGCTGAGCGCTTGGCGGATTCGGACCATTGAGAGTCCCAGCGATCGACTGAAAACGACCAGGCCAAATACGGCAGCAAGGGCAGGGGGCATTTGTCCGGGTTGTACAGCGTGCGTAGGGGAATGGGTACGCGTTGGATCTGTGCTAGAGCTTCCGCGGCCTGTAATTCCAGCGGCGTCGAATTGCTTGGCAGCAACGTTTGATAGGTCATCATTCGATCCCCAACGCCAATTCGATTTTCGTGCAGTACGGCGCTTGGTATTTGGTGGCGACGATGTCTTCCCAATCTTCCAGCACGACCTTGCGCACGCCTTCTACGTGCAACGCGGCGTGAACAATGGATTCAGAGACCTCCAACGCGAGGCGCCGCCGTTGGTGCACGAATTTGAGTAGCTGAGCTTCGGCAGCGGCGAGGACAAGTTCGGTTTCGGGGCCACTGGTCAGCGGGTAAATTTTGGCTTTGACCTGGTAGTTGATGACCTCCGCGCCCTGGACCGTCAGACGATCCGCCACGGGCCGACGGTCGTCGTCACTGAGATAGGCTTCGACCTTATCCAGCAGAGCTTGTGAAGCGGTGCCATCGCCCAGCACGGATTGCACCGTGACTACCGCCTCGGCCGGCGCCGGACTCTCAGCGGTGGCGTCGGCGACCTGACCGTCAGCGGAACGAGCGTGGAAGATATAGGCGTTGCGCGGGCCCGCAGTGCTGAGGCCTTCCCATGCCATCTGTGCGCGCTCGCGCAGGCTGTCGTCGCTTTCCATCAGCTTGGGTAAGGGCGGCACAGCTGTCGGGTTTGCGGCTTGAATGACCAGTCGCTTCACGTTGAAGTTGGCGGCGAGCTGTTCGAGGTCGGTACCCCTGGCCAGGGCGAGCATGTTGGCAACGGAGGCTTCGTTGACTCTCTGGCGCCAGATGGTTTCGCGGTAGGCATTTTCCTCGAGCAGCTTGGTCAGCGGCTCCGACTCCATGTTGAGGCGCGCGGCAATCTCGGCCTGTTCCTCGGCTGGCCAGAGGCTGATGGCGTGGGCCTTGCGTTCGGCGAGGATCTGCTCGTAATCGATCTGTTCGACGATCTGCGGCGCCGGCAGTTGGCCGAGGTCGATGGCGACAAAACTATTCATACGCTGCCTCCCAGTTGCAGAGGCACGTTCAGACTCAGCGGCTGATTTTTATCGACAATGGTGCCTTCGAACTCCAGCGACGCCTGGCCCTGAAGGTTCGCGCCGATGAACTGGATACGACTTAGGCTGATGCGGGTTTCCCATCGCATCAGCGCCATGACCGTGGCTGCGTAGACCTGCAAACGGGTGAAGTCGTTGAACGGCTGATCGACCAGCTCAGGCAGCAGGCTGCCGTATTCACGGCGCATCACGCGGGTGCCGATGCGTGTGGTCAGGATGTCCGTGATGGATTGGGCGATGTGTTCGACCAAGCCGAGGGCCGCGCCGGTTTCTCGGTTCATTCCGGCTTACCTGTTTTCGCACCGCCGGGCATGACGCCGCCGTGCGGGTGGTTGACCAGGCTGATGTTGGCCGCGACCACGTCCACAGACACGGTGACTTTGCCGGTGATGTTCTGGTTGCCGGTCTGGGTGTAGTCGCCCTCATGGGTGATCGGGCCGACGATGTGGATGCCGCCCGTGCTGGTCAGGTTGGTGGTGCCGCCTTCGGCCAGCGTGACGTTCAGGTGGTGGGCGACGCTGTCGTACTCGATGACAGTGCCGTCGCGGTAGGTGCAGCGATGCAGGCCTTCGCGGTCGCCATTCGCAGGAATCTGGTCGCTGAACAGACCGGTCAGGACGATGCCGTTGCCGAGCTGGCCGGAGGGGCTAAACAGGATGACCTGCTCTTTGATGGTGGGCGGGTTCCACTCGCGGTCGGCACCGGCGCGGGCGGCGATCCATGGGAGCCAGCCGGTGGTGAGCGTTCCGGTTTTGACCTGAACGCGCGGGGGCTTCATCTGGACGGCAGCGATGGTGCCGAGGCGGATGAGGTTTTCGATCAGGCGGGCGAGGGTGGCTAAGTCGTTCATGGCGCCGATGGTGGCGCCATGACAGACTGAGTGCAGCGTTGGAAGTTTGTATGAGCCCTGACTACAACTACTGTCCAGGCGTTTCGGTGAATTGACCTCGATTAATCTCCAGCTTGATCCAAGTCATCGAGCAATCCATCTTTGATTTGCCTGTCGATGTATCTGACAGTTGTATCTACGAGTTGGATTAGCTCGTTTACATCAGCGCTCGTAACGGCCAACGGTTTGTTTTGAATATTCTTCCCGTTGCGATGCACAATGTCATGGCGATTGGTTATTGCGTATCTTAACTTTGGTAGGTGTTCTGCTGGAAATGTCGTAGAAAGTACTGATTTATACAGTCCTGGTATCCTATCGAGATTGTGGAAGCTAATTCTGTCAATTTCGGAAATTATTGAGTCATTCATTATCGCTTGTTTTTCATAAAATTCCGACAGGGTAAACTTTTTCTCTTTAAATGCATCATGGCTTTTTACGAATTTCTTTTTAATCGCCTCCCTATTGATTACTTGTTTTTTTAAAGTGTCGGAAAGGTAAGTTTCCAGTGCGGTAATTACCGCTGCATATAACATTCTTGCGAGTGTTGGGTTGCTAGTGGATAAGCTGGAAACCTCGTTGATATCCTCTATCGCCGTAGTGAATACTTCATAGAATTTCGTATGCTCTTGGTGGAATTCAACTAGGTCATCGAACGCTTCAGTCCAGCCACCATCGACCAGTTCTGTAATGTCTAGAACGCATTCTGCGTCGGGAGAGGTAATCTCCAAAAGTGCTACTGCATAGCTTTCATATGTTTTGCACGGAAAGTCATAGTCGCCCGCGGTAGGCCGATTTGTAAAATAAAGATCAACTCCGAGCATGAACTTCAATAGTTTTTCATTGTGTTCGTTGAGCGATGTTGAGATAGGTAGGTATAAGGATTTCTTTTCCTGTTTTATTACTTTCAGGCAATCGATCCAATCTTTAAGGGTAGAGTTCCTGACCGTATCAGCAAACTCGGAAATTCTCTCGGGCGCTATGGTGAGCGTTTCTTCAATGTCGAAGCAAAGCTGTTGATGTTGCTCATTGAATTCTTGCTCTAAAGTGTTGTAGTTGTATCCATCTAAGTCGAGCCGTCTGCGCAGTTTTTCAGCTGTCATTTTGTAAAGGTATTTTTTTACAACTGTCCCCGGCTCATAGGGTGAGTTCTTGTACAGCTCCTCTGCTCTGTAACTTTCTATAACTCGTTCGGACTTTCTAAAATACCATTCGCTATAATGGTTTTGCGAATCAAATATCGGCATTCCATCGAGAGATACACCAGACCAGCTTGACATGTCTTCACCTTGGGAAGCGGGTAATGATGCTGGTGAGTCTATCTTCGTAACAAAAACAAAAATAGCGATTTGATGGTCCGAGTCAGGTGAAATGGGTGAGAAGACTGTCGCGTATCAATGCTAAGTCTGACTCGGTGAACCCGAGTAGCTCTCGACGCTCGTAAGTAACCTTTGGGGCATCCCGCTCGGCGCGATCATTCAAACCGAATTGATGAACTTTTGCGATCCAAGAGATTCGTCCGGTAAAGCCAACACTGATAGCATTCCCATCAACATGCACTCTCATAAAACTTGCCATCTGCAGCTTCTGAAACATCTTCACTTTCCGCTTCACACGGCCCCGTTTCTCACGCAGGTTGCGCTTTTTGCGCGGCGCATACTTGCTGCCATCCGGGTTCTGCTGGGCAATGATTCGTTGCTGCTGGCTGCGCCGTAACTCCTGGCCGATGCTCCGCGCCAACTTGTTGCGGGATGCCGGCTCAAGCTGCCCAAGCAATCCCGCTGCCCATTCTTCCAGCGCCTCCAACCGGTTGGTCATTGCGGAAGCCCCCATTCACTGCCAGTGCCCTGTGCGCCAGGTATCCAGTTAGGATCGAGAAAGTCGGCAGCCCGTTGCGGTTCGCCGGGATGTCGAATGGTGGTGTTGCCCTGGTCGTCCTTGCCCACCACCACTCGCTCGGTCAAGGGGAGCGTCAGGCTCATATCGACCTTGCTGTTATCGAGGATGTCGGCCTCGAACCGGATACCAGTTGAGGCCTTGCTCAGGTTCTCCAGCAAATCCGATTGGTGGATGCTCAGCCATCCAAGCAGCGGCAGCATGACGCTATCGGGGTGACCGGCGAAGTCGGTGAGGATGACCTGCAGGTCGAAGCTGTACTCGAACGAGAACGTATGCGCTGCGGTGCAGCGGACCTTGCCGTTGTCGATGAAAATCAACAGCCGGTCAGGGTTGTGCTTCAGCTCACTGACAGTGGCGAGTAAATGAGCACGCAGGTTTTCAGGTTTGTTCATCGTTGTTTCTCAGTTCCATAGGTTCACCGTCTGCCGTTGCGGGCCAGCAGCCTGGATTTCGGGCATTTGCACCATAAGGCCTTGCGGCAAGGTCGGGCCGTGATCGGCGAGGCCGGGGTTGGCTTCGAGTACCGCCTCGGTCACGCCGGCGGTGCGCCCATAGTGACGCCAGCACAGGGCATCGACAGTGTCGTTCTGCTGGGCGCGGATGCTGACGGTCATCAGATCAACTCCACGGTGGTGCGGCCCAGACCGAGGAAGTCGCGCACGGCCCAGCGTTGGTCGCGGCGCAGTTCGTCGATGCTAGGGGTCAGTTGCTCGGCGTTCTGGTTGCCGCTGTTGGTGCTGTCGTAGGAGCGGTAGCGTTCGCAGATCTCCGCGCCGGTCGCGGCGCAGATCGCTCGCTGGTAGAGGTGGACGCGCTCTGAAATGCCCTTGATCAGTTCGGCCGGGACTTCGTCGAGGGTGGCGTAGCCGTTGGCCTGTTGGGCGCGGCGCCATTCGGCGAACTCGCGGTTTACGATGATCGCGGCGGCGATGGTCGCAGTCTCAAGGCGGATCGGGGTGACGCTGGCGTCGATGCGTAATGTGCCGCGCACGTCGTCAAGATCAATCGATGGCCAGAAGGGGTCGGTGTTGATGTGGCCGGCCGGGGAGGTGGTGCCGGTACCGCCCGCTACGAATCCGCTCATGAATCTGCGCTCTGCTGTAGGTCGCCGGTGGTCGGGGCTTCACATTCAGGAGGAGCGGCCTGGCCGAGCCGCCCCGAGCCGGCGGGGTGCGTGGAGACGCTCGGTTAGCCGCCATTGGCGGCGAGTTTGTTGAGCAGGCGTTCGGCCCGCTCCAGATCCTTCTTGCCACCGCAGGCGTCGTGCAGGTCGATGGCTTTTTTCAACAGTTCGATGCCGGCTTGCACCTGTCCGGGCTGGCCGGGTTTGTCGTCGGTTATGCCCTCCAGTGTCGCGCGGCCCATGGCGAGGAACAGCTTGGCGCGGGCCTGGTCCGGCATGTCTTCGGCGTCGGTCAGTTCGGCGGTGCGATGCAGGATGGCCAGGTCGAACGGTTCGCCGACCTTCTGCGCCTTGAGGGCAACGGTGGCTACTTCTTCCGCAACCAGGCATCCGGTGGTGCGCTCGAACCGGTCAGGCATAACCAGTTTGTGTTTGAGGACATAGTCGGCAATATCCAGAGCGCCGCTATAGTCCTCAGCGTCGATACGCCAGACCATGATGGTCGTCATCACATCGTCCTGCGCACCTTGGCCACGTTCCAGTACACCCTGCACATAGGGGATGTATTCGGGCAGTAGCAGCCGTTTGAGTTCCGCCTTGCCCTGGTTCGATTGCACCTGTTTCAGGCGCAGACGGTCTTGCAGCAGTTGGTTGAGCTGATGTTCGTAAGCCGTGGCGCCGGCCATGGTTTGAGTGGGATTGGCCGCTGCCGCTTCGATGGCCGCACTGACACGCATAAAATGGCGCCGGCAAGGATTGGTCATGGTGTCGGCCTCAACTCAGGGTGATGTTTTCGGCCATGGCTGCGCAGCCCAGGTCTTCAATCACGTAGCTTTCATTGACCGACTCATAGTTCTCGACGCGGTCGCGTTTCGCGTTGTCCACGACGGTGCGGCGGCGGGTGCCTTCTTGCCAGTAGATCGACAGGTTATCGAGGCGAGTGACTAGCAGACCGTTCGGGGGGAAGTGCGGCACCCGCACCGCCGGCAGGTTGCCCAGGCGTTTCTGGCTGGTGACGATGTCGGCAGCCAGCATTTCAGTCGGCGCCTGAGTTTTGTTGATGATCGGGAAGTATTTGTCGGCCAAAAGTTGACGCCCGCAGATAACCACCAGATCGGTGTCTTCCTGATACCACGGGTCGATGAATTCGTTGACCATGCTGATGACCAGCGCGTCAATGTTTTCGAAGTCTTTGCCTGCGCCGATTTCGATTTTGCCGCTACCGGCCGAGACCTCGGCCATGACGCGCGCTTCGTTCTCTACGCGCATCTTTTGCAGCCAGCCGACGTTCACGTCCTGCAACAGCGGGTTGGTTGTCGGGTTCGAGGTGGCGGCGCGGCTGGTGCCGTTCCAGCCGATCATGATCCGGTTGAGTGCCTGAGCCTTGATGATTGCGTCGCGGATGCGTGCCTGGAAGTCTTTGAATTTTGCCCACTGGTCCAGCTTCTGGTAACGCAGGCCAGTGTCAAAGTTCGTCTGGGTGCAGGTGTATCCACGGTTGTCCAGGCTGCTCGGGTCACGCGGTTCGCGATCCTTCACGGTGGTGTCCGTGGTGCTGGCGATGGTGCCGTCGATACCGATGCCGATCTTTTCGCCGGACTGCTCAGACACGCCGTAAATGTTGATCGAGCTGAGGAACGAGCTGGATTCCTGAATTCGGGTTTCCAGCGTCTGAGCAACGCTTGGTGCTGCGGTGAATTTGGTGGTGACGTCGCTTACGCCGTGCAGTTGAGCAAGCTGATGCAGGTAGGCGTTGAACAGTACTCGAGTGTCGTTGCGCATGGTGGTCGTCCTTGGATATTCGGGGCGGCAGTGGGGGGACTGTTAACAGTCGGTCACGACCGAGTGATCGCCGCCGGTTATCGGTGGACGCGTCTTTTGGTTGTGGTCTTGGGTGTTGGCGAGTTTGGTTTTCAGCTCGGTGAAGTCCTTGCTCAGTTGATCGAGCTGGCTTTTCAAACCGGTAGAGAATTTCTTCTCGGCGGCGAGTTGGTCGGGTAGATCCTTGACGTGTTCGGCGACGGCTTCGACGGCATCGCTGATCTGCGAAAACTCGCTCTCGTCCTTGGCTTGCTTGCCCTTGAGCAGGTTTTGCACCTTGTTGAACAATTGGGCGCCGATGCTTGGCTTTTCTTCAAATTCTTCGAAGGTGAGTTCGATTTCGACCGCCTCGGTGAACATCGAGGTCGCGGAGTAGTGGCGATCCTTGAACGGGCTGACGTCAGGTTTCTGGGCTGAGAACGCCAGGACGTCGGTGCCCAGGCTGGCCGGCGAATCGGTGACCGCCAGACCGACGATGTAGGCCTCACCGGTGTCGGCGAAGCTCTCGTCAATTTCGACTGAGGTGTAAATTTTTTGCTTGGCCTTGTTCATGGCGATCAGCTCGGGCGTTGGCTCGACCTGGGCGAACAACGCCAGTTTCTTCTGGCCGCCGATATCGACTTCCTCCGTCTTCACCGCGAGCACGTCGCCATAGGCTTTGAAAGGGCTATCCGGCAAAACGCTGCGGTAATGCTCCAGCCAGATGCGGGCGCCGTAGGTGGACGTGCTGAAGTTCTTCGCGGCTTGTTCCAGCCAGGTGCGTTTGATGTGGCGTTTGTCGGAGGTGGCGCCCTCGACGGCGACGCGGAACCAATTGCTGCGAAATTTCTTCATGCCGGGAATCCTCAATGCGTGGGGCGCTGAAAGCTGTGCGATGAGGGGCATGGTCGTGACGCGCGCGAGTTGCGGCAACGAGGCGGGACTGTAGGGAGGGGGGCTACAAGGGGCGGCGCTATTGAGTCGCGGGCGCGGGCGGCAGCATCGCGGCCATGACTACGACCGCACTGTTGCCCATCGATCCCCGCCGCCAATCCAAGTTCCTGTACTGGATGGGTTGGCGCATCTGCGAGATTGCCGAGGCTACGGGCGAAAAGGAAAAAACGCTACACAGCTGGAAGGCCCGCGACGAGTGGGACCGGGCCGACAACGTCGAGCGCATCGGCGGGGCACTGGAAGCGCGGTTGGTGCAGTTGATCCTCAAGGACAATAAGAGCGGCGGTGACTTCAAAGAGATCGACCTGCTGCACCGGCAGTTGGAGCGCCAAGCTCGGATCCAGCGCTTTCAGGGAGGCGGTACCGAAACCGACCTCAACCCGAACCTTGCCAAGCGCAACGCCGAGCCGAAGAAAAAGGCCATCAAGAACGAGATTGACGAAGACCAGATCGAGCTGCTGCGTGAGGCCTTCGTCGATGGTTGTTTCGACTACCAGAAGGATTGGTACCGCGCCGGCAATCAGCGCACTCGCGTCATCCTCAAGAGCCGGCAGATCGGCGCGACTTACTACTTCGCCCGCGAGGCGTTCATCGATGCGCTGGAGACCGGGCGCAACCAGATTTTCTTGTCGGCTTCGAAGAACCAGGCCTACCTGTTCCGGGGCTACATTCAGGCGTTCTGCCGCGAGATTATCGGTGTCGAGCTGACTGGCGATCCCATCGTTCTGCCCAACGGTGCCGAGCTGTTTTTCCTCGGCACCAACGCTCGGACCGCCCAGGGCTACCACGGCAATTTCTACTTCGACGAGTTCTTCTGGACGTTCAAGTTTGAAGAGCTGAATAAGGTCGCCTCGGGCATGGCGATGCACAAGAAGTGGCGCAAAACCTACTTTTCCACGCCGTCGAGCATGGCCCATGAGGCGTACACATTCTGGACGGGCGAGCGCTTCAACAAGGGCAAGCCCGCCGCGCAGCATACGAAGGTGGATGTATCCCACAGCGCGCTCCAGCAGGGCCGGTTCTGTGAGGATCGGTTGTGGCGGCAGATCGTCACGATCCTCGACGCGGAGCGGGGCGGTTGTGACCTGTTCGACATCGAAGAACTGCGCCGCGAATACAGCCCCGAGGCGTTCGCCAACCTGCTGATGTGCGAGTTTGTCGATGACGGCGCGAGCATCTTCCCGCTGACCCTGTTGCAGTCCTGCATGGTGGATAGCTGGGTCGAGTGGGCCGAGGACTACAAACCTTTCGCCATGCGCCCGTTCGGCGACCGCCAGGTCTGGATTGGCTACGACCCGGCCGAGACGGGCGACTGTTCCGGCATGGTCGTGGTCGCGCCGCCCCTGGTACCGGGTGGCAAGTTTCGCATCCTCGAGCGCCACCAATTCCGGGGCATGGACTTCGCCGCGCAGGCCGCGTTCATCAAAAGCGTCTGCGACCGCTACTGGGTGACCTATATCGGCATCGACGTGACCGGCCTGGGCAGCGGCGTGGCCCAACTGGTGCGCCAGTTCTTCCCGGCGGTGGCCACCTTCAGCTACTCCCCCGAAGTCAAAACCCGCCTCGTACTCAAGGCCTACGACGTGATCCACAAGGGGCGGCTCGAATTCGACGCCGGCTGGACCGACATGGCGCAGTCGCTGATGGCAATCCGCAAGACCGTCACCGCTGGCGGTCGCCAGTACACCTACACCGCCGGCCGCAACGACAACACCGGCCACGCCGACCTGGCCTGGGCGCTCTTCCACGCATTGCACCACGAACCGCTTGAGGGGCAGACCACTGCCAACACCGGGCGCATGGAGATTTACTGATGACCGAACAAATGGCCAACCAGACGCTTTTGCCCGCAACCACGTCCGCTACCGGCGCCGGGACGCAGGTGTTTTCTTTCGGCGAGCCGACGCCGGTGTTGGGTGGCCGGGAGGTCTTCGATTATCTGGAGTGCTGGTTCAACGGGCGGTGGTATGAGCCGCCGTTGTCGCTGGACGGGTTGGCTCGATCAGTGGGGGCGAGCGTGCATCTGCACTCGGGGTTGATGTTCAAGCGCAACCTGTTGAGCAAGACGTTTATCCCGCATCCGCTGCTGTCGCGGGCTTCGTTTGAGCAGTTCGCCCTGGACTTCTTGTGTCTGGGCAATGGGTATTTTGAGGGGCGGCGTTCGCGGTTGGGCGGGGTTCGGAAGCTGGAGACGCCGTTGGCTAAGTACATGCGCGCGGGGCCGGACGGGCAGTTTTACCAGGTGCGCGGGTGGAAGGATGAGCATGCGTTTGAGCCGGACAGCATTTTTCACCTGCGTGAGGCGGATCTGCACCAGGAGATTTATGGGTTGCCGGAGTGGATCAGCGCTTTGCAGTCGGCGTTATTGAACGAGTCGGCGACATTGTTTCGACGCAAGTATTACGAGAATGGCAGTCATGCAGGGTTCATTCTGTACATGACGGACGCGGCGCAGACCGAGGCTGACATTGATGCGCTACGCAAGGCGCTGAAGGAGTCGAAGGGGCCAGGCAACTTCCGCAACCTGTTCGTCTACTCGCCTACTGGCAAGAAGGACGGGATTCAGCTGATCCCGGTCAGCGAGGTGGCGGCGAAGGATGAATTCAATTCGATCAAGAATCAGACGCGGGATGACGTGTTGGCAAGCCTGCGCATTCCACCGCAGTTGATGGGCATCGTTCCTCAAAACGCGGGTGGGTTTGGATCAATTCGGGAGGCAGCACAGATCTATGCGGCCAATGAGTTGGAACCGATTCAGACTCGGATGACGCAGATAAATGAATGGCTTGGCGAAGAGGTTGTAAAATTTAAGTTGTATGAGATTAGCGGGGCTTAATGCCCCACCGTTGAGCAACCGATAGCGTATGACGTTTTATTTGAAAGCTTCATAGCCCGGACTAATTGACGCAAAAAGTTGTGAAAGCTTTTTGTTATTTTCTATGAAGGCTATTTGGTTGTTTTTTTCTTTTTCTAATTGGGCCTTTGCTTGTTCATATTCACTTGTGTCAAAAGCCTGTTTTATAATTGATAAGGCAATCTCGTCATCCTTAAAAAAATCAAGATGATTGCGCATTGACATGAGGCTACCGTATGGCCCTTTGTCGTGATAAAAACCTCTCAAGAGTTTGTAAGCTTTTTTTAAGTGTCCAAGTTTATAGAGACTCTCGATTAACCTCATTTGATAGAGTGATGTGTGTTTGTCGCCATTTTTTAGCCATTTTCTTGCTAGTTTAGCGCATGCTTTGAATTTCCCTGAGTCGTATAGAAAGGCAATTTTATCTATAGCTTGTTTTTCGTTTTTCGGGGTGTGATTCAAAAGCGAGGCCTGTAATTCTAGGTAAAGCAAATAAAGTGGGTAATATGCGTATGCTAAATATGAGCAGCTTGGAATAAGTGCCATGAATGGCCCCGGAGTGGTTTCGATCCGGTAAGTGTTTAACTTTAGTCGTATTTCCTCAATCAAAAGTATTTCTTTAGCAGTTGTGTAGTCACTAAGGTTAAAAATCTTATCAATGATTTCTTCGCAAGTTATTTTGTGCTCAAGTAATGTGTCTCCGATGGGTATCATTATTTTTTGCAGATTTATATCGCTGACATGCTTTAGGGTGAAGCATTTGTTCTGAAGTCCTAACTTTAGATCGTGTTCGTTTAAGTTTCCCGATCTTATTTCTGATTGAAAGTCGCTTGAAGAGTTGTAATAAGTGTCTTTCATGGTTGTGCAGAATAAAAAAAATAAATCTTGTTTGAGAGAGTTTAGGTCTCTGATGACTATAGGTCGTAGTTTTTTTCTTTTCGCTCTCTGTGGGAGTAAATTGAAGATCGTGTAAAAAACTACGGCGGAGAATAGTGATAGCGAAAGTTGATACCAGAAGCCATTTTCTTTAATCCATGCTTGGAGAGCCTGAAGTATAAGAGTGGCGTAAGCGATGCAATCTTGTGAAATGCTGAAAACTATATTAAAAAGCGAATTCGCTGCTTCGCTTACCAGTATCGCAAAGTCTTGCTCCATCGTCACATCCTTTAGCGTCAATTTATGGTGCACGTTATACAGAGTCGTTTCAATGAATGCCGAACACATACATCAATTGCGACGTACCGGTGATTTAGCCGTATGTTCAATTGCAAGCTTTCTAAGTTTCGTGAAGTATAACGGTCCTTTGTTATTCTTCAAAACTCTCAAATTCGAGCGTGCCGAAGTTGACGCTGCTTGGCTTTGTAACGATTTCGATGTCATGGATATCTAAATGGTTTACATCCCCGTTGAGATCGCCGGAAATGGTTATAAGTACTTCGGATTCAAATTCTACTTCTGTGCTTTTGCTTATGCTCCCGAGTGAGACGTAGTCTCCGTCATAAGGATCTTCCGCCGACAGAGAAAACTCACCGGTAACCTCAATGGCAATAATGGCGTCCGTTTCAAGTACTACATATTCTGGCTTTCTTACAATTACACGAAAGTCATAAGTCTGGAACTCGAAGGAAGAGAATTTTACGCTGCACCCATCCGCCTCCCAGTAATGATATGCATCAGCCTCTTGGTCGGGAGTGTATTTATCCAACTCTGATTCAAAGAGCCATTCTACTTTCTCAATAAAATCTTGGGCTTCATCCCCCGTTAATGCTTGTTTCAAATTTGCTAACAAGTTGAACACCATTTTAGGGTCTGATTTGTTCAGTTGTGCTAATGCTGCGGCTAGATCTTTTTCGTAGGTGATGAACCGAGAGTTATGACAAAAACCCTCCCAGTCTTTATCGTCAGCGACCGCTAAAACTTGGTAATTATTACTCGACGCCCATCCCTCTACAGCGAATAAAGTGATTGCGTCGGGGAATTCATTTTTCTTTTTCCCGGCTTCAGCAAACGGAGGGCAATTAGAGAAATATTTTTCTAGGATTTTTGAAAGGCTAACGTGGTTTTCAGAGTTTAATACCAGTGCGCCAGTTTTTTCTATGAATCCATCGAGTCTTTTTTTTGCAAGTGATTCAATTATTTCTTCTGAAATTAATTTGTCTTTTGCATCGGTTAAAGCACTTCCGTCGAAAAAAAGATGTTCTGATGCATCGCTTAAGGACTTTTCCAGTGATAAGCGTGCGGTTTTGATATGCCGCTCTAGGTGACTACTAATTTCGCTTTTTATTACATCGGGAAGTATGTATATGTATTTGCTCTCTTTAAACTGAGTCAGTTTTCCCAGCAGACCTCGCTCTAAGCGCAGGCCATGCCGATCAAAAATTGACGTATCAACTAGTAGTGCGTCGTATTTAGGGATTTCTTCGTCTTCGCTCACGTGGCCTCCATTCACTCAAGTTTTTTTATTTATTCGTTAAAGCGTGACTCCTGTATGTTTTTCGAGCTTTTGTTTTATCAAGCCTTTGGCCAACTGAGCCAATAAGTCGAAAGTGAAGCCACTCGCTTTGAGCGCACCGTCTTTTGTCAGACTCCAAATTTTCTCGTCTCTGACAGAGTCGGCAAAATCGTGCCCAAGAGGAGTAAGTCCCGAAAATATGTACAAGCCACCAGCATTTCGTGGTTGTTCAAAGAGACCACTACTTATAGCAAGTTTGAGGTGATACTCGACTTGAGCAGGGGTATATCCGTCGATCACCATATCGGTCTCAAAATTTTCATAAGAAACCAAATCGTTTGGCCCTTGGTGATCGCTCTCTACTTCTAAAACAACCCGTCGCATAAGATCCATTTCTCTTTGCATTTACCTCTCCTGACTTTACCTCTGGCTGCGCCCTGCGCGTGCCCACATTTTGATACTACAGCGCAAATTGTCTCCCTGCATGCCCCTCTAGGGCCTTTCACACTCCACAATACGAATTGCGCGTGCGCCTGATAATGATTGCCGTTTGCCGTTTGTAGTTTGAGTGCTTTAGTACAGCGCGCGCCGTCGTCCCCCCACCTCGCCCGCGGTACAAATAGGTCTTTTTTTCCGCAGTTCTGCGGAAGACTTAAGACAGCCACGGTTGGGCGTTGTCATGATAATCGTGTGGTGGGAGAAAGCCTGCGAATCCCTGCAAAGGACACGCCGGATTAGTCGTAGGGATAGGGACTGATCTGAAACTTCGCTGAACAATCAATTGCATATGAACTGGCTCACCGGTTACATCTACTCACCAGTGTATCCCGAGGTGACAGTCTGGATAGAAATACTCAAGTGAAGGTAGGGGAGCGGCAGCTCAGCTACAACGCACGTAAGCACTTCGGGTCGGATTGTCGACGTCATCAAGACACGTCGCCTTCGAGCCGAAGTGCATTGGCGGAGCACTATTAGGCCTTACGGTTGACCTCCTGCATGTACTCGGTCCAGTCAGCATAAGGCGTAACGTATAGGTGATGGCTGTCCAGCCCGGAAGCCGGTGGCCAGGTTACGTGTTTACTGATCACAAAAATTTCGCGGTCAGGATTGAAGTAGTAGCCTGTTACGACGTTCCGCCCATAAATGCCTGGAGTCGGCGCTCCCGTCATCGTTTCGGGATGGGAGTGCTTTTTCGTCCAGATCACCTCATTTTCGATCCAGCGTTTTATCTCCATAAATTTTTCATTCATTTCATCCGGCTTGGAAAACCAGCTGTTGAACAGCTCGGACGCGTTTTCTTGAACGCTTTCCTCGAGCGGAATACCGCCCAATGTGAGGCTGCTCAGGTACTGGGTGACGGCTTTGGTAATGATAGAGTTGCGCGGTTCTCCCGTGCGTAGCGCCCAAAGATCCAGTTGGTCTCTGACAGTGTCATTTAGTCGTACGGATAACATATCTATTCTCGACGATGTTGCATTGAAGGTTGCATACGTTGTATGCGTTCATGCGCATACTATGTATTGCATGGCTTCTGGTCAATCCTTTTTTGACTCGAGTCCACCGATAGCTCAGGGGCAATTGGGGACGCCGTAGGTGTTGGTCCACTTCAATTGCGCCTCTTCAAAATAAGCCTTTCGCTCCCCATTTTGTGTTGATTTTCAGGAGCGCGGTCGGAAAAAAGTAATGTGATAATTCGGATATCGGTAGACCGCTGAAAGCCCCGTATTCATTGGCTCTACTGGATTACCGCAGACAGTGATTTTGAGTAATGAAAAATGTAATGTTGGCGTAAGCTATTGATTCATAATGGATTAATATGTAAAAAAATTACTTCTTAAAGAGGTGATTACCTTACCTCTACATTACTCAAAAATTACCTGATGCCGATCCTCTGCAGGCTAGATAAATCAAGGCTCTCAGGCTAGGCAGTGGATTAAGTTTTCGAAATTACCTTTTTCCGATGTCGCTCCCCAAAAAGCGAGGAGCCCCCTATAGCTATCTGCGCGGTCGTTTGTCTCAAAAAAACATGGGACTGCCATGGGAACGCTTGCGCGCTAACTATCGGCCTAAACCCCCTTATAAACCGGGCACTGGCCTCGTGAAAATCTCAATCGGGCGGTTTCGAATCTCTCCTTCACCGCCAAATTCGATGTAAACAAAACCCCTGGTTTCGAAAGAAACCAGGGGTTTTGTGCATTCTGGCGTCCGGATTTTTTTGGTCACAGAGATCGGTTCGGCATCCCTTTGCCAGGGCATTACAATCGCGGTTTTATCCGGCATGTAAAAGGACGACCTCCATGATCATTTCCACCACCCACTCCATCGAAGGCCGGCAGATTACGGCGTATCTGGACATCGTCAGTGCCGAGTCGGTGCAGGGCGTGAATGTGATTCGCGATATGTTCGCGGGCATGCGGGACTTTTTTGGCGGGCGTTCGCAGACGCTGGAGCGGGCATTGAAGGAGGCACGTATCCAGGCGACTGATGAGATCAAGGAACGTGCGCGGGCTTTGCAGGCGGATGCGGTGGTCGGGGTGGATTTCGAGATCAGCATGCCCGCAGGGAAGGGTGGCATGGTTGTGGTGTTTGCGACCGTTACGGCGGTCAAGTTGCGCTGAGGCTAGTGAGCCCATTCAACGGAATGGGCTCTGTGCTGATAATCAGCCCTGCGGTTTGAGCAGGATGGTGCCTTTCGAATCGTAGGTCAGCGGCGTGTCGTTCGCGACGAGAGGCGGCGTATCGCCGGGTTGAACTGGCTGAACCGGGTCTGGGTGGTAGATCACGCCAGGCTGCAACGGACTCGGTCCGGTTGGCTGCTTGATGACGATTTCACCCGAAGCGATCTTTTCCTTGAGTTTCTCCGCCCCGGCCTTGCCGGCGGCGATCTGTTCATCCGTGAGCTTTACAACAGGCAGTGTCGGTAATCCTTTGATTTCCATGTTCTCTCCTTGAGATTTATTGCGTAGGAAAAAGGGCAGCGGCCGGTCGCCGGGAATCTTTAGCCGCGTGACACCAACGGTTCGTCATTGTGTTTAATTTCCGTGGGCCATTCGTCGGGCTCCGGGTGATCTGAACCACAAGTCCAGGAATGACCGGCTAGTCTCAAAAGCCTTGGAGGTCGATATTTTTTCAGGCGAAAGGGTTCGCCGGTGTCGGCCCGCATTTGAGAAGGGGAGCAAAGATGACTGATCCGTACATCGAAGACGACGGGGCTGAATTTTCATTCAATAATTGCGTGCGCTGCGGCCAGACGGAGTATCAGGCCGGATTTGGCGAGGATCCGGTGCAGACCGGCAAGATCAAGTCCACGGCACCCAAGGGCCCGAAGGCGAAGTTTCTGCCCAAGGTCACCACCCGCTCCAGAAAGTGAGTCCTGTCCCGCAGAGCCCCGTCATTGAACGGGGTTTTTTATGCCTGCCTGGTAGAGAAGCGTCCTACATTGATTGAAGCTTTTGTCCGGTTTTTTCACAAACTTTTCACACCCGCCTGAGTAGGGTGAAGCCATCCGTTAGAAAGCAAGTCTCCAGCCCGTCTCCCCAGCGGGCTTTTTTTTGTCCGTCATAAAACCTTTTCCATATCCGCTGTCCAATCGGCGCCAAGTGCGCTGCAACGCTGGACATTGCCGCGACAACAGCATTCAATCTGCGCCCTTTTTTCTTCCTTCTGTTGAGGTTTTCGTCATGCGTTTAACTCTGCCTGCTCTGGTTCTGGGGCTTCTGGTTGCTCAAGGTGCAATGGCTGGTGACGGTACCGCCGCACTGGGTGGCGGTCTCGGCGGCGCGCTGGGTAACGTGGTTGGCCAGAAAATGGGCGGCAGCACCGGTGCAGCGATTGGTGCTGGTGTAGCCGGTGCTGCCGGCAGCGCATTGGCTGCCAAGAAAGGTGCCCGTACCAAAGCAGCCATCGGTGGCGGTGTCGGTGCGGCGGGCGGTTCGGTGATCGGTAACAGCCTGGGCGGCAAGACTGGCGCCACCATCGGTGCAGGCCTGGGCGGCGCAGCCGGTGGCGCGGTGGGCAGCAATCTGTCCAAGGGTCACAAGCGTCACTGATTGCCAACGCATGTCTGAAAAGGCCCGGTTTGATGCCGGGCCTTTTCGTTGCTGAACGTTTTTCCCGAATTCGCCTCCAATGCTACGTAGCCCCCTCCGCGGGCGAACCGTCCCGACTCGGGACCTGTGAGGTCTGTATGCGCTTGACATTATCCGCATTGGTTTTGGGATTACTGGTAGCTCAAGGCGCCATGGCCGCTGGTGATGGCACAGCCGCCGTGGGTGGCGGATTGGGTGGCGCGCTGGGCAACGTGGTCGGCGGCCAGCTCGGCGGCAGCACCGGTGCTGCGGTGGGCGCTGGTGTTGGTGGTGCAGCCGGCAGTGCTGTCGGCGCGAACAAACGCAATCGCACGGAAGCCGCCATTGGCGGTGGCCTCGGCGCCGCAGGCGGTTCAGTGATCGGCAACAGCCTCGGCGGCTCCACCGGTTCGACCATCGGCGCAGGGTTGGGCGGCGCAGCGGGTGGTGCGGTCGGCAACAACCTGGGTGACGATGGCGGCAAGTCGCACTCCGGCGGTGGTCATAAGCACAAGTACAAACACAAGAATCGTCATCGTTGAGTGATCGGTTCTACGAAAACCCGGCTTTATGCCGGGTTTTTTGCGCCTGCGCGTCATGCGCAGGAACGAATAGCGACCATACTTTTCGAACGTTTACACATTTGAGATTAATGAGGTGCGCCATGACTCCCGAAACCGAAGGCAAGGAAGAAAAAGGCCCGAGCGGATTGCCGTTTATCAATGATCCGGGGAATGAAGATCCGGGGTCGTTGATGGATGATGCGACGGTTCCGCTTATGGAGGGTGAGGAGGAGCTTGAGTATGAGGATTTTGATGATGATGAGTAATTGGCTCCTATAGATTTTTAGGGCCAGAGGTCAGGCCCTTTCAGGTTAATGTTGACTTTCAGTATTTTATCCATTCGAGGTAGAAGGAACGCTGAAGCTCTGGATCGTTTGTTAGATTTTCATCTTCATAGTCAAAAATAAAAACAATGTCGTCCAATGTCGCTTCTTTACCTAATGAAAGTTCGTATGCTTTTAGTCCTAGTGACATCTGTGAAGACATGCTTGATGTGTGGACGTTTAGTTTGGATCCTTTGCAGAAAAACGTAATTTCTGGATTGTCTTTCCGTAGTAAGCCAAAGCACTTATAGAAGTCGCTGGCCTCATATGTTTTTGGGGTGTTTTCGAGTTTTATTGTTATGGCTTTTGCGTCACTGTCGCATATCAATTCTATGTCTTTTTTTTCGTTCTTCATGCCTATGCATATGGTGAATTTTGAGATCATTTGTCTATTGTCCTGTAGGGGTTTGGAATCGAATAACCAAACTCTCTGCCGTCATCGATGATAAGAGTAGCGCCTAGAATGTCTTCCCTCTTTATCTTGTTAGGGATCGCAATTTCTTGTTCTCTGCCAAATCTATAAGCAGATCCCAGCTCCTTTTTTAAGTCATGTCCTGGGACTCTTTTTAGTGTGTAAAGAAATCCAGGTGTTGTGAAGCTGGATGTCGCGAATTCTTTGCCCATGTCCCTGGAGAGCGATGTGCTAATAAAGTTGCTTGGAGGGTAATCACTATCAATCGAGTGCAGTAGCAAGTCATTGCTGTTTCCCTTGCTTGTAAAACCGTTCTCAAAAATTTCTGTTGGGTCTCTCTGGTCTCCACGGTACAGATATCTTTGTTCTATTTTTGGGGTGGGGGGCGCAGGGGGTATATCGCCACCTTGGATTTTTTTGTTGGCTCGACTGCTTCAGTTGAGGTTTTTTTACAGCCATCGGCTCCGGGGCAATTACTTAACCCCAACGGATCCACCCACCCCGTCGGATTCGGCACGTACTGGTACTGATTCAACCCACCCGCCAGCTTCACCGGATCCGGCGTCAGATACCGCCCCACGTCCGGGTCGTAATACCGGTGCCGGTTGTAATGCAGCCCGCTTTCGTCATCGAAGTACTGCCCCTGAAACCGCAGCGGCTGATTCAGGTAGTCCTCGGTTGCCAGCTCCAGCGAGGTGACCTTGCCGTAGGCGCTGTATTTGGCCGACCAGACGATGTCGCCGCTGTAGTCGGTCAACTCTTGCGGAGTGCCGAGGTGGTCGAGTTGGTAGTAGAACGGGCAGGCGCGTTTCGGGCCTTTGCCGTCGAGCATCGCCAGCGGGCGGAAGGTGCCGGGTTCGTAGATGAAACTTCGGTGTTGTTCCTTGCTGCTTTCGGCGATCAGGTGGTCGCCTTGCCAGAAGAATTCGGTGGTCTGGCCGTCGACGGTCTTGCGGATGCGCCGGCCAAAGGCGTCGTACTGGTAGCTGGCGCTGTTGCCGTCGGGGCGGGTCAGGCCGATCAGGCGGTGCTGGCTGTCGTAGCGGTATTCGGTGATCAGTATCTGCGCGCGGCCGCGGCGTTCGCGGATCAGGTTGCCGAAGGCGTCGTAGTCGTAATGGCGGTCGCCCTGCATCCGCAGGCGATTGCCTTTGATCTGCGTCGGGCCGGGGCGGTCCTGCAGCAGCAGGTTGCCGGCCGGGTCGTGGGCAAAGTTTTCCGGCACATCGTCGCGGGTGTGGCGTACGCGGATCAGCCGGTCTAGGGCGTCGTAGGTGTAGCTGCGCTGGCCGTGGCGGGTGTCGGCGATGTGTTCGAGGTTGCCGTTGGCGCTGTAGGCAAAGTCGCGGCGGTACAGCGCACTGCGTTGATGGCCTACGGCGTGGGCGCGTAAGCGGCCCTGTTCGTCGTAGGTGTATTCGCTGAGCAGCAGGCCCTGCTGGCGCTGCTGTTCGCGGCCGTTCTGGTAGACGTGGCGGGTCAGCAAGGCACCGTTGAGGTCGATCGCGGTCAGCGCCCCGCCCTTGGCGTAGTGGTAATCGAGTTTGCTGTTGTCCGGCAGACGCAGGCGGGTGAGCTGGCCGCAGGCGTCGTAGGCGTAACGCAGGGTGCCCCAGCCCTGATGCTCGCGCACCAGCCGGTCCTGCAGGTCGTATTCGAAGGCCAGCGGGTGATCCTGGCCGTCATCCACGCCGACCAAACGGCCTAAACGGTCATAGCGGTAGCTGACCTCGACCCCGTCCGGCAGGGTCTTGAGCAGCAATCGTCCGGCGCTGTCACGTTGGTAAGCGGTGACCAGCGTCGAGCCGTCGTCGCCGAACTCGGTCTTCTCCAGCAGATGACCGTTGCGGTCGTAGGCGTAGGCGGTGCGCCGGCCATCGAAGCCGGTTTCCTGTCGGATCAGTCCGGTGGGCGTGTAGTCCAGCCGATACTTTTCGCCGGACTCGTTCTCGATTTCCGTGAGCAGCAGCTGCGCATGGTCGTAGCGGTATTGCAGACGCGTGCCGTCGGGGTTGATCCGCCGGCTGACCAAATGCAGGTCGTCGTCATATTCGTAGCGGGTGATGCGCCCCAGTTCATCGCGTTCGGCGGTGATCTGGCCGTAGGCACTGTAGGACCAGGCGCGGGTGGCACCGTTAGGCAGCGTCGTCTGGATCAGCCGGCCAACGGCGTCCCAGGCATGACGGGTGACCGCGCCATGTTCGTCCTGAACCGTCGTCCGCCGCCCCAAGGCATCGTAGGAAAACTTGCGAACCCCGCCGTCCGGCAGACTCTCCTCGACCAACTGGCCCAGGTCATTCCACATGAACACGTGCCGGCCACTGTCCGGATAACGGACCGACAGCAACCGCCCCTGCGCGTCGTAGTGGTAATGGGTGACGTGGCCGTCCGGATCGACCGCCTCGGTGATATCACCCTGGGCATTACGCCGGTACGTCCACACGGCATCGCCACGTGAACGACTGTGCAGGAAACCGTTGCGGTATTCGTAGGACGTCGGCGCATCGTCCGGCGGAATCAGCGCGATCAGCCGTCCGGCATCGTCGTAGCGGTACTCGGTAACCGCCCCCAGCGCATCCTGCTCGGCGACCAGCCGACCCTGCGCGTCATAAGCCTTGAGCTGTTCGCCACCGTCCGCCGCGACCTGACGCACCAGCCGCGCGGTGTCGTCGTGGACGTAAGTTTCCTCAGTGCCATCGACGTAATGCACCGTGACACGGCCGGCGTCATCCCAGACGTAACGCGTGTCCATCTGCGAAAACGAGGCCCAGTGCCGCACGCAACGTGCTGCCTTGCCGGCACGCTCCCACTCCCAGAAAAAGCTCGCGCCACCGGCCAGCTGCCGTTGCAGGATGACGTGCTGGTCGTCGTAGTCGTAACGCTCGCTTTCGCCGACCGCGTTGGTCGCCTCGATCAATCGATGACGGGCGTCGTACCGATAACGGGCGAGGGTCTGCTCGGTGCGCCAGGTCGACTCCCGAAAAACCTGATAATCGACCGCGACCAGATGCGCCCGCTCGTAGCGCAGCAACAAGGACCGGCCAGCGCCGTTATCCAGCCGCTGAATCCGGTCGGAAAGATCCCGATGCACCGTCAGACGATTGCCATACGCATCGCTGACAGCCGTCAGACGCCCAACCCGAAAGTGATAAAACCGCGCCCCGTCCCCCGCCAGCGCAACGATCAACTCCTCCGGCTCATCTCCCAGAAAGATCGCCGCCCGCGACAAGCTGTTGTGGATTTCCGGCCGCTCGACATTCGGCAACGGAAACCGCGTCCGCCGGTTCTCATGGTCGACCCAGACCACCGAAGCGCCATCAATCTCCAGCCGATGCGCCAGCGAATGACTCCAGCCAAACCCCAACCCAACATCGATCTCGGCCGCACTGCTGCGGTACAACCGGCTGAACTCAAATGGAAGCAGCCCATCGAGCACACCATCGGTCAGCGTTAGCAGCTCTTCACCGGTGACCATCGAAACCGGACAGCCATTGGTGCAGGTCCTCGGTGCACAATCGGCACTGTCACCGTTGGGATTTTTTGCCTGATCCGAAGCATCATCCCGAGGCTCGTGCCGTTCCATTCGTGTCATGCCGTGGGACTTGTCGCGGGCAATGGCCGCCGGATTGGGCACCTTCAGCACCAGCGCATCCCCCGTGCGAACCTCCAGCGGAATAGCCGGTGTCGGCCGCAACGGTGCCGGGCCTGCATTGACCATCAGCGGTTTCAACGCGCTCGCATGCCGGGTCAGATCAGGCGCGGAGGTCAGCTCCGCCAGCCGCAGCGCCGAAGCCGCCAGCCATTCCCGCGCACGCGGCGACTTGATCTTGCCCAGTACCTGGGTGCTCAACCGCAGCGGCACACCCATGCCACCGGACACACACATCAGCAGAAAACTGACCAGCAGCTCAGTCCGAACTTCAGCCAGCACCTCGGCCAGATACTGCGGCGGCAGCATCTTCAGCCAGCTGGTAAAGGCCGCCAGATAAATGAACAGCAACGGCTCGTCGCCGAGCATCAGCAGGCCATTGGCGATGGCCTCGGAGGACGCCGCGAGCAAAGCATCCAGTTCAGCGCTGGACAGGTATTGCAGAAGCTTTTCGCTGTTGGCCTGCAAGTCTGCAAGCAGGGCAAACAGCTGTTTCACGTCATCCCAGACGCCATTCAGCGCAGATTCGAAACCGTGCCAGTCAGCCCGTTGCAGCTGCCCGTAACGCTCGGTGAAACCGGCGCTGGAAAACGCCGTCCACTGCGGTTGAAACCCTTTCCATTCCTCACGCAGCCAGCCTTCCAGGCCATCAACAAGGCCCTGATACGAGGCGTACAACGTCTGGATATGCGCGGTGGAAACATCGGGAAAGAAGGTGATGCGATAACGCTGGCCCCGGTCGCAGTCGCTGACCTCGAGAATGCCGGTGGGGCCGATGGTGTGATGCAGCGGTTCGCCGAACCCCAAAACGCCGTCGACATCGGAAATCACCGGTTCAAGGATCACCGGCGTGTTGCCGATCGGCACAAACCGTGCGGCTTCGAACATGTGCACCAGCGTCAGGGGGCCGGTGGCGGGGCACATGACCACGGAGGAACTGATGGGTCTGCGGCTGCCAACCGGTGCACTGAGCCGGACATCGTTGCCGACCTGGAACACTTGCTCGACACCCAGCGCGGTGCCTGTCCAGAACTGTTCGGCCCAGGCGTCATAGTTGTTGAGACAGAGGCGAAACTCCTGAAACAGCTTTTCGACATCGGGCTGATCAGGGTTCAGCGCAGCGACCACCAGCAAACCAATGCTGTTGTTCAATTTCAGGAGTGGATCAGGTGGAAGCATTGGCAGTCACTCGCGCGCATCGGGGGAATGGCGCGAAACTTTGCGGGGGATCGAACAGGAAAGAAGTCAGCCGAGTAGGCGATGTCTGTAGGGCGATTCTCTAAATGTGCGGGAGGGCGTTCGGCGGACAACCGACATTGCCCGTTGCTCAACCTCGGCCGCGCTCGTTATGCTGCTGAACCCTTTAATCAGATCCAAGCAGCGGCGCTACCCACGCCGCCCGGGATGTCTTTGATAACGGATCCGATGATGAATGCACCGCTGAAGGCGTTCGGCCCGATCAAGGCCGTGATTTTCGATATGGACGGTTTGCTGCTGGACACCGAGGGCATCTACACCGAGGTCACCTCGCTGATTGCCGAGCGTTACGGGCGCACCTTCGATTGGAGCATCAAGCAGAACATCATCGGCCGTGGCGCCGGCGATCTGGCGCGCTACGTGGTTGAGGCGCTGGACCTGCCGATCACCGCCGAAGAGTTTCTGGTAATCCGCGAGCCGCTGATGCGCGAGCGTTTTCCCACCGCGCAAGCGATGCCGGGCGCCGAGGAACTGATCCGTCACCTCAAGGCGCACAACATTCCGATTGCGGTCGGTACCAGCTCATCGCGTCAGTCGTTCGGTCAGAAAACCACCTTGCACCGCGACTGGTTCGCGCTGTTCGACTTCATCGTCACCGCTGACGACCCGGAAGTCGGCGCAGCCAAACCGGCACCGGACATCTTCCTTACCGCAGCGCGTCGCCTGGGTGTGGCGCCGGAAGATTGCCTGGTGTTCGAAGATTCGCCATTCGGCGTGACAGCCGCGAAAGCAGCCGGCATGACTGCCATCGCCATTCCCGATGCCGCCATGGCCGATGAAAAATACGCACACGCCGACGGGATTCTTCGTACGTTGAAAGCGTTCACGCCGAGTGCATGCGGATTGCCGGCGCTCGACTGGGCCTGATCAAACCGCCGACATAAAAACGCCGCCCCTCTGTCAAAGGAGGGGCGGCGTTTTTCGTTATCGACTATCTGATCAATCAGGCGCCGAAACCACCATCGATGGTCAGGCTCGCACCGGTGATATAACCGGCCTCCGGGCTTGCGAGGTAGGCGACGAAGCTGGCGATTTCCTCGGCTTTACCGTAACGACCCACCGCCATCAGCGGGATCAGGCTGTCGGCAAACTCGCCGTGAGCCGGGTTCATGTCGGTGTCAACCGGGCCAGGCTGCACGTTGTTGATGGTGATGCCGCGTGGGCCGAGGTCGCGGGCCAGGCCTTTGGTCAGGCCGACCAGTGCGGACTTGCTCATCGCATACACGCCGCCACCGGCGAAGGGCATCCGGTCGGCGTTGGTGCTGCCGATGTTGATGATGCGCGAGCCTTCGCCCATGTATCTGGCGGCTTCCTGGCTGGCGATGAACACGCTGCGCACGTTGATTGCCAGGGTCTGGTCGAAGTCTTCCAGTTTGAAGTCTTCCAGCGGCGCGACGGCCAGCACGCCGGCGTTGTTGACCAGGATGTCGAGGCGGCCAAAGGTTTTGACAGTGGCGTTCACCGCGTTGCGGATGGCGCCGGCGTCGGCGCTGTCAGCCTTGATCGCCAAGGCTTTGCCGCCGGTAGCGGTGATGCTGTTTTGCAGTTCTTCAGCCTTGGCGGCCGAGCTGACGTAGGTAAAGGCAACCGCGGCGCCTTCAGCAGCCAGGCGTTTGACGATGGCGGCACCGATGCCGCGAGAGCCGCCTTGAATCAGAGCGACTTTACCGCTGAGGTGTTGAGTGGTCATGTTCGATCTCCAGAAGTTTCAAGGCAGGCTGCCTTGGTGTGGTGTCGAGTATCTGCCCCTCGCCAATAGGCGGGTAGACCGTGGTTGCTATAGTCTGTGTAAACCAAAAGTTTAGAGTGGCGGCCATGGAAACCTTTAGCAGTATCGAATGCTTCGTGCGTAGCGCCGAAGTCGGCAGCTTTGCCGAGGCTGCGCGACGCCTGAGCCTGACACCGGCCGCCGTGGGTAAGAGTGTTGCGAAACTGGAAGCGCGCCTCGGCGTGAGGCTGTTCCAGCGTAGCACCCGTCGGTTGACCCTGACGGAAGCGGGGCAATTGTTTCTGAGTGAGGTCAGCGGCAGCCTGACCACCATCCAGAACGCTGTGAACAATCTGGCCAGCGCCGGCGGCCAACCGGCGGGTACGCTGAAAGTCAGCATGGGCACGGTGTTCGGCCGTTTGTACATCGTGCCGTTGCTGGGGGAATTCCTGAAAAGATTTCCGGCGATCAACCCGGACTGGCACTTCGATAACCGCCAGGTCGATCTGATCGGCCAGGGTTTCGATGCAGCGATTGGCGGTGGCTTCGAACTGCCCCAAGGCGTGGTGGCGCGCAGGCTGACACCAGCGCATCGGGTGTTGGTGGCTTCCAAGGATTATCTGGATCGGTACGCACCGATCAGCGAACCGGACGACCTCACACTGCACGACGGCATCCTGATCCGCTCACCGCAGACTGGTCGCGTGCGCTCCTGGCAATTGACGCATCGCACCCGACAACACAGCCCGCTGACCCTCAAGGCGCGAATGACCATGAGCGATTCCGAAGCCGCCTGCGCCACGGCGGCGCAGGGGTTGGGGATTGCGCTGGTGAGCATGCCGTTCGCCGTCGGCTATCTTGAGGCGGGGACGTTGCAGCGGGTCCTGCCGGACTGGTACGTCGACGACGGCAACATCTCCATTTATTACGCCGAACACAAACTGCTACCGGGCAAGACTCGGGCGTTCGTCGATTTTGTCATCGAGCAGTTTTCAACCCAGGGCCTCGCCGAACGGTTCAACGCGCAAAACGTGCTGGCCAGCCGATGATGGTTTTTGGCCGTGGCGTCGCATAGGTGCGTACCTTGGAGGTCGACAAGCCCAGCCGCACCAGCGATTCGGCGATGGTCACGGCCGCTGTGACGCCATCCACCACCGGCACCCCGGTGCGCTGACGGATCTTCTCGTCGAGCCCGGCCATGCCGCCGCAACCGAGGCAGATCACTTCGGCTTTATCCTGAGTCACCGCCAGTTCCGCCTGATGGACGATCGCTTCCAGCGCCCGTTGCGGCTCGTGTTCCAGCTCCAGCACCGCCAAGCCACTGGCACGCACCGAGGCGCAGCGATCCCACAGGCCGGACAGTTTCAGCCGATCCTCAATCAGCGGCACGGTGCGATCCAGCGTGGTCACCACCGAGTAGGCGTGGCCAAGGTACATCGCGGTGCTGGCCGCCGCGTCGGTAATGTCCACCACCGGCACGTTGAGCAACTCCTGCAAGCCTTCGCGACCGTGCTCGCCGTAGCCGGCCTGGATCACCGCGTCGAACGGCTGGTCGTAGGACATCACCCGGTCCATCACGGCGATGGCCGCCAGATAACTTTCGAAATTGCCCTCGACTGAATCGGCGCCGAAGTATGGCGTCAGGCCGACAATCTCGGTGCCGGGGGAAGCGACAGCCTGCGCCGAACGAGCGATGGCCTGAGTGATGGATTCGGTGGTGTTGACGTTGACCACGAGAATGCGCATGGGAAGTCCTTATTGCGGTTGGTTCTGCGGCCCCGCGAGGGGCCGCCAAAAGATTCAGTGGCTGACGTTGTCGACGGCGATGGCTTCACCGTCGACGTCGGCGTAGTGCGGCTGGCGTTTGGCGATGATCAGGTAGAGCATCCCGGCAATGCCGGCGCCGATCAGCCAGGAGAAGGGCGAAACGCTGTGGAAGCCCGGCACCAGCGCCAGAACGATCGCGATCAAGGCGGCCGGAATAAACGCTGCGACCGCCCGCAGATTGACCCCGCGGCTGTAGTAATACGCGCCGTTCGGGTGTTCGCTGTACAGCTGCGGCACGTGGATCCGGCCTTTGCGGATCAGCCAGTAGTCGACCATGATCACGCCATACAACGGGCCGAGCAGGGCGCCGAGGCCGGACAGGAAGTACACGATCACCAGCGGGCTGTTGTAGAGATTCCACGGCAGGATCAGCACGGCGATGGTGGCACTGATCAGCCCCGCGCGGCGGAAGGTCAGGTACTTCGGCGCCAGGTTGCTCAGCACGAAGGCCGGGGCGACGAAGTTGGCCATGATGTTCACCGCCACGGTGACGATCAGGAAGGCCAGGCAGCCGAGCACCAGAAAGAACGTGTTGGGAATCGAAGCAATGATTTCGGTCGGGCTTTCGATGATCCGCCCGTTGATCTGAAATTGCGCACCGCACAGCAAGACGGTGATCCCGGCGAACACCAGAATATTCACCGGCAGGCCCCAGAAATTTCCGATCTTGATCGTTTTGCGGCACGGCGAAGAGCGGGCGAAGTCGCAGAAGTTGAGGATCAGCGTCCCATAGATCGCCAGCCACAAGGCGCCGCCGGCAAAGATGTTGCGCCACATCTCACCGCCGGTCAGGGGTTCGCGGATCGACCAGGCAATGGTCGCGTTGGCCTGGGTGTACATCCACGCGGCGAGGCAGGCGACGGTCAGCAGAATCACCGGCCCGGCGAAGGCTTCGTAGCGGCGCACCATTTCCATGCCGTAGGCGAGGATCGCCAGTTGCACGAACCAGATCGCCACGAAACACACCCAGCCCAGGCTCGACAGGCCGAGGATCGAGTTGTGATCGTAGTCTGCGAAACCGGGATGGATCGCCGTGAGCAGCACGCGAAACACCACCGACGCCAGGTACGTCTGAATTCCGAACCAGGCGATGGCGATCACCGCCCGGATCAATGCAGGAATCTGTGCCCCGTGAATGCCGAAACTGATCCGGCTGATCACTGGAAACGGCACGCCGGTTTTCTGCCCCATATAGCCGGACAGGTTCATGAAGAAATACACCAGCGCCGCGCCGATCCCCAGCGACAGCAGAATCTGCCAGCCGCCCAGGCCCAGGGCGTACAGACCGATGGCAAACGAGTAATTGGCGATGTTGTGCACATCGTTGGTCCACAGGGCAAAGATGCTGTATTTGCCCCAACGCCGTCCTTCGACCTTGGTCGGTGCGAGGTCACTGTTGTGCAGACGCGGGCTCAATTGCAGCGGTTCGGCGATGCCATCACCGGCCACGCTGTGGTCGAGGGTTGAAGAGGCGGGCAGATTCAGCGCGATGTTGTTATTGGAGAGACTCGTACGCATTCCGGCAGGCTCCTGATGTCCGGGTCGCGATGACTGTGCATGAGCGCTCGGGCTCGGCAGATCTTCGTCGCGGCGGTGAAACATCACTGGTTTCGGGGCATCTGCAGCCTGTACGGGATAGGGCGCTTCAGGCTTGCGGATCGAAAGTGTGGGTTCATGTTTTGCGGTTTTGTATACAAAACATGTATGCACTAAAGCCAGATCTGTGCCAGCCCGCGATCTATGAAAATCACCGCTGATTTCGAAAAGTTATTGAAGAACACCAAGTCGTTGAAATACCGGCGATATAAGTTGACCGTTCGAACAGGTATTTATTTTTCGGGAGGGATTTTGGCGGGCGCCGGGAGGGAGTGTTTTTGGAGCCTGATGTAACTTTTCAGGGCGCAGAAACGAAAAGTGCACACATAAATGGCACCGATGGTGACATTCGTGTGTACACATTTTTCAAGACGGGCGGTGAACACTGTGGGAGCTGAATTGCTCCCACGGGGCAACAGCGATGCTTATGCCTTACTGATGATGTTCCCGGCATGCAACCCGCATTCTTTCTGGGTCGCTTCTTCCCACCACCAACGGCCTTCACGTTCGTGCTGGTTCGGCAGGACAGGACGAGTGCACGGTTCGCAGCCGATGCTGATGAAACCGCGCTCATGCAGGCTGTTGTACGGCAGCTCCAGCATGCGGATGTAGCCCCAGATTTCTTCGCTGGTCATCTGCGCCAGTGGGTTGAACTTGTACAGGGTGCGCTCCGGGGTGGAGAACGCTGTATCGATTTCCATCACCGCCACGGCGCTGCGGGTGCCAGGGCTTTGATCGCGGCGCTGGCCGGTGGCCCAGGCCTTCACGTCGGAGAGTTTGCGGCGCAGCGGCTCGATCTTGCGGATCCCGCAGCATTCGCCATGGCCGTCCTTGTAGAAACTGAACAGGCCTTTTTCCTTCACGAACGGTTCAAGTTTCGTGTAGTCCGGTGAGACCAGTTCGATGTCGATCTTGTAGTGCTCGCGCACCTGATCGATGAAACGGTAGGTTTCCGGATGCAGGCGACCGGTGTCGAGACTGAACACCTTGACGTTCTTGTTCAGCTTCCAGGCCATGTCCACCAGCACCACATCCTCGGCGCCGCTGAAAGATATCCACAGGTCATCGCCGAACTCGGCGAACGCGAGTTTGAGGATGTCCTGCGCGGATTTGTTGGCATAGGTCGTGGCGAGTTCCACGACGTCGAACGTTGGGCTCATCAGGGCGGCTTCCTACAGGTCGGTGGCGCTGGGCGCTCTATATGGCGGCGATGGTAACAAAAAGCAACGCGCGCCGGGGCAGCCTCTGCGTTGCGCGCTCCAGGTCGAGCCGCTAGAGTTCGGGCTCGCTCGGCTCAATAAACATTACAAATGGAGTGTCCTGTGGAAATTGCCTGTCTTGATCTTGAAGGGGTGCTGGTACCGGAAATCTGGATCGCCTTCGCCGAAAAAACCGGAATCGAATCGCTCAAGGCCACCACCCGGGACATTCCCGACTACGACGTGCTGATGAAACAGCGCCTGCGCATCCTCGATGAGCATGGCCTGAAACTTTCGGACATTCAGGAAGTGATCGCCACGCTCAAGCCGCTGGACGGCGCGGTGGAGTTCGTCAACTGGCTGCGCGAGCGGTTTCAGGTGGTGATTCTGTCGGACACGTTCTACGAGTTTTCCCAGCCGCTGATGCGTCAGCTGGGCTTTCCGACCTTGCTCTGCCACCGACTGATTACCGATGACAGCGGGCGGGTGACGAGCTACCAGTTGCGTCAGAAAGATCCGAAACGCCAGTCGGTCCTGGCCTTCAAGAGCCTGTATTACCGGGTGATTGCGGCGGGGGATTCCTACAACGACACCAGCATGCTGGGCGAAGCGGATGCGGGGATTCTGTTTCATGCGCCGGATAACGTTATTCGCGAGTTTCCGCAGTTTCCGGCGGTGCATACGTTTGCCGAGTTGAAGCAGGAGTTTCTCAAAGCTTCGAACCGCGACTTATCCCTTTAGCAACCTGATGATCGTTCCCACGCTCTGCGTGGGAATGCCTCAATGGACGCTCTGCGTCCGCTTTGGGACGCAGAGCGTCCCGGGCTGCATTCCCACGCAGAGCGTGGGAACGATCAACGATCAACGATCAACGGTTAAAGGTTTTGCAGGGTTTCTAGCAGGACTCTGACCTTGGTAATCGACTCCTGATACTCCGCCTGCCAGTCCGAATCGGCGACGATCCCGCCACCGCCCCAGCAGCACACCTGCCCATCCTTCACCAGCAGACTGCGGATCGCGATTGAGCTGTCCATCTCGCCGCGCACGTCCAGATACAGCAACGAACCGCAATACAAGCCGCGTCGGGTCGGCTCCAGTTCGTCGATGATCTGCATCGCGCGGATCTTCGGCGCGCCAGTGATCGAGCCGCCGGGGAAGCTGCCGGCAATCAGATCCAGCGCATCGCGATGTTCCGCCAGTTCACCGGTTACGCTACTGACCAGGTGATGCACGTTCGGATAGCTTTCGAGACTAAACAGCTCCGGCACCCGCACGGAGCCTATGCGGCAGGTGCGGCCCAGGTCGTTGCGCAGCAGGTCGACGATCATCAGGTTTTCCGTGCGATCCTTAAGGCTGGCCAGCAGTTCGGCGGCGTTCGCCGCGTCTTCGGCCGGGGTCGCGCCACGGGGGCGGGTGCCCTTGATCGGACGGGTTTCCACTTGGCGCTGACTGACTTTGACGAAACGCTCGGGCGACAGGCTCAGTACTGCGTTGCCGTCGGGCAGGCTCTGGAACCCGGAAAACGGCGTCGGGCAGGCCTCACGCAATTTGCAGTAGGCCAGCCATGGATCGCCCTGGCACGGCGCGCGGAAACGCTGGGCGAAATTGACCTGATAGCAGTCGCCGGCCTGGATGTAATGCTGGATACGCTCGAACGCCTTACGGTATTCATCGGCCGAGAGATCGGCTGCCATCGGGCTGCTCAGCTTGAAAGGCGTCAGTGCGGTGCCCACCGGCTGGCTGAACACATCGATCAGCCGTTGTTTCTCGCTGGCGCTGACCGAGGGGTGGAACACCAGTTGGCTGGTTGCCGATTGGTGATCGCTGATCAGTGCCCAGTCGTACAGACCAAAACGCGCATCGGGCAATTGCAGGTCATCCCGGGCCTGGCTCGGCAGGTTTTCCAGATGCCGGCCGAAGTCGTAGCTCAGGTAACCGATCAGGCCGCCGGCGAAGGGCAATTCGTAGCCGTCGGGCAATTGCGCCTCGCCCAACCGGGTCAGATTTTCCCGCAGGCGTTGCAGGAAATCGTCGCCGTGTTCGTCCGGCAACACCGCCAGTTGTTCCAGCGGCCAGGCGCTGAGCAGGTCATAACGGCCACGGTCGGCACTCGGTCGGCCACTGTCGAGCAGCACGGCGCCGGGCGCATGGCGGACGGCCGCGAAATAGTCGGCGGGGTTGGCTCGGTAGGGCAGCGGGTGTACGGAACAGGTCAACATGGGCGGGGCAGATCGGCCATTGAGGCGGGGTGGGGATTGTAGTCCCCTCCGGGAATTGCTCCTAGAGGGGATGTCGGGGATTGGCAGATTGGCGGCAGGTATCACGCTTGATCGTTTGATCGTTCCCACGCTTTGCGTGGGAATGCATCCCGTGACGCTCCGCGTCACAGTGGACGCGGAGCGTCCATGTCGGCGTTACCACGCGGAGCGTGGGAAAGATCGTCGTGGGCTGTCAGCCCTCGACCGCCGGAATATGCCCAAATAACTCCTGAGCAAACGCCACCCGCTCTTCAACCGACTCCGTCACCCCGCGCGCCTTGAGCTCTTCCAGATGCGCTTCCACCGCATGGGTGCGCAACGTCAGCCCGCAATCGTTGGCGATCTGGATATTCAGCCCCGGCCGCGCATTCAGCTCCAGAATCAGCGGGCCTTTCTCCTGGTCCAGCACCATGTCCACGCCGATGTACCCCAGGCCACACAGCTCATAACAACCGGCGGCGAGCTTCATGAAACCGTCCCAGTAGGGCAGTTGCACGCCGTCCACCGCGTTGGTGGTGTCCGGGTGTTTGGTGATGATGTTGTTCAGCCAGGTGCCGCGCAAAGTCAGGCCCGTGGCCAGGTCGACGCCGACGCCGATGGCGCCCTGATGCAGGTTGGCCTTGCCGCCGGACTGGCGGGTCGGCAAACGCAGCATCGCCATCACCGGGTAACCCATCAGCACGATGATGCGGATGTCCGGCACGCCTTCGTAGCTGATGCTCTTGAAGATCTGGTCCGGGGTCACCCGGTATTCGATCAGCGCCCGATCACGGTGCCCACCCAGCGAATACAGGCCGGTGAGGATGCTGGAAATGTGATGCTCCAGCTCTTCGTGGGCAAGGATCTTGCCCGATACCGTGCGATAGCGGCCCTCGAAACGGTCGGCGATAACGATGATGCCGTCACCGCCGGCGCCCTGGGCCGGCTTGATCACGAAGTCGTTGCGCCCGCCGATGATCTCGCCGAGCTTGTCGATTTCCTTCTCCGTGGAAATCACGCCATACAGTTCCGGCACGTGAATGCCGGCCTCGATCGCGCGTTCCTTGGTGATGATCTTGTCATCGACGATCGGGTACAGGCTGCGCTTGTTGTACTTGAGCACGTAGTCCGCGTTACGCCGATTGATGCCCATGATGCCCCGGGCTTCCAGGGCCTTCCAGGTCTTCCAGAAACCGAACATCAGGCGTCAGCCTTCTTCAGGAAAGCCTTGAAACGCACCAGTTCAGTCAGGCGATAACCGCGATAGCGACCCATGGCCAGCATGAAACCCACCAGGATCAGCAGGATCGCCGGGAAGGTGAACACGAAGTACACCAGCTCCGGAACGGTCATGATCAGGTGCGCCAGGGACGCCGCGAACAGCGTGCCGATCGCCACTTTCATGGCATGGCTGGCGCCGCGTTCTTCCCAGGTGATCGACAGGCGTTCGATGGTCATGGTCAGAATCACCATCGGGAACAGCGCCACCGACAGACCGCGCTCCAGACCGAGTTTGTGACTGAACAGGCTGATCGCCGCAATCAGCACCACCACGAAGGTCAGCACCACCGACAGGCGCGGCAGCATTTGCAGCTTCAGGTGTTCCAGATACGAGCGCAGCGATAACCCGAGCGCGGTGATCACGGTAAACAGCAGGATGCCGAAGCCCAGCTGCGTCTCGCGGAAGGCCAGGGCGATCAGCACCGGCGTAAAGGTGCCGAGGGTCTGCAGGCCGATCAGGTTGCGCAGGATCAGGATCACCAGCACGCCGATCGGGATCATCACCATGATCATGAACGTCTGCTGGGTTTGCAGCGGCAGGCCGTACAGCGAGTATTCGAGGAAATTGGCGTCGGTGTTTTCGTCGGTCAGCTTGGCCAGACGAATCGCGTTCATCTCGCTGTTGTTCAGGCTGAAAGTCACGTTGGCTTTCTTGCCGCCGTCGACGGTGATCAGGTTTTCATCACCGCTCCACCACAGCAGGCGGTCGGTCGGCAGGCCTTGCTCGCCGGTTTCCGGGTTGAAATACAGCCAGTCGGTGCCGTTGAAGCTGCGCAGCCACAGTTCCGGGGTTTGCGGCTGATCGGCGACAAGGCGGATGGTGTGGACTTTCTCCACCGGCACGTGGGCGATGGACAGCAGCAGCTCGACGATCTTGGCTTTGTGCGGCGTCGACGGATCGCCGGCCAGCAGCAGCTTCACGTTGTCGTCGTTGACGTTGTTGACGCGTTTGATCGCCTCGCCAATGAAGGTCTCGACGTCGGCCGAGTGCTGGCGGATCGGCGCGAGCAGTGCTTCGGCGGCGATCTTTTCCGGGCCTTCGATGGCCATGCTGTCGCGGAAGGTCGGGCCCTTGACCTTGGTTTTTTCGGCGGTGTAACGCTTGGTCAGCACCAGACGGTAATAAAGAGTCTGATTGCCCTTGGCCCGGCGTGCCGACCAGGTGACCTTGCGGTTGCCGTCGACGCGGTTGACCGCCACGCCGTAGTTGTTGGAGATGAAGCTTTCATTGAGGCTGACGTAATCGCGGCTCAGGGGCGGCACGAACATCTGGATCTTCACCGGATCCTTGGTGCTGGCGACGAACTCGACCTTGGCGTCGATGTTCCACAGGTCGTCGGTGGCGTCTTCGGTCACCGGGATGCCGAGCACGAAAATCTGATAGGCCGTAACCGAAACGCCCAGCAACACCAGGATGGTGATCAGGACTTTCAGGTGGAAGGTTAGAGAACGCATGGAAATTACTCGGCGGTATGAGCGGCGATGGCGCAGGCGGGTTTGCCGGCAGCGTATTTAAGACTGGGATCGACCAGCGCATCGAAGCGTTTCAGCGCCTCGGAGCCGATCAAAAGCGGGTATTGGAACGCACTACGGTCGGTCAGGTTCACTTCGATGCTGCGCATTGCCGAACCCATGCAGATGTCCAGCTCGATTACCGGGCGGGCGGTGTACTTCTTGCCTTCTTCCGGGTCGTAGTCGCCGGCGCGGCGCTTGATCTTGCTGACCCGGGCCAGCGGCCGTTCGATCGGGTGCGAATGCGCGGCGTCGATGGCCAGGTAGAAACGTACCCAGGACTCGCCGTTGCGTTTGAAGCGTTTGATGTCGCGGGCGCTCAGGGAGGCGGTTTTCGCCCCGGTGTCGAGTTTCGCCGCCACTTCCAGGTTGATCCCGTCGAGGGCAGCGTATTCGTTGAGGCCGTACACGGTCTTTTCCCCCGCCGCAGCGAGGCCGGGCAGGCAAAACAGTGCAAAGAATGTGGGGAAGGGCTTGAGTCTCATAAATCCTGGCGAGCAGCGTTCCGTTCTCGGTTCAGGGCCATGGCATCAGGAAATCCCGTCTGCCCATGCGCCTTCGTGTGCCTATCAGCTTTTTATGACAAGCCGTGCAAATGACTCGCAAATGCGGGCGGCATTCTAGCACGGTGGTTTTATGGCGCCAGCGCCGGGGCCGGTCTATAACCCTTGGGGCTGACACGCAGGCTTATTAGACGATTGTCGACAATCTCTATTTATCCTTTGACTGATGCGGGTTGATTCGCTAGTTTTTGCCGCATTGGATTTGAAGGTGTCGACAATATGCTGGATCAACTCGATCCCCCGGTGATCAGCGGCGACGATTCCGAGACGCTCTCGGAAAACGTCTTCCGACGCATCCAGGCGGCCATCGTCAAAGGCGAGATCGCCCCGGGCAGCAAGATCTCCGAGCCGGAACTGGCGCGCACCTACGGCATCAGCCGCGGGCCGCTGCGCGAGGCGATCCATCGTCTGGAAGGCCAGCGTCTGCTGGTGCGCGTACCGCACGTCGGTGCGCGGGTGGTGTCGCTGAGCCACGCCGAATTGCTCGAACTCTACGAAATCCGCGAATCCCTCGAAGGCATGGCCTGCCGTCTGGCGGCCGAACGCATGAGCGTCGAAGAAATCGACGAACTGCGCCGGGTGCTGGAAACCCATGAGCGCGATGCGGCGTTTCAGGCCGGCGTCGGCTACTACCAGCAGGAAGGCGATTTCGACTTTCACTACCGGATCATCCAGGGCAGCGGCAACCGCACCCTTACGCAAATGCTCTGCGGCGAGCTCTATCAACTGGTGCGCATGTACCGCATCCAGTTTTCCACCACGCCCAACCGCCCGCGCCAGGCCTTTGCCGAACACCACCGGATTCTCGATGCCATCGCCGACCGTGACGGCGAACTCGCGGAATTGTTGATGCGCCGTCACATCGGCGCCTCGAAACGCAACATCGCCCGTCACTACCAGGACGGCGCCGACAACAAGACAGCCACTGAACGAGGTGAGTCATGAGTTCCAACAAGAGCACTCCAGGCCAGCGTTTCCGCGATGCGGTCGCCAGCGAACATCCGCTGCAAGTGGTCGGGGCGATCAATGCCAACCACGCGCTGCTGGCCAAGCGCGCCGGTTTCAAGGCGATCTACCTGTCGGGTGGCGGGGTGGCTGCCGGCTCCCTCGGCGTGCCGGACCTGGGCATCACCGGCCTGGATGACGTGCTGACCGACGTGCGCCGCATCACCGACGTCTGCGACCTGCCGCTGCTGGTGGACGTGGACACCGGTTTCGGCGCCTCGGCGTTCAACGTGGCGCGCACCGTCAAGTCGATGATCAAGTTCGGCGCGGCGGCGATTCACATCGAAGACCAGGTCGGCGCCAAGCGCTGCGGTCATCGTCCGAACAAAGAGATCGTGACCCAGCAGGAAATGGTCGACCGCATCAAGGCTGCCGTCGATGCCCGCACCGATGACAGCTTCGTGATCATGGCCCGCACCGACGCGCTGGCCGTTGAAGGCCTGGAGTCGGCACTGGATCGCGCCGCCGCGTGCATCGAGGCCGGCGCCGACATGATCTTCCCGGAAGCCATCACGGAACTGGAGATGTACAAGCTGTTCGCCAGCCGCGTGAAGGCGCCGATCCTGGCCAACATCACCGAATTCGGCTCGACGCCGCTGTACACCACCGAGCAACTGGCCGGCGCCGACGTGTCGCTGGTGCTGTACCCGCTGTCGGCGTTCCGCGCGATGAACAAGGCCGCGGAAAACGTCTACACCGCGATCCGCCGCGACGGCACTCAGCAAAATGTCATCGACACCATGCAGACTCGCATGGAGCTTTACGATCGCATCGATTACCACACCTTCGAGCAGAAGCTCGACGCGTTGTTTGCGGCGAAGAAGTAAGCCGCAACCGTACTCCCTAATAAATTCAAGATTGGAGACAACAATGGCCGAAGCAAAAGTACTCAGTGGCGCCGGGCTCCGGGGCCAGGTTGCCGGGCAAACCGCACTGTCCACCGTGGGCCAGGCCGGTGCCGGGCTGACCTATCGCGGCTACGACGTGCGCGAACTGGCGGCAGACGCACAATTTGAAGAAGTGGCGTACCTGCTGCTCTACGGAGAACTGCCGACCAAGGCGCAACTCGCCGACTACCAGAGCAAACTCAGCAAGCTGCGTGACCTGCCACAAGCGCTGAAAGAAGTGCTGGAACGCATCCCCGCCGACGCCCACCCGATGGACGTGATGCGCACCGGATGCTCGTTCCTGGGCAACATCGAGCCGGAGAAAGACTTCTCCGAGCAACGCGACAAGACCGACCGCCTGCTGGCCGCGTTCCCGGCGATCATGTGCTACTGGTATCGCTTCAGCCACGACGGCAAACGCATCAATTGCGTGACGGACGAACAGTCCATCGGCGGCCACTTCCTGCACCTGCTGCACGACAAGAAGCCGAGCGAACTGCACGTCAAAGTGATGAACGTGTCGCTGATCCTTTACGCCGAGCACGAATTCAACGCCTCGACCTTCACTGCTCGGGTGTGCGCTTCGACCCTGTCCGATCTGTATTCCTGCGTCACGGCGGCCATCGGTTCGCTGCGCGGCCCGCTGCACGGTGGCGCCAACGAAGCAGCGATGGAAATGATCGAGCGCTTCTCGTCGCCGGAAGAAGCGATCAAGGGCACCCTCGGCATGCTCGAGCGCAAGGACAAGATCATGGGCTTCGGCCACGCGATCTATAAGGACAGCGATCCGCGCAACGAGGTAATCAAGGGCTGGTCGAAAAAACTCGCCGACGAAGTGGGCGACAAGGTGCTGTTCGCGGTTTCCGAAGCCATCGACAAGACCATGTGGGAGCAAAAGAAACTGTTCCCCAACGCCGACTTCTACCATGCCTCGGCGTACCACTTCATGGGCATCCCGACCAAGCTGTTCACCCCGATCTTCGTCTGCTCGCGCCTGACCGGCTGGGCGGCGCACGTATTCGAACAGCGCGCCAACAACCGCATCATCCGTCCAAGCGCCGAGTACACCGGCGTCGAACAGCGCAAGTTCGTGCCAATCGAACAGCGCTGACCGGGGAGGGCGCCGGCACAGGCGCCCCCTCTTTGAAACTACCGTGACCGAGTCCTGACCGATGAACACAGAATTTCGCAAGAACCTGCCCGGCACGCCGCTGGACTTTTTCGACGTCCGCGCGGCTGTCGATGGGATCCAGCCCGGCAGCTACGACACCCTGCCGTACACCTCTCGCGTGCTGGCGGAAAACCTCGTGCGTCGCTGCGACCCGGCCACGCTCACCGATTCCCTGAAACAACTGATCGAGCGCAAACGCGACCTCGACTTCCCGTGGTTCCCGGCCCGCGTGGTGTGCCACGACATTCTTGGCCAGACCGCACTGGTGGACCTGGCCGGCCTGCGCGACGCGATTGCCCAGCAGGGCGGCGATCCGGCGCAGGTCAACCCGGTGGTGCCGACGCAACTGATCGTCGACCACTCGCTGGCGGTGGAAGCGGGCGGTTTTGACAAGCAGGCCTTCGAGAAGAACCGCGCCATCGAAGACCGGCGCAACGAAGACCGCTTCCACTTCATCAACTGGACCAAAAAGGCGTTCAAGAACGTCGACGTGATCCCGCCGGGCAACGGCATCATGCACCAGATCAACCTGGAGAAAATGTCGCCGGTGATCCAGGTGCGCGACGGCGTGGCGTTCCCGGATACCTGCGTCGGCACTGACAGCCATACCCCGCACGTCGATGCGCTGGGCGTGATTGCCATCGGCGTCGGTGGTCTCGAAGCTGAAAGCGTGATGCTCGGCCGCGCATCGTGGATGCGCCTGCCGGAAAGCGTCGGCGTCGAACTGACCGGCAAGCTGCAACCGGGCATCACCGCCACCGACATGGTGCTGGCCCTGACCGAATACCTGCGCAAACAGAAAGTCGTGGGCGCATGGCTGGAGTTCTTCGGCGAAGGTGCTTCGGCACTGACCCTCGGCGACCGCGCAACCATCTCCAACATGGCCCCGGAATACGGCGCCACGGCGGCGATGTTCTATATCGACCAGCAAACCATCGACTACCTGAAACTGACCGGTCGCGAAGACCAGCAAGTGCAACTCGTCGAGCAATATGCCAAGCAGATCGGCCTGTGGGCCGACAGCCTGAAAGGCGCGCAATACGAGCGCGGCCTGACCTTCGATCTGTCTTCGGTGGTGCGCAACATGGCCGGCCCGAGCAACCCGCACGCTCGCGTGGCGGTGTCGGATCTGGCGGCCAAAGGCATCGCCGGCCAGTGGGAGGACGTGCCGGGGCAAATGCCCGACGGCGCGGTGATCATCGCCGCCATCACCAGTTGCACCAACACCAGCAACCCGCGCAACGTGATCGCCGCCGGCCTGCTGGCGCGCAATGCCAACAAGCTCGGGCTGACCCGCAAGCCGTGGGTCAAGTCGTCGCTGGCGCCGGGCTCGAAAACCGTGGCGCTGTACCTCGATGAAGCGGGGCTGACCACGGAACTGGAGCAGCTCGGTTTCGGCGTCGTCGCGTTTGCCTGCACCACCTGCAACGGCATGTCCGGCGCGCTGGATCCGGTGATCCAGCAGGAAATCATCGACCGCGATCTGTACGCCACCGCTGTGCTGTCCGGCAACCGCAACTTCGACGGCCGGATTCACCCGTACGCCAAGCAGGCGTTCCTCGCTTCGCCGCCGCTGGTGGTGGCTTACGCGATTGCTGGCACCATCCGTTTCGACATCGAAAAAGATGTGCTGGGCGTGGTCGACGGCAAGGAAATCCGCCTTAAAGACATCTGGCCGAGCGACGAAGAAATCGACGCGGTGGTGAAATCCTCGGTCAAGCCCGAGCAGTTCCGTCAGGTCTACATCCCGATGTTCGCCATCCATGAAGACACCGGCCCGAAAGTAACGCCGCTGTACGACTGGCGCGAAATGAGCACCTACATCCGCCGTCCGCCGTACTGGGAGGGCGCGTTGGCCGGGGCGCGGCCGCTCAAGGGCATGCGTCCGTTGGCGGTATTGCCGGACAACATCACCACCGATCACCTGTCTCCTTCGAACGCGATCATGCTCGACAGCGCCGCCGGCGAATACCTGGCGAAAATGGGCCTGCCGGAAGAGGACTTCAACTCTTACGCGACCCACCGTGGCGACCACCTGACCGCGCAGCGCGCGACGTTTGCCAACCCGAAATTGTTCAACGAAATGGTCGTGGAAAACGGCAAGGTCAAACAGGGTTCGCTGGCCCGTGTCGAGCCGGAAGGCCAAGTGATGCGCATGTGGGAAGCCATCGAAACCTACATGGAGCGCAAGCAGCCGCTGATCATCATCGCCGGCGCCGACTACGGCCAGGGTTCGTCCCGCGACTGGGCGGCGAAAGGCGTGCGGCTGGCGGGTGTGGAAGCGATTGCCGCCGAAGGTTTCGAGCGCATTCACCGCACCAACCTGGTGGGCATGGGCGTGTTGCCGCTGGAATTCAAACCGGGCACCGACCGCAAGACCCTGGGTATCGATGGCAGCGAAACCTACGACGTGATCGGCGAGCGCACGCCGCGTGCCGACCTGACGCTGGTGATCCATCGCAAGAACGGCGAACGCGTTGATGTGCCGGTGACCTGCCGTCTGGATACCGCTGAAGAAGTGTCGATCTACGAGGCCGGCGGCGTGTTGCAGCGCTTTGCCCAAGACTTCCTCGAAGAGTCGGCGGTTGCCGTTTAAATCAACTGATGTGGGCATGGGACTTCAAGTCCCATGTCTTCGTTAAGGAGCACCATGGCTCACGCACCGCAAATAAAAATCCCCGCCACCTACATGCGTGGTGGCACCAGCAAAGGCGTGTTTTTCAGCCTCAAGGATCTGCCCGAAGCCGCGCAGATTCCCGGCCCGGCCCGCGATGCGCTGCTGCTGCGAGTAATCGGCAGCCCCGACCCGTACGACAAGCAGATCGACGGCATGGGCGGCGCCACGTCCAGCACCAGCAAAACCGTGATCCTGTCGAAAAGCATCAAGGCCGATCACGACGTCGATTACCTGTTCGGTCAGGTGTCCATCGACAAGCCCTTCGTGGATTGGAGCGGCAACTGCGGCAACCTGTCGGCGGCGGTCGGTTCGTTCGCCATCAGCAACGGTCTTGTGGACGCCAGCCGCATTCCGCACAACGGCGTGGCGGTGGTTCGCGTGTGGCAGGCCAACATCGGCAAAACCATCATTGCCCACGTGCCGATCACCAACGGCGAAGTTCAGGAAACCGGTGATTTTGAACTCGACGGCGTGACCTTTCCGGCCGCCGAAGTCCAGGTCGAATTCATGGACCCGGCGGCGGAAGAAGAGGGCGGCGGTGGTTCGATGTTCCCCACCGGCAACCTGATCGATGAACTGGAAGTGCCGGGCGTCGGCACGTTCAAGGCGACCATGATCAACGCGGGTATCCCGACGATCTTCGTCAACGCCGAAGACATCGGTTACACCGGCACCGAACTGCAGAGCGCGATCAACAGCGATCCGAAAGCGTTGCAGATGTTCGAGACCATTCGTGCTTATGGCGCGCTGCGCATGGGGCTGATTTCGAATCTGGATGAGGCGGCCAAGCGACAACACACGCCGAAGGTTGCGTTTGTCGCCAAGCCTGCGGATTACGTCGCGTCCAGCGGCAAAGCCATTGGCGCCGGGGATGTGGATTTGCTGGTGCGGGCGTTGTCGATGGGCAAGCTGCACCACGCGATGATGGGGACGGCGGCGGTGGCGATTGGCACCGCAGCAGCCATCTCGGGCACTTTGGTGAATCTGGCGGCTGGTGGTGTGGAGCGGAATGCGGTGCGGTTCGGGCATCCGTCCGGGACGTTGCGTGTTGGCGCAGAAGCTAGCCTGGAAAATGGTGAGTGGGTGGTGAAGAAGGCGATCATGAGCCGAAGTGCGCGCGTCCTGATGGAAGGTTACGTCCGCGTTCCTGGCGACTCTTTCTGATCCCGACACCGAGCACATGTGGGAGCGAGCCTGCTCGCGATGACGGACTGACATTCAGGATTGATGTCGGCTGATAAACCGCAATCGCGAGCAGGCTCGCTCCCACAGTTGTCTGCATTTCAATAAGAAGAAAATTAGTCCTGAACCGAGGTCCCATCAACGAACCACTTTCAAGAGTGAATCGAACATGAGCGCCAACGTCGACCTGAACAACCGCCCCGACTACGACCGTGTCCTGCAGGACATTGCCGATTACGTCCTCAGCTACAAAATCACATCCGCCGAAGCCCTCGACACCGCCCGCAATTGCCTGATGGACACCCTGGGCTGCGGCCTGCTGGCCCTGCGCTTTCCCGAATGCACCAAACACCTTGGCCCGATGGTCGAAGGCACCGTCGTCCCATTCGGCGCGCGGGTCCCAGGCACCTCCTATCGCCTCGACCCGGTGAAAGCCGCGTGGGACATCGGCTGCATCGTGCGCTGGCTCGATTACAACGACACCTGGCTCGCCGCGGAATGGGGCCATCCGTCGGATAACCTCGGCGGGATTCTCGCGGTGGCCGATCACCTGTCGCAAAAGCGTCTGGCCAACGGTGAAGCGCCGCTGACCATGCATGATGTACTCGAAGCCATGATCATGGCCCACGAGATTCAAGGCGTGATCGCTCTGGAAAACTCCTTCAATCGTGTAGGCCTCGACCACGTCATTCTGGTGAAAGTGGCCTCGACCGCCGTGACCGCCAAACTGATGGGCGCCAACCGCGAGCAGCTGTTATCGGCGTTGTCCCATGCGTTTGCCGACGGTCAGGCATTGCGCACTTACCGCCATGCGCCGAACGCCGGTTCGCGAAAATCCTGGGCGGCGGGGGATGCGTCGAGCCGAGGCGTGCGGCTGGCGGATATCGCGATGCGCGGCGAAATGGGCATTCCCGGCGTCTTGAGTGCCAGACAGTGGGGCTTTTACGACGTTCTGTTCAGCCACACCAACAATGATCTGGCACTCAAGCCTGAAGACAAGCGCGCCTTCAGCTTTTCGCGACCGTTCGGCAGCTACGTGATGGAGAACGTGCTGTTCAAAATCAGCTTCCCCGCCGAATTCCACGCGCAAACCGCCTGCGAAGCCGCCGTGACCCTGCACCCGCAGGTGCGCAACCGTCTGCATGAGATCGACCGGATCGTCATCACCACACACGAATCGGCGATTCGCATCATTTCCAAGGTCGGGCCGCTGGCCAATGCTGCCGACCGCGATCACTGCCTCCAGTACATGACCGCCGTGCCGCTGGCGTTCGGCAATCTGGTGGCTGAGCAGTACGAAGACGATTTCCATAAGGCCCATCCGGTCATCGATGTGCTGCGCGAAAAAATGGTCATCGTCGAGGACCCGCGCTTCACCCGCGAATACCTGGAGGCCGACAAGCGCTCGATCGCCAATGCGGTGCAGGTGTTTTTCAAGGACGGTTCGAGCACGGAAAACGTGGTGGTGGAGTACCCGATCGGCCATCGCCGGCGTCGCGCCGAGGGTATTCCATTGCTGGAGGACAAGTTCAGGGCGAACCTGGCCACCCGTTTCACCGGGCAGCGCAGCGGGGAGATTCTTGCGCTGTGCAAGGATCAGGCGCGGCTTGAAGCCACGCCGGTGAACCGGTTTGTCGATTTGTTTGTGATCTGAGAGACCGCGTTATCGTTCAATCGCGAGCAGGCTCGCTCCCACATCTGGAATGCAAACCTCCTGTGGGAGCGAGCCTGCTCGCGATAGCGATAGATCAGGCGTCGAGAATCTATTTGAAGCGCCGCTCCACGCCTTTTTCCACGAGAATCTTCGCGGAAATTTCTTCCACCGAAAAATGCGTGGAGTTGATGTTCGGGATGTTCTCGCGGCGGAACAGGTTTTCCACTTCGCGCACTTCGAACTCGCACTGGGCGTAGCTCGAGTAACGGCTGTTGGGCTTGCGTTCGTTGCGGATCGCGGTGAGGCGGTCCGGGTCGATGGTCAGGCCGAACAGCTTGTGCTGGTGGGCGCGCAGGGCGGCCGGCAATTGCAGGCGTTCCATGTCGTCTTCGGTCAGCGGGTAGTTGGCCGCGCGGATGCCGAACTGCATCGCCATGTACAGGCACGTCGGCGTCTTACCACAACGCGACACACCCACTAGTATCAGATCGGCCTTGTCGTAATAGTGGGTGCGGGCGCCGTCATCGTTGTCGAGGGCGAAGTTCACCGCCTCGATCCGCTCCATGTAATTGGAGTTGTGACCGATGGAGTGGGATTTGCCGACGGTGTAGGAAGAATGCTCGGTCAGTTCCTGCTCGAGCGGGGCGAGGAACGTCGAGAAAATGTCGATCATGAAACCATTGGAGGTTGCGAGAATCTCACGAATGTCCTGATTGACGATGGTGTCGAAGATAATCGGCCGGAAACCGTCGGTTTCAGCGGCTTTGTTGATTTGTTGTACCATGGCCCGCGCTTTTTCAACGCTGTCGATGTACGGTCGCGTGAATTTGCTGAAGGTAATGTTTTCGAACTGCGCCAGAAGGCTTTGACCCAGGGTTTCGGCGGTGATACCGGTGCCATCGGAGATAAAGAAAGCAGATCGTTTCATTTGCACCTTGGGCCTTAAGCTAATGAGCATTTCTGGATATGATAGGCGCGATTTGTCGGCCACCATTGGCCCGCATTCTCACTTATTTTCCAGGTCCAGGCCATACAGCCGGCCAACGCTCCCCCGAGCCGCCGGTTTCTGAGCTTTTCCAACACAGTTAGTGGAGAGATCACCTTGGTAGAGTACGTAGTTTCCCTCGATAAGCTCGGCAAACACGATGTTGAGCATGTGGGGGGCAAGAACGCATCCCTGGGCGAGATGATCAGTAACCTGGCCGGTGCCGGTGTTTCGGTCCCCGGCGGCTTCGCCACCACGGCGCAAGCCTATCGCGACTTCCTGGAACTGAGCGGTCTGAACGATCAGATCCACAAGGCCCTTGATGCGCTGGACGTCGATGACGTCAATGCCCTGGCCAAGACCGGCGCCCAGATCCGCCAATGGATCATGGAAGCCGAATTCCCTGAAAAACTGAACACCGAGATCCGCACCGCGTTCGCCGCGTTGTCGGCCGGTAATCCTGACGTGGCCGTGGCCGTGCGTTCCTCCGCCACCGCCGAAGACCTGCCGGACGCTTCGTTCGCCGGTCAGCAGGAAACCTTCCTGAACATCCGTGGCGTGGAAAACGTCATCCGCGCGGCCAAGGAAGTGTTCGCTTCCCTGTTCAACGACCGTGCCATTTCCTACCGCGTGCACCAGGGCTTCGACCACAAACTGGTCGCCCTGTCCGCTGGCGTGCAGCGCATGGTGCGTTCGGAAACCGGCACCGCCGGCGTGATGTTCACCCTCGATACCGAATCCGGCTTCCGTGACGTGGTGTTCATCACCGGCGCTTACGGCCTGGGCGAAACCGTCGTACAGGGCGCGGTGAACCCGGACGAATTCTATGTCCACAAGGGCACCCTGGAAGCCGGTCGCCCGGCAATCCTGCGCCGCAACCTGGGCAGCAAGGCCATCAAGATGATCTACGGTGACGAGGCCAAGGCCGGTCGTTCCGTGAAAACCGTTGATGTCGACAAGGCCGAGCGCGCGCGTTTCTGCCTGACCGACGCTGAAGTCAGCGAGCTGGCCAAGCAGGCGATGATCATCGAGAAGCACTATGGCTGCCCGATGGACATCGAGTGGGCCAAGGACGGTGACGACGGCAAGCTGTACATCGTGCAGGCCCGTCCGGAAACCGTGAAGAGCCGCACCCAGGCCAACGTCATGGAACGTTACCTGCTGAAAGAAACCGGCACCGTGCTCGTGGAAGGCCGTGCCATCGGCCAGCGCATCGGCGCCGGCAAGGTGCGGATCATCAAGGACGTCTCCGAGATGGACAAAGTCCAGCCGGGCGACGTACTGGTTTCCGACATGACCGACCCGGACTGGGAACCGGTCATGAAGCGCGCCAGCGCCATCGTCACCAACCGTGGCGGCCGTACCTGCCACGCGGCGATCATCGCCCGTGAGCTGGGTATTCCTGCTGTTGTCGGTTGCGGTAACGCCACCCAACTGCTGAAGGATGGCCAGGGCGTGACCGTGTCCTGTGCCGAAGGCGACACCGGTTACATCTTCGAAGGTGAACTGGGTTTTGACATCAAGAAGAACTCCGTCGACGCCATGCCGGAGCTGCCGTTCAAGATCATGATGAACGTCGGCAACCCGGACCGCGCCTTCGACTTCGCGCAGCTGCCGAACGCCGGTGTGGGCCTGGCCCGTCTGGAATTCATCATCAACCGCATGATCGGCGTGCACCCGAAAGCGCTGTTGAACTACGACGGCCTGCCGCAGGACATCAAGGAAAGCGTCGACAAGCGCATCGCCGGTTACGACGATCCGGTCGGCTTCTATGTCGAGAAACTGGTTGAAGGCATCAGCACCCTGGCCGCTGCGTTCGCACCGAAGAAGGTCATCGTGCGTCTGTCGGACTTCAAGTCCAACGAATACGCCAACCTGATCGGCGGCAAACTCTACGAGCCGGAAGAAGAAAACCCGATGCTGGGCTTCCGTGGCGCTTCGCGTTACATCAGCGAATCGTTCCGTGACTGCTTCGAACTCGAGTGCCGTGCGCTGAAGCGCGTGCGCAACGAGATGGGCCTGACCAACGTCGAAATCATGGTGCCGTTCGTCCGTACCCTCGGCGAAGCCAGCCAGGTGGTGGATCTGCTCGCCGAAAACGGCCTCAAGCGCGGTGAAAACGGTCTGCGCGTGATCATGATGTGCGAACTGCCATCCAACGCGATCCTGGCTGAAGAGTTCCTCGAATTCTTCGACGGTTTCTCGATCGGCTCCAACGACCTGACTCAGCTGACACTGGGTCTGGACCGTGACTCCGGGATCATCGCGCACCTGTTCGACGAGCGTAATCCGGCGGTCAAGAAGCTGTTGGCCAACGCTATTGCCGCGTGCAACAAGGCCGGCAAATACATCGGCATCTGCGGTCAGGGCCCTTCGGATCACCCGGACCTCGCCAAGTGGCTGATGGAGCAGGGCATCGAAAGCGTGTCGCTGAACCCGGACACCGTGCTGGAAACCTGGTTCTTCCTTGCAGAAGGCCAGGCGGCGGAATAAGCCGTGAATGAAGCCCCGGCCCGTTGAACCGGGTCGGGGCTTTAAGATTGAAGTAGGGCGAGCTCTTCGGATGCCGCCCTTTTTTGTGCAAGAGCATTATGCAAAGCAGCAGCAACCTATTTCCTGTCGCCCTGATCAGCGCCGAGCGACGCGGTGATCTGAGCGAAGACGTTTACCGTTTGAAACCGGGCAACAGCCCTGACTGGTCCGTGGAAATCGCGGTGACCCGGCTCGGCATGGCCGATGAGCCGGCGTCGCGCGGCGTGCCGGTGATCTTGCTGCACGGCAGTTTTTCCAATCGGCGCTTCTGGTTCTCGCCGAAGGGGCTGGGTCTGGGCGCGTATCTGACGCGTCTGGGTTTCGATGTGTGGATCCCGGAAATGCGTGGTCACGGTCTGTCCCAGCGCAACGAGGACTACCGCCGCAACCGGGTCGCCGACTATGCCCGTTACGATCTGCCGGCGATTGCCGCGTTCGTCCGTGAGCAGAGCGGGCAGATTCCGCATTGGATCGGTCACTCGCTGGGTGGCATCACGTTGGCGGCTGCGCTGGGCGGCGAATACCTCGGTGAGCCGGCGGTGGCGTCGGCGGCGTTTTTCGGCACCCAGGTCAGCCGCACCTATTGGCCGCTGAAGATTCCGCCGGTGGAGTGGAGCGGGCGCTTCATTCTCAAGCGTTTTGCCCAGTTGTCCGGCTCGCGACTCAAGCGCGGCCCCGAGGACGAGCCGATCGGCCTGGCGCTGGAAAGCATGCGCTGGTACGGACTGTTCGGACGTTTCGGCGACAAGGACAAGGATTGGTGGGCAGGTCTTGCCGACGTGCAGGTCCCGGTGCTGGCGGTAAGCGCGGCGGGGGATCATCAGGATCCGGCCTGGGCCTGCCGGAAACTGTTCGAACAGATCGGCTCCGAGCACAAGCAGTTCATCAACTTGGGCCGTGAACAGGGTTTCAACGATCAGTTCGGCCATGTCGAGATGCTGGTCAGCAAAGCGGCGCAGGCCGAGGTCTGGCCGCTGGTGGCGCGTTGGCTGGCGGATCAGCACACGCCATTGCTCGGCGAGAAGCCGGATCTGGCGGCAGCGGTGTGAGCGCGGCGCCTTTAAAAGGGCATTTCGTTCGGGTCGGCTTGCGGCTAAGATATGACGCATTGAACGGTTCTGGTCATATTTAGTGACTGTTTCGCTATTACGTTTCAGCCTGTGTTCAGGTTCGTTCAGCGACCATGACATGGGCTAAGGTAAACAGCGACCGTTGGGACTCGTTTCAAAAGAGTGCGACATTCTTGCTCGTCTTCCTTGTTACAGGAGTTTTTCGATGAACCATTACCTTACGCCTGACCTGTGCGACGCCTATCCGGAGCTGGTTCAGGTGCTGGAACCGATGTTCAGCAATTTCGGCGGCCGTGATTCGTTCGGCGGCGAAATCGTGACCATCAAATGCTTCGAAGACAACTCGCTGGTCAAGGAACAAGCCGAGCTCAAGGGCAACGGCAAGGTGCTGGTGGTCGATGGTGGTGGTTCCCTGCGCTGCGCGCTGCTGGGCGACATGATCGCCGAGAAAGCCGCGAAAAACGGTTGGGAAGGGCTGGTGATCTACGGTTGCATCCGTGATGTGGACGTCATCGCCCAGACCGATCTCGGCGTTCAGGCCCTGGCCAGCCATCCGAAAAAGACTGAAAAACGCGGTCTCGGCGACCTCAACGTGCCGGTGACCTTCGCGGGTGTGACCTTCCATCCCGGCCAGTACATCTATGCGGACAACAATGGCGTGATCATCTCGCCGAGTCCGCTGAAAATGCCTGAATAAATCGCGGTAACCACAGGGGTGAGGATGTTCGAGGAAGAAAACGCGCAATGGGGGCTGGTGCATGCCCTGGTGCTGGACGGTAAAGGCGGTGCGCGTTCGATAGCCCGGACTGATCTCGACGATCTGCGGCTGCAGGCTCATGAAAGCCTGTGGCTGCACTGGGATCGCAGTCACCCGCAGACCCAGACCTGGCTGCGTAAATCCAGTGGGCTCAATGAGTTCACCTGCGACCTGCTGCTGGAAGAGAACACCCGTCCACGCCTGTTGCCGCTGCCGGATTCCGAGCTGCTGCTTTTTTTGCGCGGGGTCAATCTCAACCCCGGCGCCGAGCCGGAAGACATGGTGTCGGTGCGGATTTTCGCTTCGGCCCAGCGGGTGATTTCCCTGCGTTTGCGTCCATTGCGCGCCACTGACGAGTTACTGGCGATGCTCGCCGAGGGCAAGGGGCCGAAAACCTCGTCCGAACTGATGCTGTATCTGGCGCAATTCCTCACCAACAAGGTGCAGGATCTGGTGACTTGTCTCTCCGAAGTGGTCGATGAAGAGGAAGAAAAACTGGATGCCGACGAACGGTATACCCCCGAGCACGGCGCCATTTTGCATATCCGTCGCCGGGCCGCCGGACTGAAGCGTTTTCTGGCACCGCAGCGGGATATTTTCGGACAGCTGACGCGGATAAAGCTGCCGTGGTTCGTCGATGACGATGCCGACTACTGGAACGAATTGAACAACAGCCTGACCCGTTATCTCGAAGAGCTCGAATTGACCCGAGAGCGCGTGGGGCTGGTGCTGGAGGCCGAAGACCGGCGCTTGAGCGTGCACATGAATCGCACGATGTATCGCTTCGGGATCATCACCTGCATCTTCTTGCCGATGAGTTTTATTACCGGTCTGTTGGGCATAAACGTTGGCGGAATACCGTTCGCCAGCAGCCCTTATGGCTTCCTCATCGCCTGCCTGACGGTGCTCGCCCTGGCGTTCGGACAATGGTGGTTGTTCCGCCGATTGCGCTGGGTCTGACGATGCATCATGTGACCCGACCAAATTTGCCCGCGTCTTTCACAGACATCACGAGAGGTGCGTATGCACGATCCGTTTGAACAGTCTTTGCGCGACATGCTCAACGCTTCGCCGTCCAGCCGCGACGACGATGCCTGCCTGGGTCGCGTGCTCAAAACCGCCAACCGCCAGGTCGGCGCCGGCGATCTGTTCAGCCTGCTGGGCCGCTGGCTGCCCGCGCTGATGATCGCCCTGAATAACGGCTCGGCCCATGTCGCGCCGGTCTCCCGTCTCCGTAAACCTACCGCTCGCACTGCTGATAAGGCTGATTGAATATGGAACTTGATCTCTGGACTCAGAGCCTCGTCACTGCAATGACTGCGTTGTGGACCAAAGTCGCTAACTTCATTCCTAACCTGTTCGGCGCATTGGTTGTGCTGCTTTTGGGTTTCGTCGTGGCCAAGCTGCTGGACACCTTGCTCTCCAAGTTGCTGGCCAAACTGGGGCTTGATCGCCTGATGGGCGGCACCGGCCTGACTAAATTGATGTCCCGCGCGGGGCTGCAAGTGCCGATCTCCACGTTGATCGGCAAAATCGTTTACTGGTTCGTTCTGCTGATTTTTCTGGTTTCGGCAGCAGAATCCCTTGGACTTGAGCGAGTTTCAGCTACGCTTGACATGCTCGCGCTGTATTTGCCGAAAGTGTTCGGTGCCGCGCTGGTATTGCTGGTGGGTGTCCTGCTCGCACAACTGGCCAATGGCCTGGTTCGCGGGGCGGCAGAAGGCGTAGGCCTGGACTACGCTTCAGGACTTGGGCGAATTGCCCAGGGCCTGGTGATCATCATCAGCATTTCGGTCGCGATCAGTCAGCTGGAGGTCAAGACCGACCTGCTGAACCATGTGATCGTCATCGTATTGATTACCGTTGGTCTGGCGGTTGCGCTGGCCATGGGTTTGGGAAGCCGGGAAATTGCCGGTCAGATTCTTGCGGGAATCTATGTGCGTGAGTTGTATCAGGTTGGGCAACAAGTGCGTATTGGCGAGGTCGAAGGCCAGATCGAAGAGATCGGCACGGTTAAGACCACATTGCTGACCGATGAGGGTGAGCTAGTCTCTCTCTCCAATCGGATCCTGCTGGAACAGCATGTGAGTAGCCGCTAACCCGGCAAACCCTGCTAATGTATGCCGCCGCAAAATGCCAGCTGTCGCTGGCTGCGGTGGACATTGACCTGACTGTCGGCACGACTTGTTTTGAATAAAGCCCAAACGCTATCCACGCGCTACGATCCCCGCGAGCTCTCTGATGAGGAGTTGGTCGCGCGCTCGCATACCGAGCTTTTTCACGTGACGCGCGCCTACGAAGAACTGATGCGGCGTTACCAGCGGACATTATTTAACGTGTGCGCACGATATCTTGGGAACGATCGCGACGCAGACGATGTCTGTCAGGAAGTGATGTTGAAGGTGCTGTACGGCCTGAAGAACTTCGAGGGGAAATCGAAGTTCAAGACATGGCTATACAGCATCACCTACAACGAATGCATCACACAGTATCGGAAGGAACGGCGAAAGCGTCGCTTGATGGACGCACTGAGTCTTGACCCCCTCGAGGAAGCGTCCGAAGAAAAGGCGCCGAAACCCGAGGAGAAGGGCGGACTGGATCGCTGGCTGGTGTATGTGAACCCGATCGACAGGGAAATTCTGGTGCTACGATTTGTCGCAGAGCTGGAGTTTCAGGAGATCGCAGACATCATGCACATGGGTTTGAGTGCGACAAAAATGCGTTACAAACGCGCTCTTGATAAATTGCGTGAGAAATTTGCAGGCATTGCTGAAACTTAGTTCGGCGCAAATATCTCTTACGTGTAGGCAAGTTCTGATAGACTTGCCGCCGAGTTGTCCCCCGGTTTGCGGGACTGCTTCACAATCACCAGATGGGGATTTAACGGATGAAACTGAAAAACACCTTGGGCTTGGCCATTGGTTCTTTGATTGCCGCCACTTCTTTCGGCGCTCTGGCACAAGGCCAAGGCGCAGTTGAAATCGAAGGCTTCGCAAAGAAAGAACAATTCGACAGCGCTCGTAACTTCAAGAACAACGGCAACCTGTTCGGCGGTTCGATCGGTTACTTCCTGACCGACGACGTTGAACTGCGTCTGGGCTACGACGAAGTGCACAACGTGCGTGCCGACGATGGCAAGAACGTCAAGGGCGCCAACACCGCTCTGGACGCTCTGTACCATTTCAACAACCCAGGCGACATGCTGCGTCCATACGTTTCGGCCGGTTTCTCTGACCAGAGCATCGACCAGAACGGTTCGAACGGTCGTAACCGTTCCACCTTCGCCAACCTGGGCGCTGGTGCCAAGCTGTACTTCACCGACAACTTCTACGCCCGTGCTGGCGTTGAAGCTCAGTACAACATCGACCAGGGCGACACCGAGTGGGCTCCTAGCGTCGGTATCGGTGTGAACTTCGGTGGCGGCTCCAAGCCAGCTGCTGCTCCAGTTCCAGCACCGGCTGAAGTCTGCTCCGACAGCGACAACGACGGCGTTTGCGACAACGTTGACAAGTGCCCGGACACCCCAGCCAACGTAACTGTTGACGCTGATGGCTGCCCAGCAGTTGCTGAAGTTGTTCGTGTTGAGCTGGACGTGAAGTTCGACTTCGACAAGTCGGTTGTTAAGCCAAACAGCTACGGCGACATCAAGAACCTGGCTGACTTCATGAAGCAGTACCCATCCACCACCACTACTGTTGAAGGTCACACTGACTCCGTCGGTCCTGACGCTTACAACCAGAAACTGTCCGAGCGTCGTGCAAACGCCGTTAAGCAAGTTCTGACCAACCAGTACGGTGTTGAATCGTCCCGCGTTCAGTCGATCGGCTACGGCGAATCCCGCCCAGTTGCTGACAACAAAACTGAAGCTGGCCGCGCTGTTAACCGTCGCGTAGAAGCGCAGGTTGAAGCTCAAGCTAAGTAATTAGCTGCCGCTCCGAGAAAAGCCCGGCTCAGGCCGGGCTTTTCTTTGCCTGCGATTTGGTGACGCCAGAGATTGTCAGGCCAGGCGATCAGCTACCCAGCCAATCGAGTCGACCTGGGGCGCGGCCGCTGCGACGGCGCCTATGACCAGAATCGCAGGGCTCTTGAGCTGGAAACCAAGGGCATCGTCTTCCATCGCTGTCAGATCGCTGCGGCATTCGCGTTGCTCCGGCAATGAAGCATTCTCGATCATCGCCACTGGCGTATCTGCCGCCATCCCTCCTGCCAACAGCTGTTCGCGAATCTCGCCGAGCTTCGCCACCCCCATGTAAATCACCAGCGTCGTGCCGCCCTGCGCCAAGGCCCGCCAGTTCAACTGGCTGTCGTCCTGAGTGTGGGCCGTGACCAGCGTCACGCCCCGGGCCACGCCGCGCAATGTCAGCGGAATATCACACTGGGTCGCGCCGGCCAGTCCGGCGGTGATGCCATTGACCAGTTCCACCTCGACCCCGCGCTCGCGCAACCACTGCGCTTCCTCACCCCCACGCCCGAAAATGCACGGATCGCCGCCCTTGAGCCGCACCACGCATTTGCCCTGACGGGCATAACGCAGCATCAGCCGATGGATGAACGCCTGGGGCGTCGAGCGGCAGCCGCCGCGTTTGCCGACGGCAATGATCCGGGCAGCAGGGCAGTGCTCAAGTACCGCCTCATTGACCAGATCGTCGATCAGCACCACCTCGGCCTCGCGCAAGGCACGCACCGCTTTGAGCGTCAGCAATTCAGGATCACCAGGGCCCGCGCCCACCAGCCAGACTTTCGCGTTCATGGTGTTTTCCTCTTCAGATGACGGCGACCGGACGCACTTCGGCGGCCAGCAAACGCTTGATTTCCGGGACGCAGGAGCCGCATTGCGTGCCGCACCCCAATGTATTTTTCAAACCCTGCAGATCCAGCCCTTCACGAATACCGGTGCAGACCGCGCTGTGGCTGACGTTCTTGCAGTTGCACAGGGTTTTGTCCGCCACAACCTGCGCGCCGGCATTGCCCGGCGGTGCACTCATCGGTGCCAGCAGCCAGCGCCGCAGTTGTTCGTCGGCACGACCCTCCAGCCACAGGCCTTGCAACCAGTGCTGAGCGAGGGTTTCGCCGGCCAGGCGGATCGCGGTGATTCGCCCGTTTTCGATGCGCACCCGTTTACCGATGGCGCGGCGAGGATCGTCATAAGCCAGCACCGGCCCGTCGATCAGGGCCAGGCACTGGTCGATTTCACGCAGCAATTGCGGTTCTGGCGCCACGACGCTGGCTGCGCGTATCAGCAGCGCAGGCCGTTCACGTCCGACAAGGCTGAGACTTGCGTAGGAAAACGCCTCGCAGAGCGGTCGAAGCGCCTCGAAATGCCGTTGAACATCGCCCTCGATCAGTGCGAACAGTTGCCATGGCAAATCCACCGGCTCCAGCCGCACGCCGCTATGCTTGAGTTCCGGCTGTTTCGACAAAGGATCGAAGGCGGGCAGGGTCAGGCTGTTCACGCCACCCTTGAGGAAGCGATCACCCCAGTGCATCGGCAGGAACGCCTGGCCCGGACGCACGCTGTCATCGCTGGCGACCGCCACGATCACTGCGCCTCGACGACTTTTCAGATTCACCAGCTCCCCCGGCTGCAAACGGTGCCGGCGCAACTCCTCCGGGTGCAGGCTCAACACCGCTTCGCTGACATGGCCGAACAACTGCGCAGCCGTGCCGGTGCGGCTCATACCGTGCCATTGATCTCGCAGGCGGCCGGTGATCAGGGTCAGGGGAAAACGTGCGTCGCGTTGTTCCTTGGCGGCGCGATAGGGATCGGCAACGAACTGCGCGCGCCCGTTCGCTGTAGGAAAGATCCCGTCGCCATACAGTCGGGCTGTGCCTTGGCGAGCGCCAGCGGGGAAGGGCCATTGCTGTGGCCCCAGTTCATCAATCAGTCCGTGGCTGATCCCGGACAAATCCAGATCGCGGCCACGAGTCAGTTGTTTGTACTCGTCAAACAGTTGCGCCGGTTGCTCGAAGGCAAACAGACCCGGTTGTTGCGGGCGCAGACGTTTCTCCAGGCGTTGTGCGAAATCAACGGTAATCGCCCAGTCCGGTCGCGCTTCACCCGGTGCGGCAATGGCTTGGCGGACGTGGGAAATCCGCCGTTCGGAGTTGGTCACCGCACCCTCCTTCTCGCCCCAACTGGCCGCCGGTAACAGGAGATCGGCAAACGCCGCGGTTTCGGTGGTGCGAAACGCCTCCTGCAACACCACGAACGGACAAGCCTCCAGCGCTGCACGCACGGCGTTCTGGTCCGGCATCGATTGCGCGGGGTTGGTGCAGGCAATCCACAACGCCTTGATCTTGCCGCTGCGCACCTGTTCAAACAATTCGATGGCGCTGAGACCTGTATTTTCCGGCAGCTTATCCACACCCCAATACGCCGCGACTTCTGCGCGGTGCTCTGGATTGGCGACTTCACGGTGACCGGGCAACAGATTGGAAAGGCTGCCGGTTTCCCGTCCGCCCATGGCGTTTGGCTGACCGGTCAGGGAGAAAGGTCCTGCACCCGGCCGGCCGATTTGCCCGGTGGCCAGGTGCAGATTGATCAGCGCGCTGTTCTTTGCGCTACCGGCGGTGGACTGGTTCAGGCCCATGCACCACAGCGACAGAAAGCTTGGTGATGTACCGATCCATTCGGCGCATTGCTGCAACTGCTCGACGCTGATCCCGCACAGCTGCGACACCATCGCCGGCGTGTAATCACGCACCAGGCTTTTCAGCTCGGCGAGGCCTTCGGTGTGGGCTTTGATGAAGTCGCGGTCGATCCAGTCTTCCCACAACAGCAGATGCAAAATCCCATGGAACAGCGCGACATCGGTGCCCGGCAGAATCGCCAGATGCAGGTCGGCCAGATCGCAGGTGTCGGTGCGCCGTGGATCAATGACGACGACTTTCATCTGCGGGCGGCGGGATTTTGCCTCTTCGAGACGACGAAACAGTACCGGGTGGGCGTAGGCCATGTTACTGCCGACGATCACCACGCAATCGCTCAACTCCAGGTCTTCATAGCTGCAAGGCGGTGCGTCGGCGCCGAGGCTGCGTTTGTAACCGACCACCGCCGAAGACATGCACAGCCGCGAATTGCTGTCGATGTTGTTGGTGCCGACCAGCGCCCGCGCCAGTTTGTTGAAGGCGTAGTAATCCTCGGTCAGCAACTGCCCGGAGATATAGAACGCCACGCTGTCCGGGCCGTGTTCGGCGATGGTGTCGGCGAACACGTTGGTGGCGTGATCCAGCGCGGTGTCCCAGGCGCAACGACTGCGCGCCAGGCCTTTGCCCAAGCGCAATTCCGGATACAACGCCCGGGCCGCCAGATCGCCGGTCAGGTGCAGGGTCGAGCCTTTGCTGCACAGTTTGCCGAAGTTGGCCGGATGCGCCGGATCGCCGCTGACGCCGAGAATGCGCTCGCCGTCATGCTCGATCAGCACGCCGCAGCCGACTCCGCAATAACAGCAGGTCGAGGCGGTCGTCTGGCGGTTCATCAGACGGCGTCCCGCAGGGCCAATTGCACGCGGCCGTTTTCCACTCGGGCCGGGTGATGGTGCGCGCAACCGACGTCCGGGGCCTGGGCTTCGCCGGACTGCAGGTCGATCTGCCAGTTGTGCAGCGGGCAGGCGACACGCTTGCCGTAGATCAGTCCTTGGGACAATGGGCCGCCCTTGTGCGGGCAGCGGTCATCGAGTGCGAAAACTTCGTCGTCGCTTGTGCGAAAGATCGCGATGTCGCCTTTGGGCCCGGCGATGATCCGCGAACCGAGGGCATTGATCTCTTCCAGGGCACAGATATCGAGCCAGTTCATGCCGGCACCTCCAGGTTTTTCACGGGGATCACGTCGAATTCTTTTTTCAGTTGCGGCTGGGCGAGGCGCTCTTTCCACGGATCCTGTTCGAACGACAGGGAGAATTGCAGGCGCTCGTTCAGGGCCTTGCGACGCTCGGGATCTTCCAGCACGGCTTTCTTGATGTGCTCCATGCCGACCCGTTGCAGGTAATGCACGGTGCGTTCGAGGTAGAAGGCTTCCTCGCGGTACAGCTGCAGGAACGCGCCGTTGTATTCGCGCACTTCCTCGGCGGTCTTGAGCTTGACGAAGAACTCGGCGACTTCGGTCTTGATCCCACCGTTGCCACCGATGTACATCTCCCAGCCGGAATCGACGCCGATGATTCCTACGTCCTTGATCCCTGCTTCCGAGCAGTTGCGTGGGCATCCGGAGACCGCCAGCTTCACTTTGTGCGGCGACCACATGTTGAACAGGTCGTGTTCGAGGTCGATGCCCAACTGGGTCGAGTTCTGCGTGCCGAAGCGGCAGAACTCGCTGCCGACGCAGGTTTTCACGGTGCGGATGGATTTGCCGTAGGCGTGGCCGGATGGCATGTCGAGGTCTTTCCACACACCGGGCAGATCCTGTTTCTTGATTCCCAGCAAGTCGATGCGCTGGCCGCCGGTGACCTTGACCATCGGCACTTGATATTTGTCTGCCACGTCGGCGATCCGCCGCAATTCCGACGGGTTGGTCACGCCGCCCCACATCCGTGGCACCACCGAATAAGTGCCGTCCTTCTGGATGTTGGCGTGGGCCCGCTCGTTGATCAGGCGCGACTGCGGATCGTCCTTGGCTTCGCCGGGCCAGGTGGAAATCAGGTAGTAGTTGAGGGCCGGGCGGCAGGTGGCGCAGCCGTTCGGGGTACGCCAGTTGAGGTAACTCATGGTGCCGGCGATGGTCAGCAAATGCTGTTCGCGAATCGCCTGGCGAATCTGGCCATGGTTGAGGTCGCTGCAACCGCAGATGGCTTTTTCGCTTTTCGGTTTGACGTCTGCCGCGCCGCCGACGGTGTTGATCAGGATCTGCTCGACCAGCCCGGCGCAGGAGCCGCAGGAGCTCGCAGCCTTGGTGTGTTTCTTCACTTCGTCGACGCTGAACAGGCCGTGTTCCTGAATCGCCTTGACGATGGTGCCCTTACACACGCCGTTACAGCCGCAGACTTCAGCGTTGTCGGCCATGCTCATGGCTTTGTCCTGGCCTTGATGTCCTACGTCACCGAGGGCGTTTTCACCAAACATCAAGTGATCGCGGATCTCGCCGATGGCGTGATTCTCACGAATCTGCCGGAAATACCAACCGCCATCTGCCGTATCGCCGTACAGACAGGCGCCGACCAGCACGTCATCCTTGATCACCAGTTTTTTGTACACCCCGCCGATCGGGTCGGAGAGGGTGATGGTCTCGGTGCCTTCGCCGCCCATGAAGTCGCCGGCGGAAAACAGGTCGATGCCGGTGACCTTCAGTTTGGTCGACGTCACCGAGCCCTGATAACGGGCGAAACCCAGTTGGGCCAAGTGGTTGGCGCAAACCTTGGCCTGTTCGAACAGCGGCGCCACCAGCCCGTAGGCAATGCCACGATGGCTGGCGCATTCACCGATGGCATAGATGCGCGGGTCGTAGGTTTGCAGGGTGTCGTTGACCAGAATCCCGCGATTGCACGGGATGCCGGCCTTTTCCGCGAGTTCGGTGTTGGGGCGGATGCCGGCGGCCATGACCACCAGATCGGCAGGAATGATGTCGCCGTTCTTGAATTGCACCGAGCCGACCCGACCATTGCCGGCGTCGTGCAGGGCCTGGGTCTGTTCGCACAGGCGAAAGTGCAGGCCACGGGATTCGAGGGCGGTTTGCAGGAGCTGGCCGCTGGTCTTGTCCAGTTGCCGCTCCAGCAGCCATTCACCGAGGTGCACCACGGTGACGTGCATGCCACGCAGCATCAGGCCGTTGGCGGCTTCGAGGCCGAGCAGGCCGCCGCCGATCACCACGGCGTGCTTGTGGGTTTTTGCGGTGTCGATCATGGCCTGGGTGTCGGCAATGTCGCGGTAACCGATCACGCCCTGCAAGGTGTTGCCGGGGATCGGCAGGATGAACGGGGTCGAGCCGGTGGCGATCAGCAGGCGATCGTATTCGGCCTCGGTGCCGTCCTCGGCGATCACCCGACGTTTGACCCGGTCGATCTCCACCACTTTGCGGTTAAGCAGCAGTTTGATGCCGTTTTCCAGGTACCAGTCGAGGTCGTTGAGCACGATCTCTTCGAAGGTCTGCTCGCCGGCCAATACCGGCGACAGCAGGATGCGGTTGTAGTTGGTGTGCGGTTCGGCGCCGAAGACTGTGATGTCGTACAGCTCGTTGCTCAGCTTGAGCAGTTCTTCCAGGGTACGGACCCCGGCCATGCCATTGCCTATCATCACCAGTTTGAGTTTTTTCATCAGGTTCTCCGGGAGCTTCGGGCTTGCCTCTTGTGGGCGTTCAGGCCTTGCTCGACAAAAAATGGCGCAAACAAAAAAGGCGTCCCCGCCAGTTACCTAGCGAGGACGCCTTTGTCCTTGTCCCGTTCTCTCGGGAAGCCTGGCCTTCGTCGTTGAAGGTCGGGCTGTATGTCAGTTGAAAACGTTAATGCAGTGGTTGTGCCAAGTCGCGGCGGGCCGCGAATTCACTGGGTAACGCTGGAATTGGCCAGATTTTCGTTGTGGTTTTTGCACTGAATGGAAGCAGTACGCTCGTTAATGGAGCGCCGCATCAGCCATGAAACAACAGAAACAGCAGCACCAGATTGCCCAGCAGTGCCAGTAACGCCAGTGTCCGCCAGACCTTCAGCGGCTCCCGTTCCAGCAAGGGGCGAGGGCGTACATTCAGGCTGCGGCGCTCACCTTGTTCCAGCGTCAGCAGCCATTCCTCGGCGGTTTCATAACGTTGCAAAGGATCAGCTGCCACACCGCGCTCCAGACACTGCGCCAGCCACTCCGGCAGATCCGGGCGATAGCGACCGGCACTCACTGGCACCCCGAAACGCGGGCGCTGGAACGCTTCGATCTCGCCGTAGGGAAAATGCCCGGTGAGCAAGAAATACAGAGTCACGCCCACCGCATACAGATCCTGTTGTGCGCCGGGTGCTGCGCCTTGAAAGGCTTCCGGTGCGATGTAGCTCGGGGTTCCGGGCAAGGTCGACGGTGCGTCCTGCGACAGACCGGGGCAATACGCCAGACCGAAATCCAGCAGACGCAACTCGCCGTCGTCCCCCAGGTGCAGGTTCTCCGGTTTGATGTCGCGGTGCAGGATCTGCCGTCGATGCAGCAGGCCGACGGCCCGCAGCAGGCGCTCGGCCAAACCCTGCCACTGGGCCAGTGGCAGCGGGCCGCTTTGTTCGGACAACTGCGCCAGGGTGGTTCCCGAATATTCACGCATCACGTAGTACAAATGCTGACGCTGACCGGCGCTATGGACTTCAGGGAAATGCCGCCCGGCGACGCGTTTGAGAAACCATTCCTCCGCCAGCAAGGCCTGGCCGGCCTGGGCATCGTCTGCCAGTTGTGCAGGCAACGTCTTCAACAGCCACGCCTGGCCCTGACTATCAAGCACGCGATACAGCAACGATTGTTGGCTGCGACTTATAAGCTCTTGAACCCGCCAGCCTTCAAAGACCTGACCCGGTTTCAGCGGCGGGGGCAGCGGCCACTGCTGCAAATGAATCAGCGCATCGCCGATGCTGGCCTCGCCAACAGCATCCACCCGCACCAACAGCGCACTGGCATTGTCCTGACTGCCGGCCAAATGCGCGGCATTGACCAAGGTTTGCGCGGCACTGTGCAGATCCGGTTGATCGCGCAGAATCCCGGCGATGGCGCTATCGCCAAGCGCGGCCCACACGCCATCACTGAGCAGCACGAAACATTCGCCGTCACGCAGTTCGCCATCGAGAAAGTCCAGCACCAGATGCTGATCCAGTCCCAATGCCCGCTTGAGCACATGCTGCATGCCCGGTTGATCCCAGACGTGGTCTTCGGTGATCCGTTGCAAGGTCTCGGCGTGCCAGCGATAGACCCGGCAATCGCCGACGTGCGCCAGGGTAAACCGCCGGCCGCGCAGGACCAGCGCACTGACCGTGGTAAGTAGCGGCTGCCCGCCACCGTTGGCCTGCAACCAGCGGTTTTGTGCGAGCAGCAGACGATCGAGGGCCTGGGCCACGCTCCAGGTTTCCGGGGTGGCGTAGTAGTCCAGTGCCAGCGCCTGCAAGGTCGAACGCGCGGCCAGCCCGCCATCGGCGCACTGGCTCACGCCGTCGGCGATGGCGAACAGAAACCCTTTGCTGGCCGCCAGCGCCGGAGCCGGCGTGACCAGGCGCAAGGCGTCCTGGTTTTCCGCGCGGGGGCCGGTGGCGCTGGCTTCGGCAAAGCTCAGTTGCAGAGCCATTCGGGCTTCAGACCCGGGCAGCGGTCACGGCCGCCGAACCCCAAGTGGTTCTCCAGCGACGTTTGACCCCGTGCAGGCCAAACCACGCCAGCACGCCAAGGCTGGCGAACAACCACAGCGCCAGTTGATAGCTGCCGGTGCTCTGTTTGATCGCGCCCATGCCTGCCGCCAGGGCAAAGCCGCCGATGCCGCCGGCCATCCCGATCAGCCCGGTCATCACGCCGATTTCGCGCCGAAAGCGCTGAGGCACCAATTGGAACACCGCGCCGTTACCGGCACCGAGACCAAGCATGGTGCAGACGAAAAGTGCCAGCGCCGCGTAGGAACTCGGCAGGTTGAAGCCGACCGCCGCGATGCAGACTACGGCCACTGTGTACATCGCCAGCAGGGTGCGAATCCCGCCGAACCGGTCCGCCAGCGCGCCACCCAGTGGACGCATCAGGCTGCCACCGAACACGCAGGCCGCGGTGTAGTAACCGGCGGTCACCGGGCTCAAACCGTATTGATCGTTGAAGTAGCCGGGCAGGGCGCTGGCCAGGCCGATGAAGCCGCCGAAGGTGACGCTGTAGAAAAACATGAACCACCAGCTGTCACGGTCGCCCAGGGCCTTGAAGTAGTCGGCCATGGATTTGGCTTTCGGCCGCTCCGGCGCGTTTTTCGCCAGCCAGGCGAACAGCACCAGGGTCAGGATCAGTGGAATCAGGGCGAACCCGAACACATTGCTCCAGCCGAACGCCGCCGCCAGCACCGGGGCGATCAGTGCCGCGAACACAGTCCCGGAATTGCCGGCCCCGGCGATGCCCATCGCCTTGCCCTGATGCTCCGGCGGATACCACTGCGAGGCCAAGGGTAGGGCCACGGCGAACGAGGCGCCGGCCATGCCGAGGAACAAACCGAGCAGCAGGGCCTGTTCGTAACTGTGGATGCCAAGCTTCCAGGCGCCGAACAGTGCGCAGATCACGATCACCTGGCCGATCAGCCCGGCGGTTTTCGGCGACAGGCGATCGGCGAGCATGCCCATCGCAAAGCGCAGCACCGCGCCGGCCAGAATCGGCGTGGCCACCACGAGGCCGCGCTGTTGGGTGGTCAGGTGCAGGTCGGCGGCAATCTGCACCGCCAACGGGCCGAGCAGATACCAGACCATGAAGCTCAGGTCGAAATACAGGAAGGCTGCGAACAGGGTCGGGGTGTGGCCGGATTTCCAGAAGCTTTTATTCATTGCGCACCTCAGCTGTAGAGAATCTCGAGAAGGAGTCAGAACCAGCACAGTGGGGCGCCGCCACGGCCGCACCACCGGCCCCGGGCTGTGGGGCCAAAACGCAAAAACGCCGCTACCCGGATCGCCGAAAGGGGCGAAGAAGGTGAGCGACGTCTTTGTCGTAGGTGGGGCAACCGCCGTTGGTTACCTGTGGTGATTGCTTAGCGAGATTTGTGCCAGCTCAGCCAAGCAACTCGCTCATCGCGATGATCTGCTCCGCCACCTGAATGAGTTTCTGCTGGCGGCTCATGGCCTGGCGGCGCATCAGGGTGTAGGCCTCTTCTTCGTTGCAGTCCTTCATTTTCATCAGCAGGCCCTTGGCCAGTTCGATGCGCTTGCGCTCGGCCAGTTGCTGGTCGCGGGCCTGTAGCTGGGCGCGCAAGGCCTGATCGCTTTCGAAGCGGGCCATGGCCACGTCGAGAATCGGCTGCAGGCGTTGTGCGTGAATGCCCTCGACGATGTAGGCACTGACCCCGGACTTGATCGCCTGGCGCATCACGCCGGGGTCATGCTCGTCGGTGAACATCACGATCGGCCGGGGCTGGTCGCGGCTGACCAGCACCACTTGTTCCATCACATCGCGGCTCGGTGACTCGGTATCGATCAGGATCACGTCCGGACGCACCGTTTCGACGCGCGCCGGCAGGTCGATGGTCAGGCCCGACTCGTCGATCACCTCGAAACCGGCCTCGGTCAATGCGGCTTTCAGGCGTCCGACTTTTTTCGCGGTGTCGTTGATCAGCAGAATGCGCAGCATGTTCGCGGTCTCCTGTCAGCGGCGGGCAAGAAGTGGCGCGCTGTCGCTCAGCGCGTGGAGCTTGAAGCTCCGGGCGTAGGCGGCCGGGTCGCTGCCGTCCCAGATTTTGCCGTCGATCAACTGGCTGCTGCGCATGTCCTTGCCCCACGCTGCGACGCCCACAGCAGTCGCCGCGTCGCGATAGATCTCCAGTTGCTGCACCTGCCGGGCGACGGCGAGGTAGTCCGGGTCATCGCGCAGCAAACCCCAACGGCGGAACTGAGTCATGAACCACATGCCGTCCGACAGGTACGGCAGGTTCACCGCGCCATCGCCGTGAAAGCGCAGGGCGTGAGGGTCTTGCCAGCGATTGCCGAGGCCATCGTCGTAGTCGCCGAGAAAGCGTGGTTCGATGCAGGACACCGGGGCGTCGAGGTACTCGGCGGCGCTGAGAAGTTGCGCGGTGCTGCGGCGGTTTTCCGGGCTCTCTTCGATGAAACGGCTGGCCTCGAGGATCGCCATCACCAGCGCGCGCGCGGTGTTGGGGTATTGCTCGACGAAGGCGCGGGTGCAGCCGAGGACTTTTTCCGGGTGATCGGGCCAGATGGTCTGGCTGGTGGCCAGGGTGAACCCGAGATTTTGCTGCACGGCGCTGGCCGCCCACGGCTCGCCAACGCATAAACCATCGATGCGCCCGGCCTGCAGGTGCGCGACCATTTGCGGCGGCGGCACCACCACGCTGTCGACATCCTGCAACGGATGAATGCCCTGGCTCGCCAGCCAGTAATAAAGCCACATGGCATGGGTGCCGGTCGGGAAGGTCTGGGCGAAGGTCAGTTTTGCGCGGGTTTGGTGCACGTGGTGGTGCAGCGCTTCAGGACCGGTCACGCCCAGGCCCTGCAAACCGTGGGACAGGTTGAGGCTCTGGCCGTTCTGGTTCAGGCCCATCAGCACCGCCATGTCGGTCGGCGCGACACCGCCGATGCCCAGATGCACCGCGTAGATCAGCCCGTAAAGGCTGTGGGCGGCATCGAGTTCGCCGCTGACCAGATTGTCCCGCAGGTTGGCCCAGGAACTCTGGCGCTTGAGGTTCAGGGTCAGGCCGTAAGGCTGGGCAAAGCCCTGAGTGGCGGCGACCACCAGCGAGGCGCAGTCGCTCAGGGCCATGAAACCCAGGTTGATCGCGCTTTTTTCCGGGGCATCGCTGCCGTTGACCCAGGCCAGCGGCCCGGCGGAGGTTTGAGTCATGAAAGCCACCCTCAAAAAAAACGTCGTCCCAGGCTTTGCCCGCGCAAAACCGAGAGACGACGCCATTGTCCTTGCCTGCACGCCACCATTGGCCTGCCGGCTGATGCCGTGGAAGGTGCAAGGCATATGCCATGCGCACGGATTTACCCGTGCGCCTCGCGCGGCGGGGGGATGCCCGGCTATAATCGCCGCCTCTTTTCGCCGCCCGAGTCATAGCCGCCCATGTACACCCTGGCCCGTCAGCTGTTGTTCAAACTTTCCCCGGAAACCTCCCACGATCTGTCGCTGGATCTGATCGGCGCGGGCGGGCGTTTGGGCCTCAACGGCTTGCTGTGCAAGGCGCCGGCGTCGCTGCCGGTGAATGTCATGGGCCTGACGTTCCCGAACCCTGTGGGTCTGGCGGCCGGTCTGGACAAGAACGGCGCGGCCATCGACGGCTTCGCACAACTGGGTTTCGGGTTTGTTGAAATCGGCACCGTGACCCCGCGTCCGCAGCCGGGCAACCCGAAACCACGGATTTTCCGCCTGCCGGAAGCCGAGGCGATCATCAACCGCATGGGTTTCAACAACCTCGGTGTGGACAACCTGCTGGCGCGGGTGGCAGCGGCCAAATACAAGGGCGTGCTGGGGATCAACATCGGCAAGAACTTCGACACCCCGGTCGAGCGTGCGGTGGATGACTACCTGATCTGCCTGGACAAGGTCTACGCCCACGCCAGTTACGTCACGGTCAACGTCAGCTCGCCGAACACCCCGGGCTTGCGCAGCCTGCAATTCGGCGACTCGCTCAAGCAATTGCTGGCGGATCTGGCCACGCGCCGCGCCGAACTGGCCCTGCGCCACGGCAAACATGTACCGCTGGCGATCAAGATCGCGCCGGACATGACCGACGAAGAAACCGCGCAAGTGGCCCAGGCGCTGATCGAAACGGGGATGGACGCGGTGATTGCCACCAACACCACCCTCAGCCGCGTGGGCGTCGAAGGCATGGAACACGGTGACGAGGCGGGCGGTCTGTCCGGCGCGCCGGTGCGTGAGAAGAGCACACACACCGTGAAAGTGCTGGCGTCCGAGCTGGGCGGCAAGCTGCCGATCATCGCGGCGGGCGGCATCACCGAAGGCAAACATGCGGCCGAGAAGATCGCGGCTGGCGCGAGCCTGGTGCAAATCTACTCCGGCTTCATCTATAAGGGCCCGGCGCTGATCCGCGAATCCGTGGACGCGATCGCCGCCAAGCGCTGATTGGCCGGCATAAAAAGGCAGGCATAAAAAAGGGCTCCTCGAAGGAGCCCCTGGGCCGTAGCCCGCCGTCCGGGAAGGACGTGCATGGTGATCAGGTTGTTACGAAATCAGATTGTCGTGTCGGAATAAGTGCCCTGTGTCAGCCGACGGCGTGAAGTTCGTTGAGTCTGTGGATTCCCGCAGTGCCGGTCATACCGTCCCAGTTGTCGCCGCGTCCTTCTCGCCAGCCGTTGATCCAGGCTTGACGTACCGACGGTAGAGTAAATGGGCAAAGCTCACGGGATTTGCCACCAACGCCATATTGATATCCGCGCAAAAATGCTCTTTCCAACGGATCACGCTTAAGTCTTCTCATAGGGTGTTTCCCTCACTTGTTGACTGTTTTTGTCGCGTCGACCTCAATTGAGGTCTGGCAGAAAAACTCTGCCGTTGGCGGCTCGCTGCCGGCGTGGCGAGCCAAGGTGTTGACGCCGTTGCGACGTCAACCTGTGTCCAGTTCTAACCAATGAGTCACATCGATGGAATGACCGTTTTGTCATAAGGACGTAACGAAAAAGATGCTATGGCCATAAGTAACCGCGTATTTATCCAGCGTTTATTGGCCAAACCCCGGTATGATCGGCCCCGCGCTGGATGATGAGGTTAATCCTTTAGTGAGAATGACCCACGTTTACGCTGGGGTACTAATCGACGAAGGGTTGCTTTGAGTCATTTTGTTGCTTCAACTTTTTTATCTGTCCCGGCATCTAAGCTCTTTTAACCCGAGCAGCGGGGATGGAACGGCACACCTTCGTGCCACGCGGGCGCTCTTGTAGAAAAGCGCCTGATTGAAAACCGGACCGGCAATGCGTTGCCGGTTCATCAGCCAAAGGCTCTGGAAAAACCATGTCCGACCGTTTCGAACTCTTCCTCACTTGCCCCAAAGGCCTTGAAGGCCTGCTCATCGAGGAAGCCGTCGGGCTTGGCCTTGAAGAGGCCCGCGAACACACCTCCGCCGTGCGTGGCATGGCGACCATGGAAACCGCTTATCGCCTGTGCCTCTGGTCGCGTCTGGCCAACCGGGTGCTGCTGGTGCTCAAGCGCTTCCCGATGAAAAACGCCGGAGACCTGTATCACGGCGTACTCGACGTCGACTGGCAGGACCACATGCTGGCCGACGGCACCCTGGCGGTGGAATTCAGCGGTCATGGTTCGGGCATCGACAACACTCACTTCGGCGCCCTGAAGGTCAAGGACGCCATCGTCGACAAACTGCGCACCCCGCAGGGCGACCGTCCAAGCATCGACAAGCTCAACCCGGACCTGCGCATTCACCTGCGTCTGGATCGCGGCGAAGCGATTCTGTCCCTCGACCTGTCCGGCCACAGCCTGCACCAGCGCGGTTACCGCTTGCAGCAGGGCGCCGCGCCGCTGAAGGAAAACCTGGCGGCAGCGATCCTGATCCGTTCCGGCTGGCCGCGCATCGCCGCCGAAGGTGGCGCGCTGGCTGACCCGATGTGCGGTGTCGGCACGTTCCTGGTCGAAGCCGGCATGATCGCCGCCGACATGGCGCCGAACCTGCGTCGCGAACAGTGGGGCTTTACCGCCTGGCTGGGCCACGTGCCGGCGCTGTGGAAAAAACTCCATGAAGAAGCCGTCGAGCGCGCCGCTGCCGGTCTGGCCAAACCGCCGCTGTGGATCCGTGGTTATGAAGCCGACCCACGCCTGATCCAGCCGGGCCGCAACAACGTCGAACGCGCCGGCCTGAGCGAGTGGATCAAGATCTATCAGGGCGAAGTCGCGACCTTCGAACCGCGTCCGGACCAGAACCAGAAAGGTCTGGTCATCTGCAACCCGCCGTACGGCGAGCGTCTGGGTGATGAAGCCAGTCTGTTGTACCTCTACCAGAACCTCGGCGAGCGTCTGCGTCAGGCCTGCCTGAACTGGGAAGCGGCGGTGTTCACCGGCGCGCCGGACCTGGGCAAACGCATGGGGATTCGCAGCCACAAACAGTATTCGTTCTGGAACGGCGCGCTGCCGTGCAAGCTGCTGTTGATCAAGGTCCTGCCGGATCAGTTCGTCACCGGCGAGCGCCGCACCCCGGAGCAGCGTCAGGCCGAGCGCGAGCAAGCGGCCTACGATCAGACGCCGAACGAGCCGCAAGAGCGCAGGTTCAACAAGAACGGCAATCCGATCAAACCGACGCCGGCCCCGGCGCCAGTGATCGAGCAACCACGCCTGAGCGAAGGCGGGCAGATGTTTGCCAACCGCCTGCAGAAGAACCTCAAGGCCATGAGCAAGTGGGTCAAGCGCGAAGGCATCGACTGCTACCGCGTCTACGATGCGGACATGCCGGAATACGCCATGGCCATCGACCTGTACCACGACTGGGTACACGTTCAGGAATATGCCGCGCCGAAGTCTATTGACCCGGAAAAAGCCTCGATCCGCATGTTCGACGCGCTGGCGGCCATCCCGCAGGCGCTGAACATCGACAAGAGCCGCGTGGTGGTCAAGCGCCGCGAGCGTCAGAGCGGCACCAAGCAGTACGAGCGTCAGGCGGCTCAGGGCAAGTTCAATGAAGTGACTGAGGGCGGCGTCAAGTTGCTGGTCAACCTCACCGATTACCTCGACACCGGGCTGTTCCTCGATCACCGGCCGATGCGCATGCGGATTCAGAAAGAGGCCGCCGGCAAGCGCTTCCTCAACCTGTTCTGCTACACCGCGACCGCCAGTGTGCACGCTGCCAAGGGTGGCGCGCGCAGCACCACCAGCGTCGACCTGTCGAAAACCTACCTCGACTGGGCGCGCCGCAACCTTTCGCTCAACGGTTTCTCCGACAAGAACCGTCTGGAGCAGGGCGATGTGATGGCGTGGCTGGAAAATTGCCGCGAAGAGTACGACCTGATCTTCATCGATCCGCCGACGTTCTCCAACTCCAAGCGCATGGAAGGCATCTTCGACGTGCAGCGAGATCAGGTGCAGTTGATCGACCTGGCCATGGCGCGTCTGGCCAGCGGCGGGGTGTTGTATTTCTCCAACAACTTCCGCAAGTTCCAGCTCGAAGACAACCTGGCCGAGCGTTACGCGGTCGAGGAAATCACCGCCAGCACCATCGACCCGGATTTCGCCCGTAACGGCAAGATCCACCGCGCCTGGAAAATCACGGCTCGTTGACACTCTGCAACATTGGATCCACAGAGCCTTGATTTTTAAAGGCTCTTGGATCCGTTCAGAACTAGCCAAATTAGTGGCTAATAGCTATAACTCACACACGGCCGATGGGGTTTTTCCCGCAGATGCTGACGTAGTGAGTGGCTTTTATGTCGTTGCACCCCGTGCGCCCGAAGATATTGGGTTTTATCAGCGAAGAAGTCTCGGCCTGGCTGGTCGCGCTGCTGGTATTGCTCGCCGGCGGGATTCTCACGGGGCTGCTCGCCTGGGGCACCCTCAATCAGTTTCATAGCCAGTTGCGCCAACGCTTTCAGCTGCTGGCCAACGAGCGCTACAGCCGCATCGAAGAACGTTTTCAGGATCAGGAGCAACGCCTCGATGGCCTGCGCCGGTTCTTCGCCAACTCCGAATCGGTGTCCCGCGCCGAATTCGACGGCTACACCCAACCTTTATTACTGCGCACCCAGGCCTATTCGTTCGCCCTGCGGGTGAGCGGCGCCGAGCGTGCAGCCTTTGAACAGCGGGCGCGGGATGAAGGCCTGAGCACCTTCAGCGTGCGCGAACTCAACGCGCGCGGCGAGCTGCAACTGGCTTCGGCCCGCGATGAATACGTAGTGGTGTTGTACAGCCAGACCCAGAGCCGGCTTGGCGCGCCGCTGGGTTACGACTTGCTGGCCCAGCCATTGCGCCGCTCGACCCTTGAACGCGCCGACCAGCTACGCGGTCTGGCGGTGTCGCAGCCCATGCATCTGGTCGGTATCGAGCCGGCTTACGCACGCGGCGTATTGTTGGTGGCACCGCTGCTGCGCGAAGGGGAATCCAGATCATATGGCTATGTGATGGCTGTCATCAGCATGCGACAGCTGCTGGCAGACGGCTTGCCGGATGCACTTCATGACTATCTGTCGGTACGCATCCTCGATCTGTCCACCAACGATCAGCATGAAGTGTTGTTCGAGTCGACCAATGAACCGGTGCCGAGCGATCTGTCGGCTACGCGATTGGTGCGCATGGCTGATCACGACTATCAGGTGGATATCCTGCCCAGCGAAGCGTTCATGCAGGCCAACCATTCTGCGGTGGGCAGCGTGGTGGTGCTGGGCGGGTTGCTCAGTCTGCTGTTGAGTGCGCTGCTTTATGTGCTGGTCAGTCAGCGCCAGCGCGCGTTGCGCATGGTCGAGTTGCGTACTCAGGAGCTGCATGAACGCGAACAGGAACTGCGCGGCACCCACGGCCAGTTGCGCGGAGTGCTCAACGCGGCCACCCAAGTGGCAATCATCGCCACCGACCTGCGCGGTGTGATCAACACGTTCAACCCCGGCGCCGAGCAGATGCTCGGTTATCTCAGCAACGAAGTGGTCGGCCACATGACCCTGGAAAACCTGCACTTTCCCCGGGAACTGGTGGCCCGCGCGGCGGAGCTCAGCGCCCGCTATGGCAAGACCATTCCGACCTGCCAGGCGATGCTGGTGGAGGGTGGCGAAGTCGGCGGGCACGAGGCGCGCGAGTGGACGCTGGTGCGCAAGGACGGCAGCCACATTCCAGTGAACATGCTGGCCACGCCGGTGCTGGACGAGCAGGGGCTGTGGGTCGGGCACCTGGCGATCTGCATCGACATCACCGAACGCAAGCGCGTGCACGAAGCGCTGGCCGCGCGGGATGTGCTGTTGAAAAAGCTCAGCGCCCATGTTCCCGGCGGGATCTATCAATTCAAAATGGAGTTCGACGGACGCTTCAGCGTGATCTACGCCAGCGACGGTATCCGCGAAATCTACGAGCTCGAGCCGGATGTGCTGCTGCTCAACGCCGAAGCGATTTTCACCCGTATCCATCCGCAGGACGTCAGCCGCGTGCGCAAGTCGATCCGCGCTTCGGCGGACAATCTCAGTCCGTGGCGCGAGGAATACCGCGTGCAATTACCCGGGCGCGGCCTGCGCTGGGTTCGCGGCGAGGCGACGCCGGAGGAGCTGCCGGGCGGCGGCGTGCTGTGGCACGGCTATATTTCCGACATTTCCGACCTGAAACGGGTGGAAGAAGAATTGCGCGCGCTGTCGGTGACCGATTCCCTGACCGGCATTCACAACCGGCGCTATTTCCAGGAGCGCCTGACCACCGAGATGGCGCGGGTCGAGCGTGGCGGTGGCGAGTTGTCAGTGATCATGCTCGACATCGACCACTTCAAACGGATCAACGATCAGTACGGTCACGCGGTGGGCGACCGCGTGTTGCAGGCGGTTTGCGAGCGCATCGGTCACCGGCTGCGGCGTACCGACGTGTTCTGCCGGTTGGGCGGCGAAGAGTTCATGGTGCTGTGCCCGGACATCGACGGCGAACACGCCCACATGCTGGCCGAGGAGTTATGGCACAGCCTGCGCAGTGCGCCGATCGACGTGGTGGGGGTGGTGACGGCCAGTTTCGGGATTGCCAGCTGGCGACCGGGGGAGGGCGCGGATGCGCTGTTGTTGCGGGCGGATTCCGGGGTGTATGCGGCGAAGCAGGGCGGACGGGATCGGGTCGAGCGGCAGATGAACTGAGCCCCTCTGCCACCTGATCGTTCCCACGCTCTGCGTGGGAATGCCTCCCCGGGGACGCTCCGCGTCCAGTGACGCAGAGCGTCACGGGCTGTATTCCCACGCGGACGGTTCGACGCCTCGACGTGGGAACAATCAGGTTTGGGGGGGGGGCGGCAGTTTCGGCTGTGATGATTGTTCCCACGCAGAGCGTGGGAACAATCAATTACGGGGATTACAGAACCGAAGCAGTCTGCGGCGTCCGCGGCTGTTTATAGAGATCCAGCAGCACCTGATCCAGCACCGACGACGCGCCGAACGGGGCCTTGTCGTTGAGGATCGCCACCACCGCCCAAGTGTTGCCGTTGACGTCGCGGCTGAAGCCGGCGATTGCCCGTACGGTGTTCAGGGTGCCGGTCTTGACGTGGGCTTCGCCGCGCATCGCGGTGGTCTTCAGGCGTTTGCGCATGGTGCCGTCAGTGCCCGCGATCGGCAGTGAACTGATGTACTCGGCAGCATATGGGCTGTGCCAGGCCGCTTGCAGCATGTTGGCCATTTCCCGGGCGCTGACCCGCTCGGAACGCGACAGACCGGAACCGTTCTCCATCACCAGATGCGGCGCGGTGATGCCTTTCTTCGCCAGCCACTGACGCACCACGCGTTGCGCGGCCTTGGCGTCATCGCCGTCGGCGTCGTTGCGGAATTTCTGGCCCAGGCTCAGGAACAGCTGTTGAGCCATGGTGTTGTTACTGTACTTGTTGATGTCGCGGATGATTTCCGCCAGATCCGGCGAGAACGCGCGGGCCAGCACTTTGGCGCTGCTCGGCGTCGGGGCCAGACGATCCTTGCCCTGGATGCTGCCGCCCAGTTCCTTCCAGATCGCCCGCACGGCGCCGGCGGTGTAGGTCGCGTGGTCGAGCAGCGACAGATAAGTCTGCGAGCTGCAGCCTTCGCCCAACTGGCCGGCCACGGTTACGGTCACGCTGCCATCGGCCTGCGGCACCGGGTTGTAGCGCACGCCGCCGGTGCATTGTTTGGAGTTGAGCGCTTTGACGGTGTTTTCGATGTTGATGCTGGCAATCGGCGGCTCGACCGAGATCAATACCCGGCCGTTGTCATTGCGAGCCACGAAACGCAGGGCCTTGAGGTTGACCAGCAGCGAATCCGGCTTGACCAGGAACGGCTTGTTCTCGTCGTTGCCGTCATCGTTGAATTCCGGCAGTTGCGGCTGCACGAAGAAGCTGCGGTCCAGTACCAGATCACCGGTGACCTGGGTTACGCCGTTGGCACGCAGGTCGCGCATCAGCAGCCAGAGTTTTTCCATGTTCAGCTTCGGATCGCCACCACCCTTGAGGTAGAGGTTGCCGTTGAGGATCCCGCCGTTCAGGTCGCCGTCGGTGTAAAACTCGGTTTTCCACTGATGGTTGGGGCCGAGCATTTCCAGCGCCGCGTAAGTGGTGACCAGCTTCATGGTCGAGGCAGGGTTGACCGACACGTCGGCGTTGTACACGGTCGGCGTGCCCGGACCGTCCAGTGGCACCATCACCAGCGACAGGGCAGTGGGCTGCAGCTTGCTGGCCTTGAGGGCTTTTTCGACGTTGGGGGTCAGGGCGGTGTTGATGGTGGCAGCGGAGACGGGCAAGGCCAGCGGCAGAAGAAGACCGGCCAGGAGCAGAGGACGCAACGATTTGATCATATGAAATAAAACCCTACAGCCGAGGGGAAAAAAGACGAGGACATGGATGAAAAGGCCCTCAGTGGTCATGAAAGTGTCGGCATTATGCCCCAAGCTGTTACAGCTTGTGCCTTTCGCAAGGGCGCCAATTCGTTATTTTTTTACAGGCGGTCGCACGCACGTTCCAGAGAGTCGGGCAATCGCCGGCTTAAACTGGTAAAGTGCCGGCCGTTATTACTTAAGAGGATTGTTCCAATGGCGACTAACCGTTCCCAGCGTCTGCGCAAAAAACTGTGCGTCGATGAATTTCAAGAGCTGGGTTTCGAACTGAACCTGGGCTTCAAAGAAGACCTGTCCGAAGAAGCCATTGACGCTTTCCTCGAAGCATTCATCAAAGAAGCCATGGAAGCCAACGGTCTGGGCTATGTCGGCGGCGACGACTTCGGTCTGGTTTGCCTGCAGAAGCGCGGCTCGGTCACCGAAGAGCAGCGCGCTGCTGTTGAAGCCTGGTTGAAAACCCGCTCCGAGCTGACCAGCACTGAAATCAGCCCGCTGCTGGACGTCTGGTATCCGGAAAAGCCGATCAACGCGGCCAAGTGATACTGAAAAAAACGGCGACCCGAGGGTCGCCGTTTTTTTATGCCTGCTTTTTATTCAGGCCTCAAGCCTTGCGCCAGTTGAGGATCAGCAAGGTCAACACCCCCGCGACAATCCCCCAGAACGCTGAACCGATGGAAAACAACGTCAGCCCCGACGCCGTGACCATGAACGTGATCAGCGCTGCTTCCCGTTCCTTCACCTCGGTCATGGCGATGCTCAAGCCGTTGATGATCGAACCGAACAGCGCCAGCGCAGCGATCGACAGCACCAGTTCCTTGGGCAGCGCGGCGAACAGCGCCGCCAGCGTGGCGCCGAACACCCCGGCAATCCCGTAGAAAATCCCGCACCACACCGCTGCGGTGTAGCGTTTGTTGCGATCCTCATGGGCATGGGGCCCGGTGCAGATCGCCGCGCTGATGGCCGCCAGGTTGATGCCGTGGGAGCCGAACGGCGCCAGCAGCAGGGACGCGATGCCGGTGGCGGTGATCAGCGGCGAGGCCGGGACGTTGTAGCCGTCGGCCCGTAACACGGCGATGCCGGGCATGTTCTGCGAGGTCATCGCTACGACAAACAGCGGAATGCCGATGCTGATGGTCGCGGCCAGGGAAAAGTGCGGCGTGGTCCAGACCGGTGTCGCCACTTCCAGATGAAAGCCGCTGAAGTCCAGCAAACCCATGAAGCCCGACAGCGCGGTGCCGATCAGCAGCGCAGCGAGCACCGCATAACGCGGCGACAGGCGTTTGACGATGAGATACGTGAAGAACATCCCCAGCACCAGGCCGGTGCGGTGCTGTGCCGCGACGAAGATTTCACTGCCGATCTTGAACAGGATCCCCGCCAGCAGCGCGGCGGCGAGGGAGGCCGGGATCTTTTTCACCAGCCGTTCGAAGCTGCCGGTCAGGCCGCAGATCGTCACCAGCACGGCGCAGGTAATGTAGGCGCCAATCGCTTCGCCATACGTCACGCCGCCGAGGCTGGTGATCAACAGCGCCGCGCCGGGCGTTGACCACGCAATCGTGATCGGCGTGCGATAGCGCAACGACAGGCCGATCGAGCACACCGCCATGCCGATGGAAATCGCCCAGATCCACGACGAAATCTGCCCGCTGGTCAGGCCCGCCGCCTGTCCGGCCTGGAACATCAGCACCAGCGAGCTGGTGTAGCCGGTCATCATCGCGATGAACCCGGCGACAATGGCGGAGGGCGATGTGTCCGCCAGCGGGCGCAGTCGGGTGTGGGTAATTTCGTTCATGACAGCGGCGTTCCTTGTTCAAGCCACGGATTTCGGGTTTAAGCCTAAACTCAAACGTAACGGAGCGTTGCAATACAGCCGAAGTCGCAAACAGCCGTACAGTCGTGTTGCCACCTTCCATTGTGTACAATCGCGCTGTTTTTTACGCGATACTTGCCAGCGACCCACTGTGCCGTATTACAGTCACGGTCAATTCGCCGCCGTTCTTCCCGACTCGAGTGCCCATGAACGAACAGTTGCAACCCCTCAAGAAACAACCGCGAGCAGGCAAAGCCGGCCGCAGCGGAACCCAGGACGATATTGTCTATGCGCATATCTTCGAGGCCATCCTCGAACAGCGTCTGGCGCCCGGCACCAAGTTGAGCGAAGAAGCGCTGGGGGAAATTTTCGGGGTCAGCCGCACCATCATTCGCCGCGCGCTCTCGCGTCTGGCCCATGAAGGCGTGGTGCTGTTGCGGCCGAACCGTGGCGCAGTCGTCGCCAGCCCGAGCGTTGAAGAGGCGCGTCAGGTGTTCCTCGCCCGACGTCTGGTGGAACGCGCGATCACCGAGCTGGCGGTGCAACACGCCACCGCCGAGCAGATTGCCGAACTGCGCCAGATGGTCAACGACGAACGCGACAGCTTCTCCCGTGGCGATCGCGGCGCCGGCATCCGTCTCTCCGGCGAATTCCACCTGAAACTGGCCGAAGCGGCGAAGAACGCGCCGTTGATCAGCTTCCAGCGCAGTCTGGTTTCGCAGACGTCGCTGATCATTGCCCAGTATGAAAGCGGCAACCGCTCGCACTGTTCCTACGACGAGCACACCCAGTTGATTGACGCCATCGAAGCGCGCAACGGCGAGCTGGCGGTGGACCTGATGATGCATCACATGGATCACATCGACAGCAAGCTCAACCTCGACGAGGAAAGCGCTTCGGACGATCTGCATGCAGTGTTCTCGCACCTGTTGCAGACCAAGAAGCCGGGGCGGCCGGCGGTCAAGCTCTGAGGCGAATCGACAGGCAATAAAAATCCCCCGGACTGCAAAGTACCGGGGGATTTTTTTTGTCCGTCTGATCGTTCCCACGCTCTGCGTGGGAATGTCTCTGGGGACGCTCCGCGTCCAGTGACGCGGAGCGTCACGGGCTGCATTCCCACGCAGAGCGTGGGAACGATCGAGCAATCAGTTAGCGCTGGTGTACCAGCGCACCTGCTGCATAAGTCTGAGCCACAGTGCGGTCATCGCCCAGGGTCATCAGTACAAACAGCGTCTCGGCAATGTTGTTGGCCTGCTTCAAGCGGTAGCTCAGCAGCGGCGTAGCGTTGTAGTCCAGCACCAGGAAGTCGGCGTCGGAGCCCGGTTGCAGGTTGCCGATCCTGTCTTCCAGACGAAGTGCCCGCGCGCCGCCGAGGGTGGCGAGGTACAGCGACTTGAACGGGCTCAGGCGCGCACCTTGCAGCTGCATCACCTTGTAGGCTTCGTTCAGGGTTTGCAGCAGCGAGAAACTGGTGCCGCCGCCGACGTCAGTCCCGAGGCCGACGTTCAGTTTGTGCTTCTCGGCCATCGGCAGGTTGAACAGGCCGCTGCCGAGGAAGAAGTTCGAGGTCGGGCAGAACGCGACTGCCGAACCGGTCTGCGCCAGGCGCGCGCATTCGTCATCGCACAGGTGCACGCCATGGGCGAACACCGAACGCTCGCCGAGCAATTGATAGTGGTCGTAGACGTCCAGATAGCCCTTGCGCTCCGGGAACAGCTCCTTGACCCACTCGACTTCCTTGAGGTTTTCGCTGATGTGGGTCTGCATGTACAGATCCGGGTATTCGCTGAGCAACTGGCCGGCGAGGGTCAGCTGTTCCGGGGTGCTGGTCGGGGCGAAACGCGGGGTGACTGCATAGTGCAGACGACCCTTGCCGTGCCAGCGCTCGATCAGCGCCTTGCTGTCAACGTAGCTCGATTCCGGGGTGTCGGTCAGGTAGTCCGGCGCGTTGCGGTCCATCATCACCTTGCCGGCGATCATCCGCAGGTCCAGCTTCTCGGCCGCTTCGAAGAACGAGTTCACCGATTGCGGGTGCACGCTGCCGAACACCAGCGCGGTGGTGGTGCCGTTGCGCAACAGTTCCTTGATGAAAATATCCGCCACTTCATCGGCGTGGGCCTTGTCGGCGAACTGGCTTTCGCACGGGAAGGTGTAGGTGTTCAGCCAGTCCAGCAGTTGCTCGCCATAGGCGCCGACCATGCCGGTCTGCGGCAGGTGGATGTGGGTGTCGATGAAGCCCGGGGTGATCAGCGCATCCTTGTGATGGGTGATCTCGATGTCCGCCGGCAGGCTCGGCAGCAGTTCGCTGGCGTGGCCAAGGGCGCTGATCTTGCCGCCATCGACCACCAGCAGGCCGTCCTCGAAATACTCGTAGGAGGCTTCGATGCCGACCTCGGCGGGGTCGGCGATGCTGTGCAGGATGGCGGCGCGGTAGGCTTTGCGAGTCAGAGGCATGAGGGTTCTCTAATCAGTTTGAGGCTTTGAGTGTGGCGGCCCGACTGCGGCGCGAAACCGGCAGCAGTTTGGCAATCGGTTCGGCGCTGGCGGTGTGCTGGCCGAAATTGGCGTTATAGGTGGCGATGATTTCGCCGGCGATGGAGATGGCGATTTCCACAGGCAACTTGCCTTTGACTTCGCCGATGCCCATCGGGCAGCGCATGCGTTGCACGACGCTGGCGTCGAAGCCACGGTCACGCAGGCGGTGTTCGAACTTGGCCCGTTTGGTCTTCGAGCCGATCAGGCCGAACCAGGTGAAGTCGTTGCGCTTGAGGATCGCGGCGGTGAGTTCCAGATCCAGTTGATGGTTGTGGGTCATGACGATGCAGTAGCTGCCGGCGGGCAGGTCGTCGATTTCATCCACAGGCTCCTCGGCGACGATCTTGCGCACGCCGTGGGGAATCTGTTCGGGAAATTCCTCTTCCCGGGAATCGATCCAGCGCACCCGGCAGGGCAGGCTGGCGAGCAGCGGCACCAGCGCGCGGCCGACATGACCGGCGCCGAACACGGCGATCTGTGCCTGCACCTGGCCCATCGGTTCGAACAGCAGCACCGTGGCGCCGCCGCAGCACTGGCCGAGGCTGGCACCGAGACTGAAGCGCTCCAGATGGGTGTCCTGCCTGCCGCTGGCGAGCATCTCGCGGGCGATCTGCATGGCTTTGTATTCCAGGTGCCCGCCACCAATGGTGTCGAACGTCTGGCGGGCGCTGACGACCATCTTCGAGCCGGCATTGCGCGGCGTCGAGCCGAGTTCTTCGATGATCGTCACCAGAACGCAGGGTTCGCCCTGGTTCTGCAGGTCGGCGAGGGCGTCGATCCAGTTGTACATATCTCACCTCTCAGATCGTTCCCACGTCGAGGCGTCGAACCGTCGCGTGGGAATGCATCACTGGACGCTCCGCGTCCGCTGTTCAGGATGCGACGCAGAGCGTCGCGGGCTGCATTCCCACGCAGAGCGTGGGAACGATCATCAAACAACCTCGGTTTCAGCTTCGACGGCTTTCACCGCCTTGAGCTGGCGCATCTGCTCGCAGCCCCACAACACCCGCTCCGGGGTCGCCGGCGCGTCGATCTTCGGCTGATGTTTGTAATCGCCAAGGCTGGCCACCGCATCCTTGATCGCACACCACGCGGCGATGCCGAGCATGAACGGCGGTTCACCCACAGCCTTGGAGTGGAACACCGTGTCTTCCGGGTTCTTGCGGTTTTCCACCAGCTTCACCCGCAGGTCCAGCGGCATGTCCGCCACGGCCGGGATCTTGTAACTGGCCGGGCCGTTGGTCATCAGCTTGCCCTTGTTGTTCCACACCAGTTCTTCCATGGTCAGCCAGCCCATGCCCTGAACGAAACCACCTTCGACCTGGCCGATGTCGATGGCCGGGTTCAGCGAGGCGCCGACGTCGTGGAGGATGTCGGTGCGCAGCATCTTGTACTCGCCGGTCAGGGTGTCGACGATCACTTCGCAGCACGCCGCGCCGAAGGCGAAGTAGTAGAACGGCCGGCCACGGGCCTGGCTGCGGTCGTAGTAGATTTTCGGGGTCTTGTAGAACCCGGTGCTCGACAGCGACACCTGATTGAAATACGCCAGCTGGATCAGCGCTTCGAAGGTCAGGATGTGGTCACGCACCCGTACGTGGCCGTTGTGGAATTCCACGTCTTCTTCGCTGACCTTGTAGTGCCGCGCGGCGAATTCGACCAGCCGCTGCTTGATTGTCTCGGCAGCGTTCTGCGCCGCTTTGCCGTTCAGGTCGGCGCCACTGGAGGCCGCGGTCGGCGAGGTGTTCGGCACTTTGTCGGTGTTGGTCGCGGTAATCTGCACGCGGTCCATTTCCACCTGGAACACTTCGGCCACGACTTGCGCGACTTTGGTGTTCAGACCCTGGCCCATTTCCGTGCCGCCGTGGTTCAGGTGGATGCTGCCGTCGGTGTAGACGTGCACCAGCGCACCGGCCTGGTTGAGGAAGCTGGCGGTGAAGGAAATGCCGAATTTCACCGGGGTCAGCGCCAGGCCTTTTTTCAGGATCGGGCTGTTGGCGTTGTAGCGACGGATCGCTTCGCGGCGCTCGGCGTACTGGCTGCTTTCTTCCAGTTCGGCGGTCATTTCTTCGAGCATGTTGTGCTCGACGGTCTGGTAGTAATGGGTAACGTTGCGCTCGGTCTTGCCGTAGTAGTTGGCCTTGCGCACGGCCAGCGGATCGAGGTTCAGATGACGGGCGATGGCGTCCATCACTTCTTCGATCGCGACCATCCCTTGCGGCCCGCCGAAACCACGGTACGCGGTGTTCGACGCGGTGTTGGTCTTGCAGCGGTGACCGTTGATGGTCGCATCGCCCAGGTAATACGAGTTGTCCGAGTGGAACATCGCCCGGTCGACAATCGAGGCCGACAGATCAGGCGAGCAGCCGCAGTTACCGGCCAGATCCATCGCGATGCCGTGCAGGCGCCCGTTGCTGTCGAAACCGACGTCGTACTCGACGTAGAAAGGGTGACGCTTGCCGGTCATCAGCATGTCTTCGACACGCGGCAGGCGCATCTTGGTCGGCTGGCCGGTGAGGTGCGCGATCACCGCGCACAGGCACGCCGGGCTCGCGGCCTGGGTTTCCTTGCCGCCGAAACCACCGCCCATGCGGCGCATGTCGACCACGATCTTGTTCATCGACACGTCGAGAACTTCGGCCACCAGCTTCTGCACTTCGGTGGGGTTCTGGGTCGAGCAGTAGACGATCATGCCGCCGTCTTCGGTCGGCATCACCGAGGAGATCTGGGTCTCCAGATAGAAGTGTTCCTGACCGCCGATGTGCAGCGTGCCTTGAATCCGGTGTTCAGCCGTGGCCAACGCATTGACTGAATCGCCGCGTTGATGGGTATGGCTGTCGAGCACGAAGTGGCGTTTGCGCAGGGCTTCGACCACGTCCAGCACCGGCTCCAGATCTTCGTATTCGATGATTGCGGCCATGGCGGCCTTGCGGGCGGTTTCCAGATCCTTGGCGGCCACGGCCAGCACTGGCTGACCGACGAACTGCACGTCATCGATGGCCAGCAGCGGATCGCCCGGCAGCAGCGGGCCGATGTCTTTCAAGCCCGGTACGTCTTCATGGGTGATGGCGATGCGCACGCCTTCAAAGGCGTAGCAGGGCTGGGTGTCGATGCTGATGATTTTCGCGTGGGCGCGATCCGACAGCCGCGCGTAAACGTGTAATTGGTTGGGGAATTCCAGGCGGTCATCGATGTATTGCGCTTCACCGGACACATGTTTGGCGGCGCTGTCGTGCTTGACGCTGCGGCCGACGCCGGTGGTCAGGTCTTTGGCGAACAGTTCAGCCAGTTCAGCTTGCGTTTTCTCTACGCCGTGATGGTTAGACATAAGCGGTCACCCGAGTCTCGATGTGCGGTGTTTGCAGTTCGATGAAGTATTTGCGCAGCAGGTTCTGCGCGCTGAGCAGGCGGTATTCCTTGCTGGCGCGGAAGTCCGAGAGCGGGGTGAAATCCTCGCCCAGCGCGGTGCAGGCACGTTCGATCACGGCATTGTTGAACGGCTGGCCGAGCAGCACGGCTTCGCAATGAGCGGCGCGTTTCGGGATCGCGGCCATGCCGCCGAAGGCGACGCGGGCGTCGGTGATCACGCCGTTTTCGATGCGCAGATTGAACGCAGCGCAGACGGCAGAAATGTCATCGTCCAGACGCTTCGAGACTTTGTAGGCGCGGAAGCGCTGCTCAGCCGTGGCGCGAGGGACGATGATCTTCTCGATGAACTCGCTTTCCTGACGCGCGGTGACCCGGTAATCGATGAAGTAATCCTCGAGGGCCAGCGTGCGGCGGGTCTCGCCCTTGCACAGCACAATCTGCGCGCCGAGGGCGATCAGCAGGGGCGGCGAGTCACCGATCGGCGAGGCGTTGCCGATGTTGCCGCCCAAAGTGCCCTGGTTGCGGATCTGCAGGGAGGCGAAGCGGTGCAACAGCTCGCCGAAGTCCGGGTACTCGGCGTTCAACGCTTCGTAGCAGTCGGAGAGGGCGGTGGCGGCGCCGATTTCGATGCGATCCTCGAAGTGCTCGATGCGTTTCATTTCGGCGACGTTGCCGACGTAGATCATCACCGGCAACGTGCGGTGGAACTGCGTGACTTCCAGCGCCAGATCGGTGCCGCCGGCCAGCAGGCGGGCTTGTGGATAAGCGTCGTAAAGATCGGCCAGGTCGGCGACGGTCAGCGGCACCAGGCAGCGTTTGTCGCCGCTGTTGAGTTCGCCGATCGACGTCGGGGCAATGGCTTTGAGGCGGGCGATGGTTTCCGCTTCACGGGCGTCGAACTGATCCGGTTGCTTGGCGCAGCAGGATTGTTCGGCGGCGGCCAGGATCGGTCGGTAGCCGGTGCAGCGGCAAAGGTTGCCGGCCAGCGCTTCGTGGGCCTTGGCCTGATCCGGTGCATCGCTGTTCTTTTGCAGGGCGAACAGCGACATCACGAAACCGGGGGTGCAGAAACCGCACTGCGAACCGTGGCACTCGACCATGGCTTTCTGCACGCTGTGCAGTTCGCCCTTGTGCTTGAGGTCTTCGACGCTGATCAATTGTTTGCCGTGCAGCGACGACACGAACGTCAGGCACGAGTTGAGGCTGCGATAGCGAATGTGTTCGCGGCCATCGTCATCCGTCTGCAACTCGCCGACCACCACCGTACACGCGCCGCAGTCACCGCTGGCGCAGCCTTCTTTGGTGCCGGATTTACCCACGTGTTCGCGCAGGTAGTTGAGCACAGTCAGGTTCGGGTCCAGGGCGTGCTCGCTACGGAGTTCCTGGTTAAGTAAAAACTGGATCACGGAAGGCCTCGCAGACTCATTATTGTTGTTGAGCGACTTGAGCCGAATTTAGCAGGTCTGACTTTTCGGTCAATGGTTTTCTGACTTAAAGGTCAGGAAAAACCGTTTTGTCGCTCAACCACGTGTCTCTTCAGTATTGACCCTCATTGGATCAAGCGCTTTTTTGCGGGAATCGTGCCAAAAACCGCTGTGCGGGCACTCCGCCATGACCGCGCATTGCGCTACACTGCGCCGCTTGTGCAGATCGAAGAGTTTGAAGGACAACCATGACGTTCAAGGCGCCGGACAGCCTCGCCGAGCAAATCGCTCACCACCTCGCCGAACGGATCATTCGCGGCGAAATGAAGCCGGGAGAGCGCATCCAGGAACAGAAGGTCACGCTGGCGCTGAACGTCAGCCGCGGCTCGGTCCGCGAAGCCTTGCTGATCCTCGAGCGCCGTCACCTGATCGCGATCCTGCCGCGCCGCGGCGCGCACGTCACTGAGCTGACGGCGCACAAGGTGCAGAGCCTGTGCACGCTGATGAGCGAGCTGTACATCCTGCTCGGCAACGCCGTGGCCAATGGCTGGCAGACCCAGGCCGACATGGCGCCGTTCGTGCAGATCCAGCAGCGCCTGACCGCCAGCTACGAGCGTCAGGACATCCGCACCTTCGTCGACGACAGCTTCAACGTCATGCGCGCCGCGTATCCCTTCGCCAACAACCCGTACCTGCAAGAAACCGTCGAGAACCTGCAACCGGCCATGAGCCGTGCGTACTTCCTCGCGCTGGAGCAGCGCAAGGCCGAGATGAGCGAGTTCCTCGACCTGTTCGAACGCCTGCTCGCCGCCGTCCTCGCCCGTGACCTGCCGCAGATTCGCATCGTGCTGACGGCTTACGCCCAGCGCAGCTGCGATCTGGTGGTGTCCGCCCTGACGGTTGCCTGACCTTGCGGCTCAAGTGCATCAAGCTGGCGGGGTTCAAATCCTTCGTCGACCCGACCACGGTGAACTTCCCCAGCAACATGGCGGCAGTCGTCGGGCCGAACGGTTGCGGCAAGTCGAACATCATCGACGCCGTGCGCTGGGTGATGGGCGAAAGCTCGGCGAAAAACCTGCGCGGCGAGTCGATGACCGACGTCATCTTCAACGGCTCGACCAGTCGCAAACCGGTGAGCCAGGCGAGCATCGAACTGGTGTTCGACAACTCCGACGGCACGCTGCTGGGCGAGTGGGCGGCCTACGCGGAAATTTCGATCCGCCGCAAAGTGACCCGCGACAGCCAGACGACTTATTACCTCAACGGCGCCAAATGCCGTCGTCGCGACATCACCGACATTTTCCTCGGCACCGGCCTCGGCCCGCGCAGTTACTCGATCATCGAGCAGGGGATGATCTCCAAGCTGATCGAGTCCAAACCGGAAGACCTGCGTAACTTCATCGAAGAAGCCGCCGGCATCTCCAAGTACAAGGAGCGCCGGCGCGAGACCGAAAACCGCATCCGCCGCACCCACGAAAACCTTGCCCGTCTGACCGACCTGCGCGAAGAACTCGAGCGCCAGCTCGAACGCCTGCACCGTCAGGCCGAGGCCGCCAAGAAGTATCAGGAATACAAGGCCGAAGAACGCCAGCTCAAGGCGCAACTGTCGGCCCTGCGCTGGCAGGATCTGAACGATCAGGTCAGCCAGCGTGAATCGATCATCGGCAACCAGGAAATCAGCTTCGAAGCGCTGGTCGCCGAGCAGCGCAACGCCGACGCGGCCATTGAACGCCTGCGCGACGGTCACCATGACCTGTCCGAGCGCTTCAATCTGGTGCAGGGACGCTTCTATTCGGTCGGCGGCGACATCGCCCGGGTCGAGCAGAGCATCCAGCATGGTCAGCAACGCTTGCGCCAGTTGCAGGACGATCTGAAAGAAGCCGAGCGCGCACGCCTCGAAACCGAATCGCACCTGGGCCACGACCGCACCTTGCTGCTGACCCTCGGCGAAGAACTCGATCAACTGACTCCCGAGCAGGAAATCACCAACGCCGCCGCCGAAGAAGCCGCCGCTGCGCTGGAAGATTCCGAAGCCGTGATGCACGGCTGGCAGGAGCAGTGGGACGCCTTCAACCTGACCGCCGCTGAACCCCGTCGCCAGGCCGAAGTGCAGCAGTCGCGCATCCAGCAGCTGGAATCCAGCATGGAGCGTTTGGCCGATCGGCAAAAGCGCCTGGGCGAAGAGCGGGCGCTGCTGTCGGCCGATCCGGAAGATGCGGCGATCATGGAGCTCAGCGAGCAGCTCGCCGAGTCCGAAGCCACCCTTGAAGATTTGCAGACCAGCGAAGAAGCCCAGGTCGAAAAACTTGAGCAACTGCGTCAGGAATTGCAGCAGGCGCTGACCGCGCAGCAGCAGGCGCAAGGCGATTTGCAGCGCCTCAATGGCCGCCTCGCATCGCTGGAAGCCTTGCAGCAGGCCGCGCTCGATCCGGGCACCGGCACTGCCGAATGGCTGAAGGAACACAACCTCGCCGAGCGCCCGCGTCTGGCCGAAGGCCTGAAGGTCGAGGCCGGTTGGGAGCTGGCGGTGGAAACCGTGCTCGGCGCCGACCTGCAAGCGGTGCTGGTGGATGATTTCGACGGCTTGGATCTGTCCGGTTTTGCCCAAGGCGATCTGCGATTGCTCAGCCCCGGCAATGACGGTGTGCGCGTGGCCGGAAGTCTGCTGGACAAGGTCGAGGCGCAGGTCGATCTGTCGCCGTGGCTCGGGCAGGTCAAACCGGTCGACAGCCTTGAACAGGCGCTGGCCCTGCGCGGCCAACTGGCTGCCGGGCAGAGCCTGATCAGCCGCGACGGGTACTGGATCGGCCGGCATTTCCTGCGGGTGCGCCGCGCCAGCGAAGCCGAAAGCGGCATGCTCGCACGCGGTCAGGAAATTGAATCGTTGCATGCCGAACGCGAAGAGCGCGAGGCCACGGTCGAGGCCATGGAAACCCGTCTGCAAACCCTGCGCGCGCAACAGCGTCAGCAGGAAAACGGTCGCGAACATTTGCGTCGTTTGCTGCAAGACGAAGCCCGTCAGCAAGGCGAGTTGAAAGCTCAACTGTCCGCCGGCAAGGCCAAGGCCGAGCAGTTGAACCTGCGTCGCACCCGCCTCGACGAAGAGCTGGTCGAGCTCGCCGAGCAGCGCGAGCTGGAACACGAAAACATCGGCGAAGCGCGGATCCTGTTGCAGGAGGCCCTCGACGCCATGGCCCTCGATACCGAGCAGCGCGAATTGCTGCTGGCTCAACGTGACAGCCTGCGCGAGCGGCTGGATCGGGTGCGTCAGGAAGCCCGCCAGCACAAGGACCACGCGCATCAATTGGCCGTGCGCCTCGGCTCGCTGCGGGCCCAGCATGATTCGACTCGCCAGGCCCTTGAGCGTCTGGAAATGCAGGCCGAGCGCCTCACTGAAAAACGTGAACAGCTCAGCCTGAATCTGGAGGAGGGCGAGGCGCCGCTGGAAGAATTGCGCCTCAAACTCGAAGAATTGCTCGACAAGCGCATGAGCGTCGACGACGAACTCAAGACTGCGCAGATTGCTTTGGAAGACGCCGATCGCGAACTGCGCGATGCAGAAAAACGCCGGACCCAGGCCGAGCAGCAATCGCAATTGATCCGTGGCCAGCTCGAACAGCAACGCATGGAATGGCAAGCCCTGACCGTGCGCCGCAAGGCCCTGCAGGATCAATTGCTGGAAGACGGCTACGATCTGCACGGCGTGCTCAACACCTTGACTGCCGAGGCCAGCGAGAAGGCTGCCGAAGAAGAACTTGAACGCATCGCCGCGCGGATTCAGCGCCTGGGCGCGATCAACCTCGCGGCGATCGACGAATACCAGCAACAATCCGAGCGTAAACGTTATCTGGATGCCCAGGACGCCGATCTTGTGGAGGCGCTGGAGACTCTGGAAAACGTCATCCGCAAGATCGACAAGGAAACCCGTAACCGTTTCAAAGATACCTTTGATCAGATCAATGGCGGTTTACAGGCACTTTTCCCAAAAGTTTTCGGTGGCGGGCGGGCGTATTTGGAACTGACGGGCGAAGATCTACTCGATACAGGGGTGACGATCATGGCGCAGCCGCCCGGGAAGAAGAACAGCACCATCCATTTGCTCTCCGGCGGCGAGAAAGCCCTGACCGCACTGGCACTGGTTTTTGCGATCTTCAAATTGAATCCGGCGCCGTTCTGCATGCTCGATGAAGTTGACGCACCACTGGATGACGCTAACGTTGGACGCTACGCACGATTGGTCAAAGAGATGTCGCAGACCGTGCAGTTCATCTATATCACCCACAACAAGATCGCCATGGAAATGGCTGACCAGTTGATGGGGGTGACGATGCATGAGCCGGGTTGTTCGCGACTGGTAGCCGTGGATGTCGAGGAGGCGATGGCGATGGTGGACGCCTAGCGGCGCAGCTTCGAGCGATAAGCTGCGAGCTGTAAGAGAAGAGCTTGTAGCTCGCAACTTGCAGCTGAGCTGCGCAAAGCTGACGACAGGTGGGCTATTTGAATGAAAGTGGCAATTCGACACAATTTGCGCGGCGATTTCGACAGACGGTGTAAAGTTGTCTTTGGTCGTGCTAGTTTAATGTCAATTTTTCGTATACGTGGGCAAAACGCCTGTCAGAACATAGAGTTGGCGCCACGTTTTAAAGCGGTTTGCACAGTGTAAACCCCTTATTTTTCAGCATTTTTTATAGAGGCACGGGATTACATGGAAATCGGTCTGCGCGAGTGGCTGATCGTCATCGGCATCATTGTGATAGCCGGTATTCTTTTCGATGGCTGGCGCCGTATGCGCGGCGGCAAGGGAAAACTGAAATTCCGTCTTGACCGAAGTCTGTCCAACCTGCCCGACGAGGACACCAGCGCCGAGCTGTTGGGCCCGGCCCGCGTGCTGGATACCCATAAAGAGCCGCAACTGGACGAGCACGATCTGCCATCGGTGAGCATGCCGGCTCGCGAGCCTCGCGAATCCGGTTCCAAGCGCGGCAAGCGTGGCAGCAGCGGTCCGGCCCAGGGCGACCTGAATCTCGATCTGGACCTGGACGGCGGCCCGAGCATCAGCAGCCGCGACGATGATTTTGTCGAACCTGCCGCCAAGTCTTCGCCGGCAGTGGCCGACAAGGATCAGCCGCAGGCAGAAGAAGTGCTGGTGATCAGCGTGATCTGCCGCGACCCGGCCGGCTTCAAGGGCCCGGCACTGCTGCAGAACATTCTGGAAAGCGGTCTGCGTTTCGGCGAGATGGATATTTTCCACCGTCACGAAAGCATGGCCGGCAACGGCGAAGTGCTGTTCTCGATGGCCAACGCGGTCAAGCCGGGCATCTTCGATCTGGACGACATCGACCATTTCAGCACCCCGGCGGTGAGCTTCTTCCTCGGCCTGCCAGGCCCGCGTCATCCGAAGCAGGCCTTCGACGTGATGGTCGCGGCAGCCCGCAAGCTGTCCCAGGAACTGAACGGCGAATTGAAAGATGACCAGCGCAGCGTCCTGACCGCGCAGACCATCGAGCACTACCGTCAGCGCATCGTTGAATTCGAACGTCGCGCCCTGACCCAGAAGCGTTGATTGAAAAGGTTGCCTCGCAATAAAGGGGCAATCGGCAAAATAGATTGAGCAGCCTCGGCTGCTCTTTTGCTTTATGAGAGAACACCCATGACTGCCGCCAAAGACCGCATTCTAGAGCTGCGCGCTGAACTCGATCAGCACAACTACCGTTACCACGTCCTCGATGAGCCGAGCATTCCGGATGCCGAGTACGACCGGTTGTTCCACGAGCTCAAGGCGCTGGAAGCGGCCAACCCGGAACTGATCACCAGCGACTCGCCGACCCAGCGCGTTGGCAGCGTCGCGCTGACCGCGTTCACCCAGGTGCGTCACGAAGTGCCGATGCTCAGCCTCGGCAACGCCTTCGAAGAAACCGACATGCGCGAGTTCGACCGTCGGGTGACCGAGGGTCTGGATCTGCCGGCCGGTGACCTGTTCGGCGGTGGCGCGGCGGTGGAATACAGCTGCGAGCCGAAACTCGATGGCCTGGCGGTCAGCCTGCTGTATCAGGACGGCGTGCTGGTGCGCGGCGCCACGCGCGGCGACGGCACCACTGGCGAAGACATCAGCGTCAACGTGCGCACGGTGCGCAACATTCCGCTGAAGCTGCACGGCACGGGCTGGCCCGCGACCCTGGAAGTGCGCGGCGAAGTGTTCATGTCCAAGGCCGGTTTCGAACGCCTCAACGCCTCGCAACTGGAGGTCGGCGGCAAGACTTTCGCCAACCCGCGCAACGCCGCCGCCGGCAGCCTGCGTCAGCTGGATTCGAAGATCACCGCCAACCGCCCGCTGGAATTCTGCTGCTACGGCATCGGTCAGGTCTCTCACGACATCGCCGACACTCACATCGGCAACCTCAAACAGCTGCAAGCCTGGGGCATGCCGATCAGCCACGAATTGAAGCTGGCCAAGGGCATTGGCGAATGCCTGGATTACTACCGCGATATCGGCGAACGCCGTAATTCGCTGGCCTATGAAATCGACGGTGTGGTGTTCAAGGTCAACAGCATTGCCGATCAGCGCGAACTGGGTTTCCGCGCCCGTGAACCGCGCTGGGCCATCGCCCACAAATTCCCGGCCATGGAAGAACTCACCGAACTGCTCGACGTGGAATTCCAGGTCGGCCGCACCGGTGCCGTCACACCCGTGGCGCGCTTGAAGCCGGTCAAGGTGGCCGGCGTTACCGTGGCCAATGCCACGCTGCATAACATGGACGAAGTCGCCCGGTTGGGCCTGATGATCGGCGACACGGTGATCATTCGCCGCGCCGGTGACGTGATCCCGCAAGTGGTGCAGGTTGTCACCGAGCGTCGTCCCGAAGACGCGCGGCCGGTGCAGATTCCCGAGAGTTGCCCGGTTTGTGGTTCCCATGTCGAACGCACGCAACTGGTCAAACGCAGCAAGGGCAAGGAAACCATCAGCGAAGGCGCGGTGTATCGCTGCGTCGGCCGACTGGCCTGTGGTGCACAGCTCAAGCAGGCGATCATTCACTTTGTCTCCCGCCGCGCGATGGACATCGAAGGCCTCGGTGACAAGAGTGTCGAGCAGTTGGTCGATGAGGGACTGGTCAGTTCGCCGGCTGATCTCTACGCGCTGAAGTTCGAGGACATCGTCGACCTCGAAGGCTTTGCCGAGGTGTCGAGCAACAAGTTGCTGGCTGCGATTGAAGACAGCAAGAAACCGGGGCTGGCGCGGTTCATCTATGCGCTGGGCATTCCGGATGTCGGCGAGGAGACGGCCAAGGTGCTGGCCCGCTCGCTGGGGTCGCTGGAGCGCGTCCAGCAAGCCTTGCCGCAGGTGCTGACGTACCTGCCGGACATCGGTCTGGAAGTGGCGCACGAGATCCACAGCTTTTTTGAAGATGCGCACAACCAGCAGGTGATCGCCGAGTTGCTGGGCCACGGTCTGGAAATTCAGGATCAGGGCGAACTGGGCGCCGAGTTTGCCGCGAGCACCACGCTGGGCGGCTTCCTCGACAAGCTGCACATTCCTTCGGTGGGGCCGGGCGGGGCGCAGAAGCTGGCTGACAAGTTCGAAACGCTGGAAGGGGTGATGAACGCGGACTGGCTGGACATGCGCCAGGCACTGCCGGAGAAGCAGGCCAACTCGGTTCGCGAGTTTTTTGCCTTGCTCGAGCATCGTCAACTGGCTGAAGCGGCCGAAAAGCAACTGCGCGATTTCGGCATGCACTGGCAGAGCGAAAAGAAAGTCGTCGAAGGCTTGCCGCTGGCTGGCGAAACCTGGGTGCTGACTGGCAAGGTCGAGCTGATGAGCCGCGATGTCGCCAAAGAACACCTGGAAAGCCTCGGCGCCAAGGTCGCCGGTTCCGTGTCAGCCAAGACTCACTGCGTGGTCGCTGGGCCGGGCGCCGGGTCGAAACTGACCAAGGCCAACGAGCTGGGTGTGAAGGTGATGGACGAAGAGGCCTTTATCGCGTTCCTGAAAGGGCACGGTATCAGCGCCTGATGATCGTTCCCACGCTCCGCGTGGGAATGCCGCCCCGGACGCTCCGCGTCCGCTGTGACGCAGAGCGTCACGGTATGCATTCCCACGCAGAGCGTGGGAACGATCTTTGGGCGGGAATGATCTAGTCTTGGCAAGCCCAAGGGAGAGATCGCCATGTACCGCTTTTTCGAGCAGCTCAGTTCCCGCATCGTCGCGCCGTTGATGGGCGAATCCTCGCGCAACAGCAAAGTCTGGCCGTGCCGTTGCGGCCAGTCGCTGTTCTTTCGCAACAGCCAGTGCCTGGCCTGCAACGCGGCGCTGGGTTATCAACCGGAACACAGCCGGCTGACCTCGCTGCAACCGGGGCCGCAAGAGGGCACCTGGACGCTGGACGTCGATCCCGACGCCGGGCTGTTCCGGCGCTGCGCCAACCTCGACACCCCGGCCGCCTGCAACTGGCTGCTGCCCGCCAACGATCACGACAGTCTGTGTGCGGCCTGCGCTCTGAATCGCACCATTCCCGATCTGTCCGTCCCGGAAAACCCCGAACGCTGGCGCAAGGTGGAAATCGCCAAGCGGCGACTGGTCGCGCAACTGATCAGCCTTGGACTGCCGGTCATCCCGAAAACGCTCGACGAAGCCACCGGCCTGGCCTTCGATTTCATCGGCGTCGATCTGCAAGGCAACGCGCCGATGACCGGCCACGCCAACGGCCTGATCACCCTCGACATCGCAGAAGCCGACGACGCCCACCGCGAGCGCGTCCGGGCGCAGATGCACGAACCTTATCGCACGCTGCTCGGGCACTTTCGCCATGAGGTCGGGCATTACTACTGGGATCGCCTGATCGACAACGGCCCGTGGCTCGGTTCCTTCCGCAACCTGTTCGGCGACGAACGCGCCAGTTATGCCGAGGCGCTGGAGCGGCATTATCAACAGGGCGCGCCGGCGGACTGGTCGCAGCATTACGTCAGCGCCTACGCCACCATGCACCCGTGGGAAGACTGGGCGGAAACCTGGGCGCATTACCTGCACATGATGGACGCGGTGGACACGGCGCTGGGTTTCGGCATGAGCGCCCGGGAGATGGACCTCGACTACCAGCCATTTCCGTCGAGCACGCTGTACGACCCCGAACATCCCGGCGGCGCGGCGTTCCTGTCGTTCGTCAATGCGTGGATCGAACTGGCCGGCATGCTCAACGAACTGTCGCGCAGCATGGGTCAGCCGGATTTCTATCCCTTCGTCCTGCCGCCGGCGGCAATCGCCAAGCTGCACTTCATTCATCTGGTGATCCAGCAAGAGGGCGGTCGCGCGGACGAGGTGCTTCAGGCGCAATAGCAAGTGCTTGAAGCCCTTCATATTTTTAATCTGCAACCAGCGGTTGTAACTTCGTCTCAGATAGGTACAATGGCGCGGCTCGCCGACAGGCGAGTGTCGTTATGGTGACCCTATCGGTCCCCCCGCAACGATTACCCGTGAACCTGGTCAGAGCCGGAAGGCAGCAGCCACAGCGGGAACATTGTGTGCCGGGGTGTGGCTGGTAGGGTTACCACCTTAACGAACATCGAACGAATCAACACCGAACTGCATGGGTTTCGCCCACTGCGGTTTTTTTATGCCTGCGATTTGGCGTTTCGTACCCGAACCCCTGCTCGCGAAGGTGTCGACGCCTCTTCAATCCCGCATACTCGCCACCACCGAAATAAATGAAGAGTCTGGCCAGGATCGACCTTTTAAGGTTTGCGCCCAGGCCGCGAGGTTTTATGCTCCCGGAACATTCCGATCTATCCAGCCCTGTGTTCTTGCCCGTCACGGATGAAACCTGCGCGAACCTGTTGCAGGCGGGTGGCGCAAAAGCGCTCGAAAGCCTGACCGATCCCGAATTGGCGGCAGTGCTGGTCATCCAGAATCTGGTGCAGACGAAAGAGCAGGATCTCGGCGCCGTGGCGGCAGAGAAAATTCTGGCCAAGCTCTTGTCCTGGGCTGCCGAAAACCGTCAGTCAACGACGGCGAGCCTGCTGTCTGAAGCCCAGCGGCTGTTCGACCCGCGCAAACTGTATTTCGGTCTGAAGGTCCTGAACCCTCTGAACCTGCGTTTTCTGTTGGCCGAAGAAATATCGGCCCGCGACTACTTGTTGCCCGATGGCCAGTGGGATTTTGAATACAAAGTCCGGCGCCATCGCAGCCATGACCCGTTCAGCCAGCCGATAGTGACGCCCCGACAGCGCGAGCGCTGGTTGAGCCCGGCACAGGACAAACTGGTCAGAACCTTCCGCGCCAATCTGGACGAAGACCTGCATGTACAAGGCTACGCAGGGATCGGCAAAAGCCATCTGCTGGTGGCGTTGCTGGAGCATCTGCGCCCGGAAAAGACCCTGTTGCTGGCGCGCACCCCGGCCAAGCTCGAAGTCCTTCGCCAGCGCATGGTGGGGCCGAGCGAGAAGAAGGCCGGCAAGACCTTCCTGGTGTTTGCCCAATCGCTGATGCTCGGGCGCAGGCCTCAGGCTGAAGGGACGACTCGGATCCTCAGTCGCCAGGCGCTGGCGCAGGAACTGAATATCTTCGGTTTCCGCCACCACGACGGGCAGGCGACCCTTGAACTCTGCCTCAAAGTGATCGAACGCTACTGCCGCTTCCGCGATCACACTTTTTCGGCGAAACATCTGCCGCATTTCAACCAGCCGCTCTCCAGCGTCGACGCTCAGGTGTTGCTGGAGTATTCGAGCCGGGTGTGGGGCTACCTCGAACTCAACCCGGCGTGGGGCAGCCAGACTGGCTTCGAAGCGCTGCTGATGATCAAGCGGGCCTGCATTGCTGGTTGCGTGGTGCCGGCGCGCTACACGCACGTGCTGATCGACGAGAGCCAGGATATTCCCGGGTCGCTGTTGCAGATCATCGAACGCGGTCGTCAGGTGCTGATCACCCTCGGCGACGAGTACCAGCAGGCCAGCGGCGTACCGGTCAAGCGCCACCGCGAGGTTCGCCAGAGCGATATCAGCTATTCCGTGCGCTCGGGCCGCAACGTCGAACGGCTGGTCAACCCGCTGATCGCCCGGCACTCGCAGAAGGGCAAGATTCCGTTCGAAGGCGCCAGTGATGCTGACGTCCTGATCAAGGAATATCCGGAAGGTTTTGTGCCGCCCGAAGGCTGCGTGGTGCTGACGGCATCGCCGTGGGACACGATGATCTGGGCCATCCACCTGCTCGATGCCAACTGCAAGTTCAGATTCCCGGACAAGCGCGCCCAGGATGAACTCAAGCATTTCATGGCTACCGCCATCGAACTGTTCAAACCTGACTTCTACCGTTCCGAATTCAGCGAAAACGGCGTGCATCCGTACTTCAGCGATCTGCCCGACTGGCAGGCTGTGTGCGACGCCAACCGGTTCGACGAGTCGTTTCTGCGGGTCAAGGCCAAGCTGGAAGACGGTTTCATGATTGCCGACCTGACACGCCTGAACCGAATGATCGACAACGCCGGCAACGGCTGCCTGCTGATGCTGGCGGAAGAGGCGGGGGGCATGGAGTTCGACAAGGTCCTGCTGACACCGGGGTTGCTGACCAACGAGAAATTCAAGGACGCCTACGCGTTCGATCAGCGGATCTGCGCCGTGTACATCGCCATCTCCCGGGCCAGGCTGAAGCTTTACGTGCCGTACGATGTCGTGGCGTGGGTCGAGTATCACGAGTACCAGCAGTTTCGTGATGCGGCGGGGCATTGAGGGTCTGGCTTACGGCTCGCCGCCCGAACCACCGGTATACAACCGGATAATGTCATCAATCTCCCCCGACATTTTCATCCGCAGCAACGTCCTCAATATCTGCTGCACCGGCACGTTCGGATCATTGCGTACATAGCAGCCGACCTTCTGCTCCTGCAACACCGCCACCGCTTGCAGTTGTTGCCCCGGCAGCAGGTGCTGGTTGAACCAGTCCAGGGTCCATTGATTGCTCACCGCGTAGCGGTAGCGGCCGGCCAGCAGTTTGTCGAGCACCTGCTCCTGATTGCGTGCGTCTTCGCGCCAGAGTCGATCGGCGTCGAATATCGGTTGCAGCGTGGGGTAGCTGTAGCCGAGCACGGTGCCGATCGACTGGCGGGGCAGGTGGGCCGGATCTGCGCTGGTTGGTTGGTCCTGACGGCTGATCAGCAGGTCGCGCTGGAAGAACAGCGGGAGGCTCCAGATGTAATCGCCGGACAGGTTCGGCAACCAGGATTGTGCGGCATAGCAGCGCACGTCGACTTCGCCGTGTTCCATGGCGTTCTGCACCCGGGCGCGGGGCAGGACGTGAAATTGTGCTGGCACGCCGACTTGGGTCGCCAGGCTGAGCATCATGTCGTAGAGGATGCCCTGGGTCGGGCGGCCGCGTTCGATCTGCACCATCGGCATCGCCCAGCTGTCGGCAACGGCGAAGCGCAGTGGCGGTTGCGACGCCATCGCGCTCAGGCTGATTCCCAGTATTGCCCCCACGGCCCACCGCATAAACGCTCCGGTAATTCCCGATCCCGAACCGATAAAAGCCCCTGCCCATGCAGCTTAGCCAGAATAGACGAGCACACCGGATGCAATTTTGCCCTTGCTCCGCTAGCATTAGCCGCTTCTGCTTCCTTTGCCGCGACGGTTTTCGATGAGTTATCAGGTTCTTGCACGTAAATGGCGTCCGCGCTCGTTCCGCGAAATGGTCGGCCAGACCCATGTGCTCAAGGCTCTGATCAATGCCTTGGACAGCCAGCGCCTGCACCACGCCTACCTCTTCACGGGTACGCGGGGCGTCGGCAAGACCACGATTGCGCGGATCATCGCCAAATGCCTGAACTGTGAAACAGGTATCACTTCAAGCCCGTGTGGCGAGTGTTCGGTGTGCCGTGAGATCGATGAAGGCCGTTTCGTCGACCTGATCGAGATCGACGCCGCGAGCCGGACCAAGGTCGAGGACACCCGCGAGCTGCTCGACAACGTGCAGTACGCCCCGAGCCGCGGGCGCTTCAAGGTCTACCTGATCGACGAAGTGCACATGCTCTCCAGCCATTCCTTCAATGCGCTGCTGAAAACCCTCGAAGAGCCGCCGCCCTACGTCAAGTTCATCCTGGCGACCACCGACCCGCAGAAACTTCCGGCAACGATTTTGTCGCGATGCCTGCAGTTCTCCCTGAAGAACATGACGCCGGAGCGGGTGGTCGAGCATCTGACCCACGTTCTGGGCGCCGAAAACGTCCCGTTTGAAGACGACGCACTGTGGCTGCTCGGCCGCGCGGCCGACGGTTCGATGCGTGACGCCATGAGCCTGACCGACCAGGCCATCGCCTTCGGTGAGGGCAAGGTGCTGGCCGCCGACGTGCGGGCTATGCTCGGTACGCTGGATCACGGCCAGGTCTACGATGTGCTGCACGCGCTGATCGAAGGCGACGCCAAGGCGTTGCTCGAAGCCGTGCGCCATCTGGCCGAACAGGGTCCGGACTGGAACGGCGTGCTCTCGGAAATTCTCAACGTGCTGCACCGCGTCGCCATCGCCCAGGCCTTGCCGGAAGGTGTCGACAACGGCCACGGCGACCGTGACCGGGTGTTGGCCCTGGCCCAGGCCTTGCCGGCCGAAGACGTGCAGTTCTATTACCAGATGGGCCTGATCGGTCGCCGCGACTTGCCGCTGGCGCCGGACCCGCGAGGCGGCTTCGAAATGGTCCTGCTGCGGATGCTGGCCTTCCGGCCGGCGGACACGGCGGACGCCCCGAGGCAACCGCTAAAGCCAGTGGGGATCAGCCAGGCCACAGTTGATTCCGCAAACTCAGTGGCTGCCGCGCCGAAACCTGCGCCGGTAGTTGCTGCGGCTGTTGCGCCCACACCCGCGCCAGCACTGGTGGTTGCGCCTGCTCCCGAGCCTGCACCGGTTGCCCAGGTGATTGTGCCGGAACCCGTTCCTGAGCCAGAGCCAGAGCCGGTTGCTGTTGAGGAAGTTGTCGATCTGCCGTGGAATGACCCGGTAGAACCGGCGCCTGTGCAGCAGCCAGCGGTGGAGCCCGTTCTGGAAACCACCGCCGAACAACCCGATTTGCCGCCAATGCCACTGCCGACTCCGGACAGCGTCGTGCCGGACGCCCCAGAGTGGGCCGCCGCGCCGATCCCCGAGCCGTCAGTAGCCGACGTCGATGCCGCCACACCGGGCATGGACATGGACGACGAGCCGCCGCTCGACGAGGATTACATCGAGCCGGACATGGATTCGGCCTACAGTTACCTCGACGATCTGGCCAGCGAACACGCCGCAGAACCGACTCCCGAACCCGAGCCGGAACCTGCCGCCGCGCCGGCCACCGGTCTGGCCCTGCAATGGCTGGAACTGTTCCCGAAACTGCCGATCTCCGGCATGACCGGCAGCATCGCCGCCAACTGCACGCTGATCGCGGTCGACGGCGACAACTGGCTGATGCACCTGGACCCGGCCCACAGCGCCTTGTTCAACGCCACCCAGCAGCGTCGCCTGAACGATGCGCTGAACCAGTTCCACGGACGCACGCTGACCCTGACCATCGAGCTGATCAAGCCCGAACAGGAAACCCCGGCCCAGGCCGCGTCCCGGCGCCGTGCCAACCGTCAGCGCGAGGCTGAAGAATCGATCCACGGCGATCCGTTCATCCAGCAGATGGTCCAGCAGTTCGGCGCGGTCGTGCGACACGATACTATTGAACCTGTCGACGCCCTGGTCAGTCAGGGCTAATAACTGAGGGCGTCCGGCCTGTATGGCCGGGCGCTGTTTTGATCCAAGTACTTTTGAGGTGATTCCCATGATGAAAGGTGGCATGGCCGGCCTGATGAAGCAGGCGCAGCAGATGCAGGAAAAAATGGCCAAGATGCAGGAAGAACTGGCCAACGCCGAAGTCACCGGCAAGGCCGGTGGCGATCTGGTCACCGTGGTGATGACCGGTCGTCATGACGTGAAGAAAGTCAGCATCGACCCGAGCGTACTGCCGGGCCTGGACGAAGACGACCGTGAAGTGGTCGAGGATCTGGTGGCTGCAGCCGTCAACGCCGCCGTGCGTCAGATCGAAGCCAACAGCCAGGCCAAAATGGGCAGCATGACCGCTGGCATGAACCTGCCGGCCGGTATGAAACTGCCGTTCTGATTCGCCTTTGCGGGTTGGATGAGCTACAAAAAATGCCAGGCATCGCGCCTGGCATTTTTGTTTCCGGCTGACGAAACATCGAACGCGCAATAGCTGCAACGGTCTGCTCCCTATACCGCCGAATTCATCATTCAAAGGAGACGCTGACATGTCCGACCCTCTGACCCTCAATCAACGCTTCGTGCTTGCCTCGCGGCCGGTAGGTGCGCCAACGCCCGAGAACTTCCGTCTGGAGCGCGAGGCGCTGCCGGACCTTGAAGACGGCCAGGTGTTGCTCAAAACCCTGTACCTGTCGCTTGATCCCTACATGCGCGGGCGCATGAGTGACGCGCCGTCCTACGCGGCGCCGGTACAAATCGACGAAGTGATGACCGGCGGCGCTGTCAGCCGGGTCGAGCAGTCGCGTCATCCGAAATTCCACGCCGGCGATCTGGTGGTTGGTGCCACCGGCTGGCAAAGCCACAGCATCAGCGATGGCCGCAACATCATCCCGATCCCGTCCGGCCTGCCGAGTCCGTCAATGGCGCTTGGCGTGCTGGGCATGCCGGGCATGACCGCCTACATGGGATTGATGGACATCGGTCAGCCTAAAGAAGGGGAGACCCTGGTGGTCGCCGCCGCTTCCGGCGCAGTGGGTTCGGTGGTCGGCCAGGTTGCCAAGATCAAAGGCCTGCGCGCCGTCGGCGTGGCCGGTGGTGCCGAGAAGTGCAAATACGTGGTCGAGGAACTGGGCTTCGACGCCTGTATCGATCACAAGGCGCCGGATTTCGCCGAACAACTGGCCAAGGCCTGCCCCAATGGCATCGACATCTATTATGAAAACGTCGGCGGTCACGTCTTCGATGCCGTCGTGCCGCTCCTCAATCCCAAGGCGCGGGTCCCGTTGTGTGGCCTGATTGCTGGCTACAACGCTTCGGAAGCGCCGAAAGGCCCGGATCGCCTGCCCATGTTGCAACGCACCTTGCTGACCAAACGGGTACGGATTCAGGGTTTCATCGTGTTCGACGACTACGGCGACCGTCAGCCGGAATTCATCAGCGCGATGGTGCCGTGGGTGCGCGATGGCAAGGTGAAATTCCGCGAGGACGTGGTCGAGGGCCTGGAGCAGGCGCCTGAGGCGTTTATCGGGCTGCTGGAGGGGCGCAACTTCGGCAAACTGGTGGTGAAGGTCGCCCAGGACTGAGGATTTGACGCTGGCCGGAGGCGCGGGTATAAACCGCGTCTCGTTGTTTTGTCGGACTTTTTCCCCATGAGCTTCAGCCCTTTGATTCGCCAACTGATCGACGCCCTGCGAACCTTGCCGGGCGTGGGTCAGAAAACTGCCCAGCGTATGGCGTTGCAGTTGCTCGAACGTGACCGCAGCGGCGGTACGCGCCTGGCCCAGGCCTTGAGCCAGGCCATGGAAGGGGTCGGACACTGCCGCCAGTGCCGCACGCTGACCGAAGACGATCTGTGCCCACAATGTGCCGACACCCGTCGCGACGACACGCTGCTGTGCGTGGTGGAAGGGCCGATGGACGTCTACGCGGTCGAGCAGACCGGATTTCGCGGGCGCTATTTCGTGCTCAAGGGGCACCTGTCGCCGCTGGACGGCCTGGGCCCGGAAGCCATCGGCATTCCGCAATTGATGGCGCGGATCGAAGAGGCGGGCACCTTCACCGAAGTCATCCTCGCCACCAATCCGACCGTGGAAGGCGAGGCGACGGCACACTACATCGCCCAGTTGCTGCAGAACAAAGGCCTGATCGCCTCGCGCATCGCTCACGGCGTACCGCTGGGCGGCGAACTGGAGCTGGTGGACGGCGGCACGCTGGCCCACTCGTTTGCCGGGCGCAAGCCGATTTCCCTCTGAGTCACACAATCCTGTTGAAAACCAAGCAAGCGCTCGGTTAAGTTCGGCGAACCCTTCCATGGAGTTCGCCGATGCCCGCCTTCCAGGAATACTTCGACCCCAGCCACCAAATGGTCCGCGACAGCGTCAGACGTTTCGTCGAGCGCGAGATCCTGGCGGACATCGATGCGTGGGAAGAAGCCGAGAGCTTTCCCCGTGAGCTGTACCTGAAGGCCGGTGCGGCCGGCATTCTCGGCATCGGTTACCCCGAAGCGCTCGGCGGCAGTCACGAAGGTGATCTGTTTGCCAAGATCGCCGCCAGCGAAGAACTGATGCGTTGCGGCTCCGGCGGGCTGGTCGCCGGGCTCGGTTCGCTCGATATCGGGTTGCCGCCGATCGTCAAATGGGCTCGGCCCGAAGTGCGTAACCGCGTCGTCCCCCAAGTACTCAGCGGCGAGAAAATCAGCGCGCTGGCCGTCACCGAACCGGGCGGCGGCTCGGATGTCGCCAACCTGCAGACCCGCGCCGTACGCGATGGCGACCACTATCGAGTCAGCGGCAGCAAAACTTTCATTACCAGTGGCGTGCGCGCCGACTACTACACCGTCGCAGTGCGTACCGGCGCGCCCGGTTTTGGCGGCATCAGCCTGCTGTTGATCGAGAAGGGCACGCCCGGTTTCACCGTCGGCCGGCCGCTGAAGAAAATGGGCTGGTGGGCGTCGGACACGGCTGAATTGTTCTTCGATGATTGCCGGGTGGCCGTAGGAAACCTGATTGGCGCGGAGAACATGGGGTTCGCCTGCATCATGGGCAACTTTCAGAGCGAACGTCTGGCGCTGGCGCTGATGGCCAACATGACCGCGCAACTGGCGCTGGAAGAAAGCCTGAAGTGGGCGAAGGAGCGTGAAGCGTTCGGCAAACCCATCGGCAAGTTCCAGGTGATCAAGCATCGCCTCGCGGAAATGGCCACGGCGCTGGAAGTCTCGCGGGAGTTCACCTATCGGCAGGCGGCGAAGATGGCGGCGGGGCAGAGCGTGATCAAGGAGATTTCCATGGCCAAGAACTTTGCCACGGACACTTCGGACCGGATTACCAATGAGGCGGTGCAGATTCTTGGCGGGCTGGGTTATATGCGCGAAAGTCTGGTGGAGCGGCTGTATCGGGATAACCGGATTCTGTCGATTGGCGGCGGGACGCGGGAAGTGATGAACGAGATCATCAGCAAACAGATGGGACTGTAATCTTCGGTGTTTGATCGTTCCCACGCTCCGCGTGGGAATGCAGCCCGGGACGCTCCGCGTCCCTTCCAAAGCCGAACGCGGAGCGTCCGTTGAGGCATTCCCACGCAGAGCGTGGGAACGATCAGGCGCGGGGTTTTACTTATCAGTCAACGCAAACTGCGTCAGGCAGAACGTAGGAATCCCCATGTCCTCCAGACGCTGCGAACCACCCAGTTCCGGCAGATCAATGATCGCCGCCGCTTCATGAACGCGGGCGCCCATGCGGCGGATCAGGTTGGCCGCTGCGATCAGCGTGCCGCCGGTGGCGATCAGGTCATCGAACATCACCACCGAGTCGCCCTCGCACAGGCTGTCGGCGTGCACTTCGAGGAACGCTTCGCCGTACTCGGTCGCGTAGCCTTCGGCCAGCACGTCCGCCGGCAGCTTGCCCTGCTTGCGGAACAACACCAGCGGCTTGTTCAACTGATAGGCCAGTACCGAACCGATCAGGAAACCACGCGCATCCATCGCACCGATGTGGGTGAAGTCGGCTTCGACATAGCGGTGGGCGAAGCTGTCCATCACCAGGCGCAGGGCCTTGGGCGACTGGAACAGCGGGGTGATGTCGCGAAAGATCACACCCGGTTTCGGGAAGTCGATCACGGGGCGGATCAGGGATTTGATGTCGAAGGAGTCGAAGACCATCGTCGAGGTGTCCTGGCAGGGCTGCAAACGGCGCAGTATACCCGCGGCTGAAACGATTCGCTCGGCCGCGGGTCGAGATCAGACTTCGAGCGAGCCGCCGGCCAGGGCGCAGAGCTGGATCGGGTCGAGGATGTGGATTTCCTTGCCCTCGGCGGCGATCAGTTCGTTCTGCTGGAAGCGGGTGAAGACCCGGGACACGGTTTCCACCGCCAGCCCCAGATAGTTGCCGATTTCATTGCGCGACATGCTCAGGCGGAACTGATTGGCCGAGAAGCCGCGAGCGCGGAAACGCGCCGACAGGTTGACCAGGAAGGTGGCGATGCGCTCGTCGGCGGTTTTCTTCGACAGCAGCAACATCATCTGTTGGTCGTCGCGGATTTCGCGGCTCATCACGCGCATCAGCTGACGGCGTAGCTGCGGCAGTTGCAGGGCCAGCTCATCAAGGCGTTCGAACGGAATTTCGCAGACCGAGGTGGTTTCAAGGGCCTGGGCGGAAACCGGGTGTTTCTCGGTGTCCATGCCGGACAGCCCGACCAGCTCGCTCGGCAGGTGGAAGCCGGTCAGTTGTTCTTCGCCGGTATCGCTCAGGCTGAAGGTCTTCAGAGCGCCGGAGCGTACTGCATAAACGGAATCGAAGGTGTCGCCCTGGCGGAACAGGAACTCACCCTTTTTCAACGGGCGACCCCGTTTAACGATTTCGTCCAGCGCTTCCATGTCTTCCAGATTCAGCGAAAGTGGCAGGCAGAGAGGGGCCAGGCTGCAATCCTTGCAATTAGCCTGGTTGTGAGCGCGCAGTTTAACTGGCTCGGACATTTCTTAAATCCTTGTGGGAAAACACACATAAGGCGTAAGGGTAACCCAGCGGAGGACATTCAGGCCAGCCTGTGGCGAGATTGCCCGGCCGGCAAAACGCCGCAGGGATGACGGCCGATAAACGTGTCTCGGACGGCGTGCAAGGCACCGTTTCGATGACCGCTATGGATACGCAGCCCCCTGCGTTGTTGATGAAAAGTCAGATCACCCGGGAAAAGCGCTGGCGATTCTGCTGTTCCAGATACGCATCGAACACCATGCACACCGAACGCACCAGCAGTCGCCCGGCCGGCAGCACGGTGATGCGCTCGCGATCCAGTTCGATCAACCCGTCCTGCGCCATGCCCTGCAATTGTGGCCAGAGCGCGCCGAAGTAACCCTGAAAATCGATGTTGAAGCTGCGCTCGATCTCGGCGAAGTCCAGGCTGAAATTGCAGATCAGTTGTTGGATCACCGCGCGCCGCAGGCGATCGTCAGCGTTGCACACCAAGCCTCGGCTGGTAGCCAGTTGCGCGCCGGCGAGGGTGTTCTGGTAGTGATTGAGGTCGCTGCTGTTCTGGCAGTACAGATCGCCGATCTGGCTGATCGCCGACACGCCCAGGCCGATCAGATCGCAGTGACCGTGGGTGGTGTAGCCCTGGAAATTACGTTGCAGGGTCGATTCTTCCTGAGCAATCGCCAGTTCATCGTCGGGCAGGGCGAAGTGGTCCATGCCGATGTAGCGATAGCCGGCGGCGGTCAGTTGTTCGATGGTCCGCTGCAGCATTTCCAGTTTCTGCGCCGGGCTCGGCAGTTCGTTGCCGTTGATCCGCCGCTGCGGCATGAAGCGTTCCGGCAGGTGTGCGTAGTTGAATACCGAGAGCCGGTCCGGTTGCAGGCTGATGACTTCCTCGACGGTGCGGGCGAAATTATCTGGAGTCTGCTTGGGCAGGCCGTAAATCAGGTCGATGTTGATCGAGCGAAATTGCAGGGTCCGCGCCGCGTCGATCACCGCGCGGGTTTCCTCCAGACTTTGCAGGCGATTGACCGCCCGTTGTACCGCCGGGTCGAGATCCTGCAGGCCGATGCTGACCCGGTTGAAGCCCAATTCGCGCAGCAGGCCCATGGTCGACCAGTCGGCTTCGCGCGGGTCGATCTCGATGCCGTAATCACCGGAGTCATCGTCCAGCAGATTGAAATGCTTGCGCAGGTGCGCCATCAACTGGCGCAATTCATCGTGGCTGAGAAAGGTCGGCGTGCCGCCGCCGAAGTGCAGTTGCTCGACTTTCTGCGCCGGGTCGAGGTGACAGGCGATCAGCTGGATTTCCTGCTCGAGCCGTTGCAGATAGGGCAGCGCGCGGCCGCGATCCTTGGTGATGACCTTGTTGCAGGCGCAGTAGTAGCAGATGTTCGCGCAGAACGGCACGTGTACGTACAGCGACAGCGGGCGCAGGGCCTTGCGGCTGTCGCGCAGGGCATGAAACAGGTCGAAGGTGCCGACCTGGCTGTGAAATTGCACGGCCGTCGGGTACGAGGTGTAGCGCGGCCCCGCCAAGTCGTAGCGGCGGATCAAATCGGTGTCCCAACGAATGGCGTCGAGCATGCGGGCATTCCCCCGGATAGGCTGGCAGTGTGCCGAGTCTAGGGGAGGGCGCGAAAAGGCATCTTGATTTGCATCAACGGGATCAGTGGCCCATCAGCCAGTGCTGGTGCGGCCCCGGCAGGGTCCAGATACCGAACAGGATCACCAGCAGACCGCCGGCCATGCGCACGCTGCGTTTGCGCAACAGCGCCGTGACCCGCTCGGCCGCGAGGCCGGTGGCCAGCAACACCGGCCAGGTGCCGAGCCCGAAGGCGAGCATCAGCAATGCACTGTCCAACGCATTGCCCTGACTGGCCGACCACAGCAACGTGCTGTAAACCAGCCCGCACGGCAGCCATCCCCACAGCGCGCCGAGCAGCAAGGCCCGGGGCAGGCTCGACACCGGCAGCAAGCGGTTGGCGACGGGTTGAATGTAACGCCACAGTCCTCGGCCAAGGCTTTCGATGCGGGTCAGACCGCTCCACCAGCCCGCCAGATACAGGCCCATGGCGATCAGCAGCAACCCGGCCAAAACCCGCATGAACAGCGCGGCGGGACTGTTGGCCACCGCCCAACCGGCCAGCCCGATCAGCAGACCGGCCGTGGCATAACTGAGAATCCGCCCGAGGTTATAGGCCAGCAACAATCGAAAGCGTCGGCTGCGTTGTTCCTTGGGAATCGCCAGAGTCAGCGCGCCCATCAAGCCTCCGCACATGCCCAGGCAATGGCCGCCGCCGAGCAGGCCAAGGATCAACGCAGACACCAGCAGCGGCGCCAGTTCAAGCATGAGGTGGCGCCTTGTCGTCCGCTTTTGTCGGGTTGGCTTCGTCCACAGCGGCAGTGTGGTTCGGGTCCTGGTCGTCGAACAGGATGCTGTGGGCCGGACCGTCGAGGTCGTCGTACTGGCCGCTGTCCACCGCCCAGAAGAAGATGTAAACGGCGATGGCCACGATCAGCAGCGCGGCCGGAATCATCACGTAGAGAGCTGGCATCTGTACTCCATGCCCGCGCGGCTCAGGCCGGCAGCGGGCGGGTTTCTGACGTGGCGCTGACGGCCGGCGCACTCGGCAGGCGAGTCAGGCGCAGGGCGTTGAGTACCACGGTCAGCGAACTGATCGACATGCCGACGGCGGCCCACACCGGAGTGATCCAGCCGAGGGCGGCGAACGGCAACATGAGGCCATTGTACAGCGCGGCCCACAACAGGTTCTCGATGATCACCCTGCGAGTACGGCGGGCCAGCGTGAAGGCTTGTACCAAGGCGTCGAGGCGGTTGGACAGCAGCACCGCGTCGGCACTGGTTTTCGCCAGATCAGTGGCCGAGCCCATGGCCACGCTGATGTCCGCAGCGGCCAGTACCGGCACGTCGTTCACGCCGTCACCGAGCATCAACACCTTGCGGCCGTCCTTGTGCAGTTGTTGCAGCACTTGCAGCTTGTCGTCCGGGCGCAGACCGCCCCGGGCCTCGTCGATACCCAGTTCGGCGGCGACACTGGCGACCATCGGCGAACTGTCGCCCGACAGCAGCAGCGTGCGCCAGCCGCGCGCCTTGCACGCGGCGAGCAGGGCCGGGGCGTCGTCGCGCAGACGGTCGTCGAGGGCGAACCAGGCCAGCGGTCCGTTACTGTCACCGAGCAGCAACCATTGCCCCGGTTCCTTCGGCATCGAGGGCACAGGCACGCCGCTGAGATCACAGACAAAATCCGCCTGGCCGATGCGCAAGCGTTGTTCGCCAACCAACCCTTCAAGCCCCAGGCCCGGCGTGCTGTGGACCTCTTCGGCAGCCAGCGGTGCGCGACCGAAGGCGCGGGCGATCGGGTGTTCGGAACGGTTTTCCAGGGCGGCGGCCAGGCTCAGGCATTGATCGTTGTCGAGGGCCCCGAGCGGGCGGATCGAACGCAGTACCAGTCGGCCTTCGGTGAGGGTGCCGGTCTTGTCGAAGATCACCGTGTCGATCTGATTCAAGCCTTCCAGCACATGACCGCGCGTCAGCAGCAGGCCGAGTTTGTGCAGGGTGCCGGTGGCGGCGGTGAGGGCGGTCGGCGTCGCCAGAGACAGCGCGCACGGGCAGGTTGCAACCAGCATTGCGAGGACGATCCAGAACGCCCGTGACGAATCCAGTTCCCACCACAGCAGGCCGATGGCGGCCGCCGCGATCAACGACAGCAGCAGGAACCATTGCGCAGCACGGTCGGCGATTTCCGCCAGTCGTGGTTTTTCCGCCTGGGCGCGATCCAGCAGGCGGACGATGGCCGACAGCCGCGTGTCCTGGCCGAGTGCCTGCACCTCGACGGTCAGCGCACCTTCCACGTTCAGCGTACCGGCGGTGACCGCATCGCCTTTGGTGCGCGGTTGCGGCAGGTATTCGCCGGTCAGCACCGATTCGTCGATGCTCGACTGGCCATCGAGGATCTTGCCGTCCGCCGGCAGCACTGAGCCCGGTTGCACCAGCACCCGATCACCGAGGCGCAGTTCGCTGAGCAGGATGCGTTCGCTCTGGCCGGCGTCGTCGAGGCGCAGGCACGAGGCCGGCAGCAGATTGACCAGTTGTGCGGTGGCGGCAGCGGTGCGCTCCCGGGCGCGGCGTTCGAGGTAGCGCCCGGCGAGCAGGAACAGCGCGAACATGCCCACTGCGTCGAAATACAGTTCGCCGACCCCGGTGATCGAAGTCCAGATCCCGGCGACGTAAGCCGCGCCTATGGCCAGCGACACCGAGACGTCCATGGTGAGGTGGCGGGTGCGCAGGTCGCGCATGGCACCCTTGAAAAATGGCGCGCAGCTGTAGAACACGATCGGCGTGGTGAGGAACAGCGCGACCCAGCGCAGGATCGTATGCAGCTCCGGGCTGAGGTCGATGTTGAATTCCGGCCAGGTCGCCATGGTCGCCATCATCGCCTGGAACCACAACAGCCCGGCGACCCCGAGCTGGCGCAGGGCCAGGCGGTTTTCACTGGCCAGTTGTTCGCTGGCGCGGTCGGCCTGATACGGGTGCGCGGCGTAGCCGATGTGGCGCAGTTCGCCGAGGATCTGGCTCAGTGGCAGCTGAGCGTCAGCCCAGCGCACATGCAGGCGATGGTTAGACAGATTGAGCCGCGCCTCGGCTACGGCGGGCAGGTTGCGCAGGTGTTTCTCGATCAGCCAGCCGCAGGCGGCGCAACTGATGCCTTCCATCAGCAACGTGGTCTCGGCCAGCTCACCTTCGTGGCGCACGAAGGGTTGCTGCACGTCGGCGCGGTCGTACAGCTCAAGCTCATCGACCAGTTGCACCGGCAGCGCTTCGGGGTTGGCCGAAGCTTCGCTGCGATGCTGGTAATAACTTTCCAGGCCGCCGGCGACGATGGCTTCGGCCACGGCCTGGCAGCCGGGGCAGCAGAACTCGCGGGACTCCCCGAGCACGACGGCGGTGAAGCGACTGCCGGACGGGACGGGCAGGGCGCAGTGGTAGCAGGGGATTGGAATGGTCATGAGGCGTTCCGATGATCGTTCCCACGCTCCGCGTGGGAATGCCTCCCCGGACGCTCCGCGTCCGCTTCGGCTGGGACGCGGAGCGTCCCTGGCGGCGTGCCCACGCAGAGCGTGGGAACGATCAGAGTAAGGCTTATTTCTTCAGGTCTTCTGCACCCTGCAACGGCTCATCACCCAGCAACAGATCCTTGTCATGGTTGACCAGCTCTTCCTCGAACATCCGCCACACGTGATCGTCCTGAGTGCCCAGCAATTCAACAAAGCGCCGGCCTTCGACCTTGTCGCTCAACTGGCCAATGTAGCGGCCCGTTTCAGTCTCGCTGCGGGCGAGGACGATCTTGCGATCCTTCTCCGGCTGGGTCGGCGAGATCAGGTTCAGTTCCAGGGTTTTCGGCTGGCTGTCGCCGCTCAGGCGCAGGTCGACTTCGCCGGTGACATCATCCAGGTGCACAGCGGCGCGCATCTTCAGGGTCTGAGCCAGCAATTCACGGTCCAGCGAACGATTGATGCCCTTGCCGGCCTCGTAGTAGTTGTCGTTGACCAGGTTGTCCGGGTTGTTCACCGCGATGGTCACCATGGACAGCGTCAGGGTCACCGAACAGGCCAGAATCGCGATGATGATCCATGGCCAAAGGTGCTTGTACCAGGGACTTGCGGCGTTTGCTGCGGGCATGTTCAGTTCTCTCAACGATTTTGTGGGCCGATGAACCGGCTCTTGGCTTCTACGTGGACGCTGTCGTCATCGGCATCCCTGAGGATGAATTTCACCTCGTTGGTGCTTGATGGCAGTTGTTCAGGCGCGCTCGACAGCTCGACCGGCATGCTGAAGATTTCCCCGGCCGGCACCTTGATCTCGCGTTTGCCTTGCAGGCGCAGATCCGGCAAACCGGCGGCTTCCAGCACGTAGGTGTGGTCGCGCTGATCCTTGTTCATGATCTTCAGGCTGTAGACGTTTTCGATCCGGCCTTCGGCGTTTTCGCGGTACAGCACGCGGTCCTTGCTGACGTCGAAACCCACCAGCGAACGCATGAAGAAGGCCGTCACCAACAGGCTGATCATCGCCAGCAGCACCACGGCATAACCGATCAGGCGTGGCCGCAGTTTATGGGTTTTCTGCCCGGACAAGTTGTGCTCGGTGGTGTAGCTGATCAGTCCGCGCGGGTAATCCATCTTGTCCATGATGCTGTCGCAGGCGTCGATGCACGCGGCGCAGCCGATGCATTCGATCTGCAGGCCGTCGCGGATGTCGATGCCGGTCGGGCAGACCTGGACGCACATGGTGCAGTCGATGCAGTCGCCCAGGCCCTGAGCCTTGTAGTCGATGCCTTTCTTGCGCGGACCACGGCTTTCACCGCGACGCGGGTCGTAGGAAACGATCAGCGTGTCCTTGTCGAACATCACGCTCTGGAAGCGTGCATACGGACACATGTAGATGCACACCTGCTCACGCAGCCAGCCGGCATTGCCGTAGGTGGCGAGGGTGAAGAAACCGACCCAGAAATACGACCAGCCATCGGCTTGCCCGGTGAAGAATTCGATTACCAGTTCGCGGATCGGCGAAAAGTAGCCGACGAAGGTCATGCCGGTGACGAAGCCGATCAGCAGCCACAGCGCGTGCTTGGCGAATTTACGCAGGAACTTGTTGGCGCTCATCGGCGCCTTGTCGAGCTTGATGCGCTGGTTGCGGTCGCCTTCGGTGACCTTCTCGCACCACATGAAAATCCAGGTCCAGACGCTTTGGGGACAGGTGTAACCACACCAGACCCGGCCGGCATACACGGTGATGAAGAACAGACCGAAGGCGGCAATGATCAACAGCCCGGAAAGCAGAATGAAATCCTGCGGCCAGAAGGTGGCGCCGAAAATGAAGAACTTGCGCTCCGGCAGGTTCCACCACACTGCCTGGTGACCGCCCCAGTTCAACCACACCGTACCGAAATACAGCAGGAACAGCGCCGCGCCGCCCATCATCCGCAGATTGCGGAACAGGCCGGTGAAAGCACGGGTGTAGATTTTTTCTCGAGAGGCGTAAAGGTCGACGCTGTTGTTTGCGTTCTTGCTGGGTGGCGTGACGTCGTGTACCGGAATCTGGTTGCTCATCATTGCATCCCACGGCAGTGGAAAAATGCCTCGGTCGATACGTGCCGGCCGGGGTCAAAAAGGGGTGTTGCGGTGGCGCAATGATACGCCTGTACTACCGACGAACGGGTGCGACCTTTGGTCGCGTTGGGGAAAAATCATGAATGGTGTAGCGAATGTAACAAAGCATGATGCAGATCAATTGACTATAGACGATGGGTGCTGCTGACATCGCGACGGCTCAGTCACCCAAACCCGGAAATTGCCGCCGCTTTCATCAATCGGTCAAAGCAACCGGCCGCCGCCAAGGCTGTCCATCCCGCCGGTACTGCGCTTTCTGTCGGCAGTGGCTTCGTTCACGATGGATCGTGTTTGTCGTCTCAGGCTGTCGCTGTTGGCTTCGTCAATTTGTGGCGTCTGTTCACCCATTTGAATCGGCTGATCAGTTTCCTGATTCGGATGTTGTTCGTTCATCGGATAGCTTCCTTGCAAGATGAGTTGTGAGGTAGGCAGCCCATCGGCTGCAGCAGGACGTTATCGCTTGCCAGCCAATGTGCCCATCGAATTTCAGTTGCGAGATGTGAAGCTGAGATGCGGGTCTTTCATTCCCACGGATTGATCAGCGCAACGCCGCTGGATTCAAAGTCGGCGACATTGCGGGTGACCACCGTCAGCCCATGAACCAGTGCCGTCGCGGCAATCAGCGCATCGCTTTCATTGGCCTGATCCGGCACATGAATGCGCGCGCAGCGCAGGGCGACAGCTGCATCGACCGGCAGGATTCGCGCATCGAAGGCCGGCATTACGTGGCGCTTGAGCCAGGTGCGCAGAATCTTTCCCTGAGCCGGATCACGGCGCTCCATGCGTAGGACGCCGGTCTCCAGTTCCTTCAGCGTAATGGCCGAGATAAACATGCGAGGGGCAATGATCGTTCTGGCCCAGGCGACAACGTTCTTGTCGGCCTGGGGTTTGCGCAATTCGGAAATTACATTGGTGTCTAGCAAATACATTCAGGACAGGTCCACAGGGCGGTGAGTGATCACGGCACGCTCGGTTTCGAACTCGATGTCTGCCGCTTCAGGCATGACCAGCAGATCGACGATGCTCGCGTTGAGGCCGGTTAGTTTTTCGTACTCCTCAATGCTTAGCAGTACGTGGGCGGGCTTGCCACGATCCGTGATGATCACCGGCCCATTGCGTGCGGCTTTTTTGGCACTGCTTGTGTCCTGATTGAATTCGCGGCTGGAAATGGTGGTGATGGCCATCATTGCGACCTCTCCTGAAAAAGATATGTAGCAACGTTACTACCTCATGCCTCGTCTCACAACCGGGAAGGCCTGACGAGCCTGACCGCTGGTCGGGCATTCAAAAAGGCAGAAACAAAACGGCCCCGCCAATTCTCATTGGCGGGGCCGCTTTGTTTGCTTCAGGCGTTGGCCTTACTGGGCCTCGGCTTCCGCTGGTTTTTCACCGTGGGACAGGCTGTAAACGTAAGCCGCCAGCAGGTGAACCTTGTCGTTGCCTTGCAGTTGTTCCTGGGCAGGCATCTGGCCCTGACGGCCGTAACGGATGGTCTGCTGCAGTTGGGCGAAGCTCGAACCGTAGATGAACGCGGCCGGGTGGGTCAGATCGGGTGCGCCCATGGCTGGCGTACCTTTACCCGCCGGGCCGTGGCAGGCCACGCAGTTGGCGGCGAACAGTTTCTGGCCATTGGCCGGATCTGCCTTGGTGCCTTCCGGCAGCTTGCGGCCATCCAGATTGGTCAGCACGAACGCAGCCACGTCGGCCACGCCTTGCTCACCGATCACTTCAGCCCAGGCCGGCATCACCGCGTGACGACCGCCCATGATGGTGGTCTTGATGGTTTCCGGCTCGCCACCCCAGCGCCAGTCGGCGTCGGTCAGGTTGGGAAAGCCATAAGCGCCCTTGGCGTCGGAGCCGTGGCAGACCGAGCAGTTGGAGGCGAACAGGCGGCCACCCATTTTCAGGGCTTGTGGATCCTTGGCGACTTCTTCGATCGGCATGGCGGCGAACTTGGCGAAGATCGGACCGAACTTGGCATCCGAACGCGCCATTTCCTTTTCCCACTCGTGAACGCCGGTCCAGCCGGTCTGGCCGTTGGCGAACGCGGTCTGCTTCTCGGTATCGAGGTAGTTGTAGCCCGGCAGCAGGCCTTTCCAGTTGCCCAGGCCCGGGTACAGCACCAGATAACCCAGAGCGAACACGATGGTGCCCACGAACAGCATGAACCACCATTTCGGCAGCGGGTTGTCGTACTCCTCGATCCCGTCGAAGGAGTGGCCGACCGTCTCGTCCGTCTGCTCGCTGCGCTGGCCCTTGCGGGTCGACAGCAGCAGCCAGGTCAGGGAAAAGATCGTACCGAGACTGAGGACTGTGACGTACAGACTCCAGAATGTAGTCATTCTTTGTTACTCCTAGAAGCTTGCTCGACGTGCTTGATGGCTTCGGGATCATCCGCGAAGGGCAGCAAGGTCGCGTCTTCAAACTCCGACTTGCGCTTGGGGCTGAACACCCACAACGCCAGGCCGATGAAGGCAACCATCACGACAACGGTGCCCAGGCCTCGAATCATCCCGATATCCATCAGAATCACCGTTTGCTTTTGATGATGGTGCCCAGGCCTTGCAGATAGGCCACCAGCGCGTCCATTTCGGTTTTGCCCTTCACGGCATCTCTTGCACCGGCGATGTCTTCGTCGGTGTAAGGGACGCCGAGCGTGCGCAACACTTCCATTTTCTTGGCCGTGTCTTTGCCATCGAGCTTGTTTTCTACGAGGAACGGGTAGGCCGGCATTTTCGACTCGGGGACGACGTTGCGCGGGTTGTACAAGTGTGCACGCTGCCAGTCATCGGAGTAACGACCGCCGACGCGGGCCAGGTCCGGGCCGGTACGCTTGGAACCCCACAGGAACGGGTGATCCCAGACGCTTTCACCGGCGACCGAGTAGTGGCCATAGCGTTCGGTTTCGGCACGGAACGGACGGATCATCTGCGAGTGGCAGCCGACACAGCCGTTGGCGATGTAAACGTCGCGGCCTTCCAGTTCAAGGGCGGTGCGCGGCTTCATGCCTTCGACCGGCTTGTTGGTGACGTCCTGGAAAAACAGCGGAACGATTTGGGTCAGGCCACCGACGCTGACGGCGATGACCATGAAGAAGGCCAGCAGACCAATATTCTTCTCGACAGCTTCATGCTTCATCAGTGAGCTCCAACTACGGCGATCTTGGCGGCGGCTTCGGCTTCAGCCGGGTTCGAGGCGCGCACGGTGCGCCATACGTTGTAAGCCATCAGCAGCATGCCGCTGGCGAAGAACGCACCGCCCAGGGCTCGGACGATGAAGCCGGGGTGGCTGGCCTGCAGCGCTTCGACGAACGAGTAGGTGAGGGTGCCGTCGTCGTTGATTGCACGCCACATCAGGCCTTGAGTGATGCCGTTGACCCACATCGAAGCGATGTACAGCACGGTACCGATGGTCGCGAGCCAGAAGTGCGCGTTGATCAGGCCGGTGCTGTGCATCTGCGCGCGGCCGAACAGTTTCGGGATCATGTGGTAGATCGCGCCGATCGAGATCATCGCTACCCAGCCGAGTGCACCGGCGTGTACGTGGCCGATGGTCCAGTCGGTGTAGTGCGAGAGCGAGTTGACGGTCTTGATCGCCATCATCGGACCTTCGAAGGTCGACATGCCGTAGAACGCCAGCGATACCACCAGGAAGCGCAGGATCGGGTCGGTGCGCAGCTTATGCCAGGCGCCCGACAGGGTCATCATGCCGTTGATCATGCCGCCCCAGCTCGGTGCCAGCAGGATGATCGACATCGCCATGCCCAGCGATTGTGCCCAGTCCGGCAGTGCGGTGTAGTGCAGGTGGTGCGGGCCGGCCCAGATGTACAGGGTGATCAGCGCCCAGAAGTGCACGATCGACAGACGATAGGAGTAGATCGGACGTTCGGCCTGTTTCGGCACGAAGTAGTACATCATCCCCAGGAAGCCGGTGGTCAGGAAGAAGCCCACGGCGTTGTGGCCGTACCACCACTGGATCATCGCGTCGGTGGCGCCCGAGTAGGCCGAGTAGGACTTGAACAGGCTGACCGGCAGCGACATGTGGTTGACGATGTGCAGCATCGCGGTCACCACGATGAACGCACCGTAGAACCAGTTACCGACATAGATGTGCTTGGTCTTGCGCTTGGTGATGGTGCCGAAGAACACCAGTCCGTAGGAAATCCAGACAATGGCCAGCAAAATGGCGATCGGCCATTCCAGTTCCGCGTATTCCTTGGTGGTGGTGTAACCCAGCGGCAAGGTAATGATCGCGCCGACGATCACCGCTTGCCATCCCCAGAAGGTGAAGGCCGCGAGGCTGTCGGAAATCAGTCGCGTCTGGCAGGTTCGCTGCACGACATAGTAGGAAGTGGCAAACAGTGCACAACCACCGAAGGCGAAAATCACCAGGTTTGTGTGCAACGGGCGCAGGCGTCCAAAGCTCGTCCACGGCAGACCGAAGTTCAACTCCGGCCAGACCAGTTGCGAGGCGATGAAGACACCGAGCCCCATGCCAAGGATCCCCCAGACCACCGTCATGATGGCGAACTGGCGGACTACCTTATAGTTATAAGCAGTCGGACTGATTGCTGTGCTCATTCTAAGGTTCCACGGTTTGGGTGTTTTATTAGGATTAAAATCGGCCGCAAGTATGTAGAAAGCAGGGGGTCAATGCAACGCGCCATGACCTGGGTCAATGCTTTCCAACGCTGATTCTGCGGCCTTTCCATGCGCCGCGTAAGGACAAAATTGCCCTCGGACAAAATGTCGCAGCGGACGAAAAAAGCGAGGGGTCCCGGTCGGATGTAACGGGGTGTGTTCGAACGCTCGGTTCGGGTGACGGACGGTAATGGGCACGACAACCGGTATCTACCGGCCTTTGCGGCCATGTCAGTCAGCCGATTCGTTCAATTCCTCGCTCGGGGTCGACCTGGAACCGGCACGGGCCAGTCCGCATCGAGCAAGCGTAGACCCGAATCCGGGTAACCGAAAGGAGAGGGGGTGAAGGGGTGCGACAAAAGGAAGCAGCTGCAAGCGACAAGACGAATCATGTCGCCTGCAGGATTGTATACATTGCTTGTGATTTTACTTGGAGCTTTCAGCTTGAAGCTTGTCGCTCAACTGCTCAGTATTTTTTGACAGACTGTATACGTAAGCGGCGAGCAGTTGCACTTTATCGTTGCCCAGCAGCTCGTTCTGAGCGGGCATGTGGCCCTGACGACCATGGCGAATGGTTTGCTCGAGCTGCGTCAGGCTGGTGCCATAGATGAAACCGGCCGGATGCGTCAGGTTCGGCGCGCCCATGGCTTCGGTGCCCTGGCCGTTTGCCCCGTGACAGGCGGTGCAGGTTGTGCTGAACGCCTGCTGACCCGCTTGGAGATCAGCCTTGTTGTCCGCCGGCAGTGGCAGCCCCGCCAGTTCATGACGCACATAGGCGGCGACGTTTTTCACGCCAGTCTCGCCCAGCACTTCACCCCACGCCGGCATCGCCGCCATCCGGCCACCCATGATGGTGGCCTTGATGGTTTCGGCGCTGCCGCCCCAACGCCAGTCCTTGTCGGCGAGGTTAGGGAAACCGAACGCACCCTTGGCGTCCGAGCCGTGGCACACCGAGCAGTTGGAGGCGAACAGACGGCCGCCCATTTTCAGTGCCTGCGGGTCCTTCGCCACTTCTTCCACCGGCATCGCGGCGAATTTGGCGAAGATCGGTCCGAACCTGGCGTCAGCCTTGCTCATTTCCTTTTCCCACTCGTGGACGCCGGTCCAGCCGTCCTCGTAGCCGGGCAGGATGCCTTTCCAGTTGCCCAGGCCTGGGTAAAGGATCAGATAGCCCACGGAAAACACCAGCGTGCCGGCGAACAGCATGAACCACCACTGCGGCAGCGGGTTGTCGTACTCCTCGATGCCGTCGAAGCTGTGGCCCATGGTCTGGTCGACGCTGCCCTTGGTCTCGCCCCGGCGGGTGCCGATCAGCAGCCAGGTCAGGCCGATCAGGCTGCCGATGGTCAGTACGCAGATCCACGTACTCCAGAAGGTGGTCATGGCCGGGTACTCCTTGTTTCATTAGCTTGGGTAGTGTCGGGTTGTGGCTCGTCGGCAAACGGCAGCAGGCGCGCTTCGGCGAACTCCGGCGTGCGCTTGCGGTTGAACACCCAAAGGGTCAGGCCGACGAAGGCCACGAACACCACGACCGTGCCGAGGCCGCGAATCAGCCCCGCGCTCAATTCAAAGACCATGGCTCACCTCTTGCTCTTGATCGCAGTGCCGAGCACTTGCAGGTAGGAGACGAGGGCGTCCATTTCGGTCTTGCCCTTGAGGCTGGCCACCGCGCCGCTGATGTCGTCGTCGGTGTACGGCACGCCGAGGGTGCGCATGGTCTTGAGCTTGGTTTCGGTGTGGCTGCTGTCGACCGGTTGGGTGACCAGCCATGGGTAGGCCGGCATTTTCGATTCCGGTACAACGTTGCGCGGGTTGTACAAGTGCGCGCGGTGCCAGTCATCCGAGTAGCGCGCGCCAACCCGGGCCAGGTCCGGACCGGTGCGCTTGGAACCCCACAGGAACGGGTGATCCCACACGCTTTCACCGGCCACCGAGTAGTGCCCGTAGCGTTCGGTTTCGGCGCGGAACGGACGGATCATCTGCGAGTGGCAACCGACGCAGCCTTCGCGGACGTAGATGTCGCGACCTTCCAGCTGCAGCGCGGTGTAGGGCTTCATGCCCTCCACCGGTTTGTTGGTCACGTCCTGGAAGAACAGCGGGACGATCTGGGTCAGGCCGCCGATGCTCACGGCGAACACCATCAGCAGCATCAGCAGGCCGACGTTCTTTTCAATCGTTTCGTGTTTCATGGCGGACTCCTCAGGCCATCTGCGCGGCAGCAACGACGTCAGCAGGCTGCGAGGCCCGCACGGTGCGCCAGGTGTTGTAAGCCATCAGGAACATGCCGCTGAGGAAGATCGCCCCGCCAATCAGCCGCACGACGAAGCCTGGGTGGCTGGCCACCAGGGTTTCGACGAAGGAGTAGGTCAGCGTGCCGTCCTCGTTCACCGCACGCCACATCAGGCCCTGGGCGATGCCGTTGACCCACATCGAAGCGATGTAGAGCACGGTGCCGATGGTCGCGAGCCAGAAGTGCGCGTTGATCAGGCCGATGCTGTGCATCTGCTCTTTGCCGAAGACTTTCGGGATCATGTGGTACAGCGCGCCGATGGAAATCATCGCCACCCAGCCGAGTGCGCCGGCGTGTACGTGGCCGATGGTCCAGTCGGTGTAGTGGGAGAGGGCGTTAACGGTCTTGATCGCCATCATCGGACCTTCGAAGGTCGACATGCCGTAGAAAGCCAGCGATACCACGAGGAAGCGCAGGATCGGGTCGCTGCGCAACTTATGCCAGGCGCCCGAGAGGGTCATCATGCCGTTGATCATCCCGCCCCAGCTCGGTGCCAGCAGGATCAGCGACATCACCATGCCCAGCGACTGCGCCCAGTCCGGCAGCGCGGTGTAGTGCAAGTGGTGCGGACCGGCCCAGATGTACAGGGTGATCAGCGCCCAGAAGTGCACGATCGACAGGCGATACGAATACACCGGGCGTTCGGCCTGTTTCGGCACGAAGTAGTACATCATCCCGAGGAAACCGGCGGTGAGGAAAAAGCCTACGGCGTTGTGGCCGTACCACCATTGCACCATCGCGTCGGTTGCACCCGCGTACACCGAGTAGGACTTGGTGAAGCTCACCGGTAACTCAAGGTTGTTGACGATGTGCAGGATCGCCACGGTGATGATGAACGCGCCGAAGAACCAGTTGCCCACATAAATGTGCTTGGTCTTGCGCTGCATGATCGTGCCGAAGAACACGATGGCGTAGGCGACCCAGACGATGGTGATCAGGATGTCGATCGGCCATTCCAGCTCGGCGTATTCCTTGGAACTGGTGTAACCCAGTGGCAGGCTGATGGCCGCCAATAGAATCACAAGCTGCCAGCCCCAGAAGCAGAACGCGGCGATTTTCGGCGCAAACAGCTGGGTCTGGCAGGTGCGCTGCACCGAGTAGAACGAACTGGCGAACAAGGCACAGCCGCCGAACGCGAAGATCACCGCGTTGGTGTGCAGCGGGCGCAGGCGTCCGAAGCTGGTCCACGGCAGGTTGAAGTTGAGTTCGGGCCAGACCAATTGAGCCGCGAGAAAAACCCCGAGCCCCATGCCGACGATGCCCCACACCACCGTCATAATGGCGAATTGGCGGACCACCTTGTAGTTGTAGGCGGTACTGATAGAAGTGTTCATGGTTCCCCATCCACGGTTCAGCCGAAGTGAGCGCCAACAGCGCGTCCTTCGCCTGGAGTTATAGGCAGACTAAAAGCGAGGCAAGCATGGACAAACAGCACAAGGCCAGTATTGACGGGGATCAATGGGCGCAGTGCCTGCGGGATCACGGGTGGCTTTGGGATGCCGCTGTTGGCGAGGCTTCGGCGACGCTCATCCTGGCGCATGGGGCGGGGGCGCCGATGGATAGCGACTGGATGAACGATATGGCTGGGCGCCTTGCTGGGCTGGGGGTGAACGTGTTGCGGTTTGAGTTTCCTTATATGGCGCAGCGGCGGGTTGATGGGGTCAAGCGGCCGCCGAATCCTGCGGGGAAATTGCAGGAGTGCTGGCGTGAGGTTTATGGCTTGGTGCGACTTCATGTCGCTGGGGTTTTGGCGGTTGGCGGGAAGTCTATGGGGGGGCGGATGGCCAGTCTGCTTGCCGATGAGCTTGGCGCGGATGCGTTGGTTTGCCTGGGGTATCCGTTTTATGCGGTGGGGAAACCGGAGAAGCCTCGGGTTGAGCATTTGGCTTCTTTGCGGACTCGGACGTTGATTGTTCAGGGGGAGCGGGATGCTCTGGGGAATCGGGACGCTGTCGAGGCTTACGATCTATCGCCGAGTGTTGAGGTGTTTTGGCTGGCCTCTGGGGATCATGATTTGAAGCCGCTCAAGGTTTCCGGGTTTACGCATGAGCAGCATTTGGCTTTGGCGGCGGAGAGGGTTGCCGGGTTTCTTCGTTGAGGTTTGGTTTTGGGGTGTATATCCGTTGCTGCGGTTATGGCTGCTTAGGGTTCCGCCCTTACGGCGGGTCACTTTTGGCAAACGCCCCAAAAGTAACCAAAAGGTCTTGCTCCTACGTCCGGCCCGCTCGCTGAGGCTCGGGGTTCCTTCGCTCCGGGATTCATCCGGGGGCATCGCCTCCGGTTTGCTTCGCTGCACCTCCTCTCGATGTGTTTGGCTTCGCCAAACGGTCGCTGCGCTCCCACCCCCGGATAAATCCCTCCACTCAGCCTTCCGAAGTCGCCCGTGGATCAAGATCAAAAGCTGCAGCCGAGCTAACGCTCATCCTGTTGAGTGGTTAGGAGCCGATTGAAGTGCTGTTCAAAACCTGAGTTCAACTCGGTATCCCACGTCGGCGTACCTCGCCCAAACACTCCGTCAGTCCCCTCTCCCTCGGGGAGAGGGCTAGGGTGAGGGGTAAGGATTTCACTGACACACCACAAAAACTGAAAGCCCCCCAGCCCGGCATTTCCAGCGAATAAACACGATCGCGTCACCACGTTTAAAGTACACGAACCGTTACGCCATAAGGGCTACAACACCTTGCGTCGTTGCCTACGCGTACGCCAGAATCCGCCGGCTTACGCGGTTTGGAAAGGGCTATATCGTTTCCCTGTCACTGAAAAACAGTGATCGGGTTTGGTAGCCCGCTTCGAAACCGTCGTATGGCGTCACCATATGCAGTCCCTTATTTGGGGCTCAGATTTTATGGTGGGCATGCGCGGGGCTCCTTTGTGAGCGCCGGGTTTCCCGTTTCGACCGGTCTACCAACCCGCGTATGGCCACCACCCTTCGTTTGGTAGCGAGGGTGATGGCTCCTAAATATTCGAAACTGGAGTTAAATCTATGTTCAAAGCCACGCCTAACCCACCAGAAGCCGACCCAATCCTCCAAGACCCCGAGCTCGAGTCCCAAAAGACAAAAGAAGCCGCCGACCGCGCACTCGACTTTTACCTCGGCCCCGAAATTCCGAAGTACTTCCCACCCAAGGCCCGTCCCATCTACATGGTCGATCCCACGCTCGATGACGAAACACTGCTTGTCGAAGCCAGTGAATCACTGTCGTCAGCCAACGCCATGGCCGGCAATATCGCCAACTCGGTAAAAGGCCCGGAACGCAAACCGCTGCTGGCGCTGCAACAGCTGATCATGTTGAACGAGCTGCTGGTAAATCGACTGCTGGACAGGCTGCGCTTGCCACAGTAATCGCTGGTAACCGCGTGTAACGCCAAATCAAAAACAAAAAACCGGATAGCTCTCACTATCCGGTTTTTTGTTATCACCCACTAAATACATTTTCCGAGAACTGGCCAGCCAGTTAATCAAAAGTCGTCGAGGTCCAGATAGATGACTTTTCCCACGACCCATGGCTCAACAATCTCGTAATGCACCGTTCGCAGAAATGAACCCCACTCACTCCGGTTATGGGCATCCGGGCCAGTGATTGTCAGCAAAAGGTATTCATCCCGGAAAGCATCGTAGGCGTAGATAAGCCAGAAGTCGTTGTCAGGATCGTCAACCAGGGCAGTTCGATAATACTGGCGGTCTATTTTTGCCCACCGCGCCTGGGTCGCTTGGGTACTGGCCAGGTGGATGTGATGCATATCGCTGAGGTCGAGTCGTTCGTCTCGCCCAAAAATAGCGGGCAGTTCGCCGCACACTTTGTAGTTATAAAAATGAGCGGCGAAATTTTTCCAGTTGTTGATTTGTTCGAAAAGCGCAGAGATTTTGACTGCTGGCATCTATGGCTACTTTGTTATGGGTAGCTTGCCAGTGATCACATATTTATCGAACGCTTTCTGCCCATCACGCGCGGCTTGCCGGACATCAAGAAAAGTCAGTTCATCGCGAATGACTTTTTTGACTGGCTTGTCGATCTTTCTGGTGGTGGCCATCGGAGCCTCCAAAGGAGATGTATTCATACTGACCAGCTTAAGGGATTGGATTTCTACCGGCAAACGATAGAGCCGACCCCAAAGGTGCACCAGTCAGCGGATTCTGGCGTTCTTGTAGGGCATAGCGCCCCTATGTGTAGTCACGCGGTGAGCCACAATAAAAAACCCGGAAGCTCTCGCTATCCGGGTTTTTTCTATTGCAGAACAATCAGCGGTTAAACCGCTCCACCAACGAGTATTGCGTGTTGGCGGTCTTGGTCAGCTCTTCACTCAGCAACGCCGAGTTATGCGCCTGTTCCGAGGTCTGGTCCGCTAGTTCCGAGATGTTGCTGATGTTGCGGCTGATTTCTTCAGCCACGGCACTTTGCTCTTCGGTCGCGGCGGCGATCTGGGTGGTCATGTCGGTGATGTTGGCCACGGCTTCGCTGATGCCCACCAGTGCCTGGTCTGCTTCCAGTACCCGCGCCACACCTTCTTCCGCCTGGCGATGGCCGGCTTCCATGGTTTGTACGGCGCTGGAGGCAGTCTGTTGCAGCTTGGCGATCAGGGCGTGGATCTGGCCGGTGGATTCGCTGGTGCGTTGCGCCAGTTGGCGGACTTCGTCGGCGACCACGGCAAAACCACGGCCCATTTCACCGGCGCGGGCTGCTTCGATCGCGGCGTTGAGTGCGAGCAGGTTGGTCTGGTCGGCGATGCCTTTGATCACGTCGACCACGCCGCCGATTTCGTCGCTGTCCTTGGCCAGTTGGGTGACGGTCAGGCCGGTTTCACCGACCACGACCGACAGGCGCTGGATGGCTTCGCGGGTTTCCCCGGCGATGTCGCGGCCGCGACCGGTCAGGCGGTTGGCCTCCTGGGTGGCGTCGGCGGTGCGCTGGACGTGGCTCGCCACTTCTTGCGTGGTGGCGGCCATCTGGTTGACGGCGGTGGCGACCTGTTCGGTTTCCACGCGCTGACGTTCCAGACCGCTGGAGCTGTTGTGCGCCAAGGCGTCGGACTGTTTGGCCTGATCGGTCAGGTGCTCGGCGGTGTCCTGCAGACGGGTCAGGCAGGTTTTCAGACGCGCTTCCTGGCTGAGGATGGACATCTCCAGACGCGCCTGGGCGCCACGGCTGTCGGTGTACATCTGCGCGATCAACGGGTCGGAGGTGGTCTGCTCGGCCAGACGCAGCAGGCGCTTGAGCCCGCGTTGTTGCCATTGCAGGCCCAGCAGGCCCAGCGGCACCGACAGACCGGCGGCGAGGGCGAAGCCCCACTGCGAGTTGAGGGTGGCGCCGATCATGAAGCTCAACTGGCTGACCAGAATGAACGGCAGCCAGTCCTGCACGATCGGCAGCCATTTGTCGCTCGAAGGAATCGCCGACTTGCCCTGGTTGATGCGTTGGTAGAGCGCTTCGGCACGGCGGATCTGTTCGGCGGTGGGTTTGACCCGCACCGACTCGTAACCGACCACCTGACTGCCATCGAACACCGGCGTTACATAGGCGTTCACCCAGTAATGATCACCGGTCTTGCAGCGATTCTTGACAATGCCCATCCATGGCAAGCCTTGTTTCAGTGTGCCCCACATGTGCGAAAACACCGCTGCCGGGACGTCGGGGTGACGGACCAGGTTGTGCGGCGCACGGATCAGTTCCTCACGCGAGAACCCGCTGATTTCGACGAAAGCGTCGTTGCAGTAAGTGATCACGCCTTTGGCGTCGGTTGTGGAAATCAACCGTTGCTGAGCCGGGAAAGTCCGTTCGCGTTGTGTAATGGGCTGGTTGTTACGCATGGTTTTTCAATCCGCAAGGCTTTGAAAGGTTGTCGGCGGGGTCGGCCATTTATTGAAATTTTTTTTCATTTATAAGTACGGCGTCGCAAAACGGCCCTTGCTTCAACCCGCGAGCATCGGATAGGTGAACAGACCGAAATGCAGCAGGTTCAGGCCAAAGTGCGTGGCGATCGCCGCGCCGAGCCCGCCAAAACGGTAGGCCAGACCATAGCCGACACCCGCCAGGCTCGCCAGCAACACCCATTGCCAGCCGGCGCCCACATGCACCAGGCCGAACAGCAGGGACGCCAGCAGCAGCGCGAGGTTGTCGCCGTAGGGCAGGTGTTTGAAACGCCGGCTGAGGCCGCCCTGGATATAGCCGCGAAACAGAGCCTCTTCGACCAGCGTCACCAGCAGCAGATTGTTCAGCACCCACAGCCATGCCTGATCCGGCCACTTCGGCGCCCAAGTGATCATGCCCAGTAACACGGCGCCGCCCAACGCCAGAATCACGCTCAGCGTCAGTGCCAGCGCGGTGGCGTACACCGTCAGGCGCAATGAGCGTCGCGCGACGATCCACGGGCAGACCAGTAGCAGCCAGAAGCCAATCAGCGGTTTGTCGAGATTCAGGTACATCGAGAACGGCACAGCGTTGTCGGTGAAGCGCTGGGGCTCGATGGCCCGGCCGTTGTAGAAACCCGGCAGCCAGTGCAGGGCCAGCGCCAAGGCCAGCACGATAAACAGGCCATGCCCGAGATAACGCCCGACCGGCACGGTTTGCTGGCGCACGGCGTAACCGGCGAAAACCAGCAGTGCAATGGAGATCAGCGCCAGCCAGCCGAGCTGGCCGAAACTCGACGCCAATCCGTAACCAAGGCTGAGAAGCCCGAGATAGAGCCATGGCAGAGCTGTCATGGAAAGTCCTTGTGCACGATTTGTGGACAGGCTTTCTACACGGGTGGGGACGAGGGGACAAGTGAAGGTGTAGGGGAAATCAGGGACAGCGCCAATCCGTGGTGAAGGAGGGCAAGTAACCCATGTGGGAGCGAGCCTGCTCGCGATGGCGGTGGGTCAGTTGCACAAAAATTAACTGACATGCCTTCATCGCGAGCAGGCTCGCTCCCACATGGCTTTGTGTTTGGCTGAGGGATCAGCGCAGGTTCAATTTCGCCGCCGCGCGCTCGGTGATCTCCTTGCGCAACTTCAACGAAGGCGCCGCACGCTTACGCGCCTCATCGACAACCGCACTCGGCGCCGTCTCCGGGCTGCCCGAATCAAACGGCGGCGCCGGCGCATATTCCAGCTGCAACTGCACCAGTTGCGCCGTATCGACACCGACCAGCTCTTGCGCCAACGTCAGGGCAAAATCGATCCCCGCCGTGATGCCGCCCCCGGTAAACAGATTGCCGTCACGCACCACCCGATCCTTCACCGCAATCGCGCCCAGTGTCGGCAGCAGATCGTGATAAGCCCAATGCGTGGTCGCCCGTTTACCCTGCAACAGACCCGCCGCCCCGAGCACCAGCGAACCGGTGCACACCGACGTCACGTAACGCGCCTGCGCCGCTTGCGCCTTGATGAACGCCAGCGTCTGCTCATCTTCCATCAACGGCCCGACGCCTGCGCCGCCGGGTACGCAGATTACGTCCAGAGCCGGGCAATCCTCGAAGGTGGTGGTCGGTTTCAGCACCAGCCCGGTGCTGGCGGTGACCGGCACCAGATCCTTCCAGATCAGGTGCACTTGCACGTCCGGCAACGACGCCAGCACGTCATACGGGCCGGTCAGGTCGAGTTGCTGCACCTGGGGAAACAACAGAAAACCGATCTGCAACGCCATGATTCTTCTCCGTGAAAGGGGTGGACGGCTTCACTGTAGGCGCGTAGGTTTTGGCGCATACGCCAATCAGCCCACGAATTACGCCAAATGCCGAAAACCATCCATGTCCTCGCATTCGCCAACGTGCAATTGCTCGATGTCACCGGGCCGTTGCAGGTCTTCTCCTCGGCCAACGACATTGCCCGCCAGCAGGGTTTGCCTGCGCCGTACGCACCGACGGTCATCGCCAGCGGCGGTGGGGCGGTGAACTCCTCTGCCGGGTTGGCGATGCTGGCCGAATCGCTGCCGGAGCAACCCAGCGATACGCTGATCATCGCCGGAGGCTGGGGCGTGTATGCGGCCTCTGAAGCTGCCGAGTTAGTGAGTTGGGTGCGAGAGCACGCGAACGGCTGCCGGCGCGTGGCTTCGGTTTGTACCGGCGCATTTCTGTTGGCGGCCAGCGGCTGGCTCGACGGTCGCCGGGTCGTCACCCACTGGACCCGCTGCGAACAACTGGCGCAGCAACACCCGCGCTTGCAGGTCGAGCCCAATCCGATCTTCATCAACGACGGCCCGGTCTGGACCTCGGCGGGCGTCACCGCCGGCATCGACCTGGCGCTGGCCATGGTTGAAGACGACCTCGGCCGCGACATGGCTCTGGACGTTGCCCGGCAACTGGTGGTGTTCCTCAAGCGCCCGGGCGGGCAATCGCAATTCAGCGTGACGCTGTCGCTGCAAAAACAGGGCAATCGCTTCGACGATTTGCACGCGTGGATCGCCGAACACCTGACTTGCGATCTGGGTATCCCGACCCTCGCCGAACAGGCCGGCATGAGCGAACGCAGCTTCGTGCGCCACTACCGCGCCGACACCGGCCAGACCCCGGCCCGCGCCATCGAACTGATCCGCGTTGAAACCGCTCGCCGGTTGTTGAGTGACACAGGTTTGCCGATCAAACGGGTCGCGGCCAACTGTGGATTTGGCAGTGAAGAAACCTTGAGACGCAGTTTCCTGCGGGCCATGGGCGTGACGCCGCAGGCGTATCGGGAGCGGTTTTCGGTCAGCGCTGCAGCAGATCCAGTAATGCCTTGAGCGTTTCGCCCGGCGCTTCCTCGGGAATGTTATGCCCGACACCCGCCAGCACCCGCCGCTCGTAAATCCCGGTGAAGTGGTGGGCATCTTCATCGTCTTCCGGCGCCGGGCCAACACCATCATCCGCACCGCACAGCGAAATCGTCGGCACGCCGATCGCCGGCTGTTTCTCCAGCGCCTGCTCCATCCCTTCCAGCGCCGGATCGCCCGGCGCATACATGAAGCGATGGCGATAAGAGTGAATCACCACCTCGACGAAATCCGGGTTGTCGAACGCCGGCGCGCTCAGCGGAAAACGCTCGGCGTTCCGCGCCCAGGTCGGTGACCACAATTGCCACAGCAACTCGCACAGCGCCCGACGATTCTGCGTCAGCCCTTCAACGCCACGGGGCGTGTGGAAGTAATACTGATACCAGAAGCGATGCTCGCTCTGCGGATCCAGCGGCTGGATCGAATTCGGAATGTCCTGCAGGTTGTAGCCATCGCCCGTCACCAACCCGCGCACCCGCTCGGGGAACAGCGCCGCCACAATGCACGCCGCCCGACCGCCCCAGTCGTAACCGCACAGCGTTGCTTGCTCGATCCCCAGTGCGTTCATCAAATCCAGCAGATCCTGCGCCAGCGCCGCTTGCTGGCCGGAACGCAACGTGTCCGGGCTGTTGAAACGGGTCGGGCCGTAACCGCGCAGATACGGCACGATCACCCGATAACCCTTGGCAGCGAGGGGCGGGGCGATTTCGTCGTAGGCGCGGGGGGAGTAGGGGAAGCCGTGGAGCAGGATGACCGGCATGCCGTTTTCCGGGCCGTGATGTTCATAGCCGATGGTCAGGCTTGGGGTCTGGCTGAATCGGATTTCGGCACGGGTCATGGAAAGTCTCCTTACACCTCGGCTTCCGCCACCTGATTGAAATACTTGCTGCGATCCGGGGTAAACGTCACCACCATCTTGGTCCGCGAGCAGGTCATGACCCGCTCGGCGCCCAGATCAATATCCAGATCCTCCCCGCGCAAACCCTGCCACTGGGCGAGGTATTTCAGTGATCCGTATTTTTCATTCTTCTTCAGGCTGCGACTGACTCCGCCTTTCCAGCCGAGTACCGGCAGTTCATCGGCACGGCAGCGTTGGGCGAGGTCGGGGAAGCGGGCGGCGCGCTGGCGGCCGATTTCCCAGCATTTGATCAGGCCCTTGTCGGCGGCTTCCCACAGTTCGTCGCGCTTGAGGCCGGTGCGCAGAGGGGTATCGATCTGGCGGTGGATGCGTTGGCTCATTCTGGTTCCTTGAATCGGGTTTTTATTGGACAGCTCCGCTGTGCCCGTTGCGGTGGATGGTAGGGGGGGATGTAACAGCTGGCAACAAGGTATTTCGGGGTGTAAGTGCGAGTTGCGGGCCAAGCGTTACACGGGGTTGGCAGGTTTCTGTAGGCCGTGCCATCAACAAGTTGTATCGAAAGGAATCGATTGTGTGGGCCAGCCCTTCAACTACAAGGCTCGGGGGTGTTTGCCGTTCGTAGGTGGCCATCCTACAAACGGCGGTTGGAGTTGAGATCTTTCTTACAGGCTCTGGCGAAGAAGGATGACTACGGCTGCCAGGAATTCTTCTCCCCACTCAACTTGCGATCAAGAAAACTCGCCGCACTGATCAACGCCAGATGGGTTAACGCCTGTGGCGTGTTGCCCAGATGCCGGCCTCGGTTGTCGAACTCTTCCGCGTACAGCCCCAGCGGATTGGCGTAACGCAGCAGTTGCTCGAATTCCAGATGAGCCTTTTCAACTTGCCCTGCGCGGGCCAGGCATTCGACGTACCAGAACGAGCACGCGGCGAAGGCGCCTTCAGTGCCGGACAAACCGTCGATGCCGGCATCGTCGTTGCGGTAGCGGTAAACCATGCCGTCGCGCACCAGATGTTTCTCGATGGCTTCCAGCGTCGCCAGCCATTTCGGATCCTTGGCGCTGACGAAACGCACCAGCGGCATCAGCAGCATCGAGCCATCCAGCGCGGTGCCGCCCTGGTATTGCACGAAATGTCCGCGCTCTTCGTTCCAGAAGTTGTCCCAGATGTCGGCGTGGATCGCCTGACGGGTCTGGTCCCAGCGGGCGAACGGTGCCGGCAGCGAGCGTTTTGAAGCCAGGCGGATCGCCCGGTCCAGCGCCACCCAGCACATCAGTCGCGAGTGCAGGAAGTGATGTTGCTCACCGCGCATTTCCCAGATGCCTACATCCTTGGTCTGCCAGGTCTCACAGACCTGGTCGACCACTTCCATCACGTGTTTCCAGCCTTCGTGGGAAATCGCGTCGCCGTATTTGTTGACCAGATAAACGGCGTCCATCAGTTCGCCGAAGATATCCAGTTGAATCTGGTCGTACGCGCCATTGCCGATCCGTACCGGTTTCGCGCCGCCGTGTCCGGCCAAATGCGTGAGTTCGGTTTCCGGCAGTTCCTGGCGGCCGTCGATGGCGTAGAGGATGTTCAGCTTCATCGATGACTGGCCGCAGCAGTCGCTGACCCGCCCGCGCAGCCAGCGCATGTAGGCGTTGGCTTCGTCGACAAACCCCAGGCGCATGAAGGCGTAGACGGTGAACGAGGCGTCGCGGATCCAGGTGTAGCGATAGTCCCAGTTGCGTTCGCCGCCGGGTGTTTCCGGCAGGCCGAAGGTGGCGGCAGCGAGGATTGCGCCGTGCTGGCGTGAGGTCAACAACTTCAGAGCGAGGGCCGAGCGGTTGACCATTTCCCGCCAGCGACCGCGATAGTTGGACTGGCCGATCCAGTCGCGCCAGAACTTCAGCGTGCGTTCGATGCACAGTTGCGCGGCGCCTTCGGCGAAGCGCGGATCGTCGCTGGCGCCGAGCATGAACGCCGCCGTTTGATCTTGCTTGAGAGTGAACTGCCCGACTGCCGCTGCGTTATCGACGCTCAAGGTTTGATCTGACGCCAGTCGCAGTGTCGGCTGCCCGCTGGCGCTGAACAGCACATCCTTTTTATCAATGACGGCGCGAGTTTCAACGCGGGCATAGTCATGCCGAACCGCGCAGCGCAGGTGAAACGTCGCCTGCCCGCTGACCACCCGAACTCGGCGCATCAATAGCGGCAAGGCATCGTCGTTGTCGCCAATCGGCAGCAGATCGGTGATTTCCACCACGGCGTGATCGCTGAGCCAGCGGGTTTGCAGGACGTTGGTGTCCGGCAGGTAGATCTGCTCGCGCCGGGCATCGGGCAGGTCCGGGGCGAGCTGGAAAATCCCCGCATCGGGCGTGTCCAGCAGCGAACAGAAGATCGACGGACTGTCGAACTCCGGCCAGCAGAAGAAATCCACGCTGCCCTTGTCATTGACCAGCGCGGCGCTGCGCAGGTCGCCAATGATGCCGTGGGCGTCGATGGGGCTTTGTCGTTCGGATTGATGCTCAGCCATTGCCACGGAACTCCGGATAGAGGCTCATACCGCCGTCGATGAACAGGGTGGTGCCGACGATGTAGTCAGAGGCGTCGGAGGCGAGAAACACCACCGCGTTGGCCACATCCTCGACATCGCCGATGCGCCCATAAGGGATGAGTTTGAGCAGGTCCTGCGCGGCGTCGCCTTCGGTGGCGTCTTTATTGATGGCCGTGCGGATCGCCCCCGGTGCGATGCCGTTGATGCGGATGCGCTGGTGGCTGACTTCCTGGGCCAGCGTCTGCATCAACTGATCGACGCCGCCCTTGGACGCTGCGTAGTTAACGTGCCCGGCCCAGGGAATGCGCTGGTGCACCGAGCTCATGTGGATGATCTTGCCGGCAGCCCGCGACACGCCTTCGCGCACGCCCTGGCGGTTGAAGATCCGCAGCGCGGCACGGGCGCAGAGGAACTGGCCGGTGAGATTGACGCCGATCACCGCGTTCCAGTCGGCCAGCGACATATCCACAGCCGCCGCGTCTTTTTGCAGGCCGGAATTGGCCACCAGAATGTCCAGTGTGCCGAAGGCGTCGAGGGTCTGCTGGAACAGCCGCTCTACGTCTTCCTCCTTCGAAACGTCGGCGCCGATGGCGATGGCCCGGCCACCGTCGGCGACGATCTGCCGGGCCAGCGCTTCGGCGGGCTCGGCCTGACGGTTGTAGTTAATGACCACGGCAGCACCGGCAGCGGCCAGGGCTTTGGCGGCACCGTGGCCGATGCCGGAACTGGCGCCGGTGACAAGAGCCACCTGACGGGCGAGGGAAATCTGCATGAACGGTCGCGCCTTATGCGGGGATCTGATCTGCTGACCGGCATCCTTGAGTCAGAGTTCAGCGTGAATGCGAAGGGGCACGTAATCAAGTCGAGCCCCGCAGGGCTGGACGGGTTCAGATATGGTACCGGGCACTGTGTTTATGCCACTCCAGATTGCCACCGATCCATGTACTCAATCCTGTGAGATAGCGCCGCAATACCGGCGAGCGCGTGCCTTTCATCAGCGTTCCATGCAGGCGTTCGTATTCTTCCATCACTGCGTCATGAATATCGGCTGCCAGGTCGATTGCCTCTTGAAGCGAACAGTTGTGCCTGGCTGCCAGCAGATAAGGCAGCTTGAAGTCGCCGGTTTCGTTCAGGTGCTCTTTGTAAGCGGAATACAGATCGTTGACCAGAGTGGTCGCCAGCGAAGCCAGTGCGGTGATGTGGTGAATCTCTGGACGGGAATATGTGTTGGCCGGGACTTCGTAGCCGCCAATCGGATCGATCAATACCAGGCAAGGCCAGAAGCTGTTGACCTGCCGACTGGCCAGGTATTCAGCGACAGTGGGTTGGGTGCCATAGAGGCGCCAAGGACCTTCCGCCGCCATGGTGACGAACATGGCGATGGTGATCTGGCGTACCCGGGCGACTTGCGAGGGCGTGCAGAATTGGGCGACCCGTTTCATGTAAGCCAGCAATCCTCTGATCACTGGGTCGCGTATCTGCTGTTTTACGAGTTCTTTGTCGAACGGTGCAGGCACATAGGGCGGGTCGATCGCGGTGAGGGCGAACGATAAGTGTTCGGCCACTGTCTCGGGGCGACCGCCGAGGGATTGATCGTCGCAATAGTGATCGTCCACCGCAAACAACGCCGCAAAGCATTGCGCTGCGAGTAACAGTCGATTCGGATCATTCGTGTCGGCGTGGCACAGCATTGCATAGCGACCAAAGTCGCTGGCGCGGATTTTTTCCTCTTTGCCGGCAAAGATTCCCACGCTCGGTATCCAGGCCATCAGGCGATCGTTGACTTCCTGGCCCAGCGCATCATCAATGCGCGTAGGCGGCGGGCAGCGTACGGCGCGGATGATAAAGGGTGCAGTCGCGCTGCGTGGCGTCGGGGCAATGGATTGATTCATGGTGCGATCCTTTATTCGCGGTCGATTGTGGTGCTCACCGACGCGGTTCCTGGGCAGGGGTGACAGGTCCATGTAAAACCTTTGGCAGAATTTACGCACCTGTCAGGTTTGACAGGTGCGCAGCTCAATGGACGAGCGGTCAGCGACCCGCCCGAAGCGTCAGGCAGGCAATTGGCGAAGCCAAGACCCTGAACTTTTCGCGGGAGCACTCCCTTCACACTCCACCAACAATTCCTCGCTTCCCCGCCCGTCAGGCTTTGTGGCAACTTGGCTACGAGTTCACATTGAAACTTGAAGAGATCTCCAACGACGTTGCTAAATCTATTCAACTTCACCGGGATGGATTTAACAGTGCTTCCAGTCTGGCTTTGGCCTCGGATTGCAGGCCATACCGGGCAGTCACGTAGGCGTCGAGCAACTCAGTGAAGTCCGTTGCGATGTTGCTGCCCTTGAGTGTCATTACCCGCTCGCCGTCCATGTACACCGGTGCCGATGGATGCTCTCCTGCTCCAGGCAGGGAAATGCCGATGTTCGCCAGACGGCTTTCGCCCGGGCCATTGACGACGCAGCCCATGACCGCGACATGCATATTTTCGACGCCGGGAAATTGCATTTTCCACTCGGGCATTCGGGCCTGGAGAAAACCTTCAATCTGCTGCGCCAGTTCCTGAAAAAAGCTGCTGGTGGTGCGCCCGCACCCGGGACAGGCCACCACGGTGGGGGTAAATGCACGCAAGCCCATGACCTGCAGAATCTGCTGCGCCACGAGCACTTCACGGGTGCGGTCACCGTTGGGTTCCGGAGTCAGGGAAATGCGCAGCGTGTCACCGATGCCTTCCTGCAAAAGCACCGCCAGCGCGGTAGAGGAGGCGACGATACCTTTGGAGCCCATGCCGGCCTCGGTCAACCCCAGATGCAGCGGAAAATCGCAACGTGCGGCGAGATTGCGGTACACCGCGATCAAATCCTGCACATGGCTGACTTTTGCCGACAGCACAATCCGGTCTGCCGGCAAGCCGACGTCGATGGCCCGTTGCGCATTCTCCAGCGCCGATACCACTAGCGCCTCACGCATCACCGCATCGGACTCCAGCGGCAGGGCTGATGCCGCGTTTGCGTCCATCATTCGAGCCAGCAAAACCGGGTCCAGGCTGCCCCAGTTAACGCCGATTCTCACCGGCTTGCCGTAGCGGCAGGCGGCTTCGATCATGCTGCAAAACTGCTCGTCACGCTTGGCCCCTTTGCCGACATTGCCGGGGTTGATGCGGTACTTGCCCAGTGCCTCGGCGCATTCGGGATATGCCGCCAATAAACGATGGCCGTTGAAATGAAAGTCACCCACCAGCGGCACTTTAATGTTGCGCCGATCCAGAAGCTCGCGAATGTGCGCCACTTGCGCTGCGGCATCGTGGCTGTTGACCGTGATCCGCACCAGCTCGGCACCTGCCAGCGCCAGACTTTCGACCTGACGGGCTGTGGCTTGGGCGTCGGTGGTGTCGGTGTTGGTCATGGCCTGCACAACAACAGGCCCTTCGCTGCCTATGGTGACGGGACCGATGATTACTTGCCGGGTGGTGCGTCGAACGATGGGGTTGTCCATGGATTTGACTCCAGTGGGGTGCTGCTTACTGACGGGTGATCAACCCGTCGGGAAGGCGGAAGTGAACATGTTCTTCGCGCCCCGGCAGGTTCTCGATCTGGAGCGGGGCGATCCTGCTCAGGGCGTTGAGAACATCGCTGACCATTGCCTCAGGCGTTGAAGCCCCGGCGGTAATACCGATGGTCGATTGATCGTTAAGCCATTCGCTGTGAACTGCGCTGCCATCGGCGATCAGGTAACTGGGGATTCCTGTTTCAGCGGCGATATCACGCAACGTCACGGAGTTGGCGCTTTGTGGGCTGCCGATCACCAGCACCACATCGACGCATTGGCTCAGTTCACGTACAGCCGTTTGACGATTCTGTACGGCATAGCAAATGTCGCGGGTGTCGGGTCCGATGATCTGCGGATAACGCCGCTTGAGTGCGTCGACTACTGCATGGGTGTCGTCGACGCTGAGGGTGGTTTGGGTGATGTAGGCCAGCGGTGTGTCCTGTGAAAACTCGAGTGTGGCGACTTGCGCTTCGGTTTGTACGACCACCACCGGAGAGGGAATTTGTCCGAGCGTGCCGATCACCTCGGGATGGTCCGGTTCGCCAATCAGGATCACCTGATAACCTCGGGCAGCGTATTGACGACCCTGGTTGTGCACTTTGGTCACCAGCGGGCAGGTGGCGTCCAGGACCTTTAATCCCCGCTGGTGAGCATTGTTTTCTACCTCTTTTCCAACACCATGAGCGCTGAAAATCGTGACGGCATTGGCTGGTACTTCATTCAGATCTTCGACGAATCGTGCTCCTTTGGCCCGCAAGTCCTCGACCACGTGCTGGTTATGGACGATTTCGTGCCGCACATAGACTGGTGCACCGAATTGCTCAAGGGCCTGTTCGACGGTATCGACAGCGCGAACTACACCGGCGCAGAAACCTCGGGGTTGGGCGAGGATGACTTTCATGGTGGATTCTCACGTTCCTTCGGTATTTACCTGTCAATGAGCACAATCTATCTGAACAGGCTTCGCCCACATCTCTGTCGCTAAAGGTTCGCGAGGGGCTTTTACGGCTGTTCGATGCTACTCAAAGGGCGATCAGTGTCCATTGCTGGCCCTGGCTCCGTGACACTTCAAGTGTGTATGTCGCGGGTAGAAGCAATGAGCGATCCCGTTAGCGGTAGCTTTTCGGGCGCGACTTCATGAGGTGGATAGAACTGCGCCGTCCAACTGCGGAAAATCATAATCGGGCCTTCGTTGACGGTGAGTTTAGGTTTTGCGCCGTAATTCCTGTACGCCCAGATATGAAGGTCTTTTTTCGCCTCAGGAATGAACCAGAAATGGTAAGCCGCCGCTGTCAGGGCCAGATTCAATGTGTTTCTTATCCAGCGTGGGAACATCGAGAGCCTCTCGACCCGAAGCACCATGAAGTCTTTCAATGACCATTGCTGTGGGGCTATCTGGGTAGGAGTCACCATCAATATGATATGCAGACCTAGTCGTTTCTGGGTCACATCCACAACCGTTAATCCGAGCCCGTAAAGCGTCATTTTCATCTCTATGGCGAGCCCGAGTACTTCCATAGTGTACTGGACTGTCAGTTGATGACCTTCGGCGATAGGTGGCTGCATGACTGCATTCATCCAGCTGTGAACAGGTGCGAAATGGTTCAGGTCAAAGACATTTTCGCCTATGTTCTGGAGGTTGCCCCGTGCGTTGTGATGACTTCTGAGCGGAGTGGGAAATCCTGCCAATTGAAGGTCGGGCAGTTTCCATATTGCGTGGGGTACATCAGATCCCTGCCACACGAATATCAGTCCGTTCCATTCTTGTACTCGGCGGTGAGTGAGCCTTGCCTGTGGCGGTTTGATCCCGCTGGGAGTGTGTAGGCAATGGCCATCCGCAGTGAACGCGAAATGATGAAACGGGCACACAATGGTTTCGCCGACGATCTTTCCTCCTCTTCCGAGATGGGCACCCAGGTGCGGACAAAAGGGCTCGACGGCTCGGACAGCGCCTGATTCCGTGCGGTAAAGCACTAATTCCTCGCCCATGAATGGCACCGTTTTCACAGCTTTGGGTTTGAGTTCACTGGCGAAGCACAGTACGAACCAGCCGTCAGGATATAAAGTTGATGGAGTTATCCTCTCATTAGGAGTGCTCGACATTGTCACGAAGTGATCCCACCTATAGTTGAGTATTAATGGACGGTGAGTTTCCCCACTATCTCGTAATCGACAGGATTCCTGTCGCACACTTTTTTCTCTATGTGGCCTAGTCTATAGGGGCTGAATGCAAAGGATCGTAATGCCACCACCAAGATATTGAAGGAATATCGACTATTCCCCTGCAATTATCCGGGAAGTTCTCGGTCAGAGTTCCCCCGTAATAAGCCAGTGGTCCGTCGACTCCATTCAAGTAACGGTATCGAGGGTTTTCAATTATCCACTCCAACCCCCCACGCCAGTAACAATCCAGGCTCTGGATATAGGCTTCAACTTCCGGTGATGCTTTTGCTAGCACAGACTCTCTCAGTCGCATATACAAGCCAGCAATGTTGTCGCGCATGCTGAAAGCTTCTGCCAATGCTTGATTATGAGTAATTCCAGTGCGCTGTTGAATCAGAGAGACAATATTATGTTGTCTGCCCTCGGGATCTCTTGCCAGTTCTTTGCCATACGAAAAGAAGTCACTTTCCCAGACAATCATCATTGCAGCCATTTCGGTCAGAGCACATAGGCGTCGATCCTCCATATCTGACTGGCTTATATTGACCAGGGTGCTAATATGGCCAAAAGTTGGAAAAACCATTCCGCCACCTGAACTAAGACGCAGCAGTGCGCTATCGTTCAAGGTTGGTTGTGGATTGACCAGTTTTCCTACTTCGACCATGAAGTAGCCACGTTGAGTATTTACAAATCTAGAGGTGTGTAATGGAGTTGTATATTTGTCCAGCCTTAGACGTATGTCGCGTAAAGCCATTGCAAAATTGTTTTCAGGGTAAGCGGGGACTTCGGGTGATTCGATCGAGCGTTGCATCTGTAACATGGCGGTAATTGATCGCGCGGGGTTTTCACTCATTGCACCTTCGTCGCAGTACTCGTCGTCAAATGAAAAAGCCCAAAGAGTATAGTCCGCGAAGATTTGTGCGATATAAGCACTCGCCGCATAGGGGTACATCAGTGCCGCCAGGCGGCCGCATCCAACGCTGGCCAGACGTTGCCGATGTTTTTCATCACTGTATAAATGCCATTTATCCATCCACGAGATAACTCCTTCCTCAAGCTTTTCACTTTCTGGATAAATTCTATATGGCAATGGGCAATTGATATTGGTTAGTGTAAGAGTGGTCATGTAGACTCCTTGTGATATTTTTAAAAGCGATCAGAACTTTTCGCCTGGCTTTTTTACAATCACACTATAAGTAGAAACCTTGTTCTTAAGCAGCGCCACCGACCAGTTCTCCGCCAATACCCGCAACTCTTCCAATGCCCCCGTCACCCCATTCGGAAACAGTTCCTCGTTTTCAATATTGGCTTTCGAATCCATCAACCAGCGTGCAACATCTATGTTGGATGGCAATACGCGCATGTCATGAGTGGTGAAACCACTCCCTTCCAGCACTTGACGAAAGTACTCAGGTGTCTTGCGGTGTTTGCAGGCCAAGCGATCCACGTCATCCGGAGTGTCGGGTTTGTATTCCTTGGGATCGGTGTTGTAAAGGTTGTCGGAAATCACCACGACGCCGCTTTCGCGCACTCGAGAAAAGAGGGCGCGCATGGTGTTTTCGTAGAGTTCATCGGGAAAGTGCGAGATCACGCCGCGAATGATCACCAGGTCATAGGGCTCATCGGCATCGGGGAGCAATTCGATGTCTTTGGCGTTGCACAGGTACAGATTGATGCGATCGGTCAAACCCTGTTCGGCGTGAAATTTTGCGCAGAATTCCAGTTGGCGCCGGCTGACGTTCACGCCGTCGAGGTGCTGGCATTCCGGGAAGCGTTCGGCCAGGTACTTAAGGATGTAACCCCAGCCACAGCCGATATCGAGAATACGTTTGATCGGTGGGCGATCGGGTTCTTCCAGACCTGCCAGTTTCAGTTGGCGCTCAAAGTAGCGAATACCTGACTCGTCGAGGCTGATTGGCGGTGTCGAACGTGGATCGTCATAGACACCGAACTGGAAGAGGATGTAATTACCGATCGCCTTGCGCCAGTCTTCGGGACTGTCGCCATAGGTGTATACAACCTTTTCCTGGTAGTTATCGACGCTGGATCCTTGAATGATCTGATAGGGCAAGTGAGTTTCGTCGGCGATGACAGCCGGTTTGGCTTGTTTGCTCATTGTTTTCTCTCCTTGTGAATATTCACGTCATACTCGTGTCCGCAACGACACGCCGATCGTTGCGTTGCTGTTGTCGGGAAACTTCACATCGAGGCGGCTTATAAACACCTCTATCGAACGCGTGATCCCGGGCGCATCGAGCCCGCACATACTCAGTAATTTTTCAGATGCACCGTGCTCGATGAATTGATCGACGAAGCCCAATTGCAGCACTGGCGGTGAGTGGCTGATCGCGGCTAACTGCTCCAGGCACGCTGAGCCAACACCCGCCATCACGCAACCTTCCTCAATGGTTACCAACAGATCATGGTTCCGGGCCAGTTGCTCAACGAGGGCCCCATCGAGGGGTTTGATAAAGCGCATGTTGGCGACAGTGGCGTCGAATGCTTCGGCGGCTTCAAGGGCGGGGCGCAGCATCGAGCCGAACGCCAGGATGGCGATGCGATAGCCGGTGGGCTGCGTGGAGGTTCGGCGGATTTCACCTTTGCCCACCGGCAGGGTATGCAATGCCCGCGATGTAACGATGCCGTTACCCGATCCGCGTGGATATCGCACTGCACTCGGGCCTTTTTGGAGGAGTGCGGTGTGGAGCATCTGCCGGCATTCGTCTTCATCTGCCGGGGCCATGACAGTAAGGTTCGGTACACAGCGCAGATAAGCGATGTCGAAAGCGCCCGTGTGAGTGGCGCCGTCGGCACCGACGATACCAGCCCGGTCTATGGCGAAAACCACAGGCAGATTCTGGATAGCGATATCGTGAATCAACTGGTCGTAAGCTCGTTGCAAAAAGGTCGAGTAGATCGCCACCACCGGTTTCAAACCCTCGACTGCCAATCCTGCAGCGAAGGTCAGCGCGTGTTGTTCGGAAATTCCGACATCGAAAAAACGGTCGGGGAAGCGTCGTTCGAACTCCACCAGACCTGATCCTTCGCACATCGCTGGGGTGATTGCCACGACGTTTGGATCACGTTCAGCTTCATCACATATCCACCTGCCAAATACTTGGGTGTAAGTGGCCTTGCTGGTCACAGGGGGATCGATACCGTGTGCGGGGTCAAATTTTCCCGGTCCGTGGTAAAGCACCGGGTTGGATGCTGCCGGTGAATAACCGTGCCCCTTTTCCGTGACAATGTGCAGCAGTTGCGGGCCGCGCAGTTTTTTCAGGGCACGCAGTGCAGGCAGCAACTCGTCGAGTTGATGGCCGTTGATGGGGCCTGTGTAGCCAAAGCCCAAGGCTTCGAAAAAAGTCGCCTGTGTTCCTGACTCTTTTACCTGCTTCAATTTCCCGAAGTATTCGCGCAAGGCCCCGACCGGTGGCGAGATCGACATGTCGTTGTCGTTGAGAATCACCAGAAACGGCAATTGCTTATATAAGCCGGCATTGTTCATCGCTTCGTATGCCATGCCGCCGGTTACCGCGCCGTCGCCGATTACTGCTACGCAATGGCGGGGTTGCGATTGATTGCGAGCGGCCAACGCCATGCCCAGTGCCGCCGAGATGGAAGTGCTCGAGTGCGCCGTGCCAAAGGTGTCGAATTCAGATTCGCAACGGCGAGGAAAGCCGGAAATTCCACCGAATTGGCGAATACTCTCCATCGCTTCACGTCGACCGGTAAGGATTTTGTGGGCGTAGGCCTGATGGCCGACATCCCACACGATTCTGTCGTTGGGGGTGTTGAACACGTAATGCAGCGCAACAATCAATTCCACGGTGCCAAGGTTGGCCGAGAGGTGACCGCCGGTTCTAGCGACACTATGCAAAATGAACGCCCGCAGTTCATCCACGAGTGGGCCCAGGGCGGCGACATGCAGCGCACGCAAATCAACCGGGCTATCGATGGTCTTGAGTAATTCGAACATGCTGGATTCCTTTCTAGTGGTTCGTTTTTGCGAGTTCTTTCCAGGTGCTTATCCTGGCAACTCCGGTGGTCTCGACGATCCGACGGAACCAAACGGTGAAGGTCTCGGGGGCAGCTGCGATGCGTGCGGGGAGTTGTGAAAGCTTGAGCCACTGCCATGCATGGGCTTCTTCGGGATTGGCGATGGGGTCACAGTCACTGACACCGACGAACACGTGGTCGAACTCGTGCTCTATCAGTTGGTTCGAGACTTCTTCGCGGTAGAGCAGCGTGGAAACCTTGCGCAAGGAGCAGGTTATGCCCATCTCTTCCTGCAAACGGCGTTTTGCGGCTGAAAGCGTCCGCTCGCCAAGCCGGGGATGCCCGCAGCAAGTGTTGGTCCACAGGCCTTGAGAATGGTATTTGCCGAAGGCGCGTTGTTGTAACAGGACACGGCCAGTGTTATCGAAAATGAAGATCGAGAACGCACGGTGCAAAAGCCCGAATTGATGGGCCTGCAACTTGGGCGCACAGCCTTTTTTACGATCTCGCCGATTGACCAGAATAAGTAACTCTTCCATAGCTAGACTCCAATACGTCTTCGCTACTGGGCGTTACTACGCTGACCAGACTTCTTAGGGAAAAACAGACGGGTGTTGTGGTTGGAAGTTAGTTGTTTGTTGTTGAAGGGGCAAATTTTGATTAGATCTTTTTCTTATTCTTGGTGCGTTTTTCTGGTTGTATAGTTCTATGGTGTATGCGGTATTTTGCGAGTGAATATTCAGAATTGTATTGATGCTTATAGCAAACGCTCATAGAGATAGCACTTGTGGTACGTAGCTTTGTAGCTATTGTCAGACAGAACTTCTCTGAATTTCGTGATGGTGGATGTCGCAGGTCGTGGGAGTTTTTTTGATGTTGGGTGATTTCGATTTTGTATATATCGAAGTTTTAACGTCTGGTTTTGATGGGTTAGGGTATTCAAATGTTACAACGCCTATGTGTTCTCGGTTCTACCGGGTCTATTGGCGACAGTGTTTTAGATGTAGTCGCACGTAACTCTGACAAGTATGTTGTGTATGCATTAAGTGCGCATTGCAATATAAAAAAGCTTTTTCAACAGTGTCTTGAGTTTAACCCGATCGTGGCTGTCGTAAGTGAACCGCACCACGCGATAGAGCTTCAGGCACATCTACAGGCAGTACAGTCACGTACCGAAGTATGTTGCGGTATTGAGGCTTTGTGCGAGGTCGTTTGTGTCGCAGAGTGCGATACCGTCGTTGCTGCCATTGTCGGTGCGGCAGGGCTTCTGCCAACTTTGAGCGCTGCCCGGGCCGGAAAAAAAATACTCTTGGCCAACAAGGAAGCCTTAGTCATGTCTGGTGCGTTGTTCATGCGCACGGCCAGAGAGTCCGGTGCAGTTATTTTGCCGCTGGATAGCGAACACAATGCGATCTTTCAATGCTTGCAAGGTTGTGATCCCGAATTATCCGGCGTTGAGCGGTTGATTCTGACCGCCTCGGGCGGGCCGTTCAGGACGCGTTCGCTGGCATCGCTCAGAGACGTTACGCCCAAAGAAGCCTGTGCTCATCCCAACTGGGTGATGGGCCGAAAAATATCCGTCGACTCAGCAACGATGATTAACAAAGGCCTGGAGATCATTGAGGCCAGCTGGTTGTTCAATACGGCGCCGTCGCGTATCGAGGCGCTGATACACCCTCAGAGCATTGTTCATTCGATGGTGGTTTTTCGGGATCAGTCCGTACTGGCACAGATGGGCAATCCCGATATGCGCATGTCCATTGCCCATGCGTTGGCCTATCCGCAACGTATAACTTCAGGCGTCGCGCCATTGGATCTCAGCCAGTTGTCGGCATTGACCTTCGAGAAACCTGATCTTGTTCGTTTCCCGTGTCTTGAGTTGGCCATGGAGGTGATCAATCAACCGCCGGCGGCAAGTATTGTCCTGAACGCGTCAAATGAAGTGGCGGTCGACGCCTTTTTGTCCATGCGAATTTCTTTCACTGACATCGTGCGAGTCATTGATCGAACCCTGCAACGCATCGACTCAGCGCCGGTTAATACGATTGACGACATTCTGGCAATAGATGACCAGGCACGTAGAGTCAGTCGTGAGTCAATCGCACGCTTGTAGTCTTCACACTCCACCAACAATTCCTCGCTTCCCCGCCCGTCAGGCTTTGTGGCAACTTGGCCGCCCCTGATGAGGCTGCATCCGATGGCAAACCCTTACCGCGAACTGTTTAACGCCCCCGGCGCCCGGGCTTTTGTGATTGCCGCGATGATCGCGCGCATGCCGATTTCCATGACCGGCATCGGCGTGATCACCATGCTCTCGCAATTGACCGGCGGCTACGCGTTGGCGGGTGGGGTGGCGGCGACGTTTGCGCTGGCCACGGCGTTTTGTGCGCCGCAGGTGTCGCGACTGGTGGATCGCTTCGGTCAGGGGAGGGTGCTGCCGGTGGCGGCGCTGATCGGTGGGGGCGCGTTGTTGATGTTGCTGTTGTGCACCCGTTTGCAGGCGCCGACCTGGACCCTGTTTGTCTGCGCCGCGCTGGCCGGTTGCATGCCGAGCATGTCGGCGATGGCGCGAGCGCGCTGGACCGAAATCTATCGCGGCCAGCCGCAGTTGCAGACCGCTTATGCGCTGGAGTCGGTGCTCGACGAAGTCTGCTTTATTGTCGGCCCGCCGCTCTCGGTAGGGCTGTGCGTCGGCGTGTTCCCCGAGGCCGGGCCGCTGGCGGCGCTGTTGATGTTGGCCATCGGCGTCACGGCGTTCGTCGCCCAGCGCAGTACTGAGCCGCCGGTGCATCCGCACGAATCGCAGCATCAGGGTTCGATCATTCGTTCGACCGACGTGCAATGGCTGTTGGCGTTGATGCTCGCCATGGGCGTGATTGTCGGCGTGGTGGATGTGGTCAGCGTCGCGTTCGCCCAGCAGCAGGGTCAGCCGGCGGCGGCGAGCATCGTGCTGTCGGTGTACGCCATCGGTTCCTGTCTGGCCGGTATCGCCTTCGGCGCGATGCGCTCGAAGCTGCCGTTGCCGCGTCTGTTTCTCTACGGCGGTCTGGCGACCGCGGTGACCACTTTGCCGCTGTTGCTGGCGAGCAATATTTTCGGGTTGGCCGTCGCGGTGTTTATCGCCGGGCTGTTCTTCTCGCCGACCCTGATCGTGGCGATGGCGTTGATCGAGCGCATCGTGCCGCCAGCCAAACTCACCGAAGGCCTGACCTGGCTGGTGACCGGTTTGAGCATCGGTGTGGCCATCGGCGCTGCCGGTTCCGGCGCACTGGTGGATGCGTTCGGCGCCCGCAGCGGCTTCTGGCTGGCGATTGCCGCCGGGGCGGTGGTGCTGGGCTCGGCGGTGCAGAGTTTCCGTCATTTGAAGTGATCGTCACCCGGACTAATTCCCGCCGTGCCTCATCCGTTCTCTTTTACAGATAACCCATTGAGGTAAACGCGGTGACAAAGCTGACACTGCTGTGCCTGCCCTATTCGGGCGCCAGCGCCATGGTCTACAGCCGCTGGCGGCGCCAGCTGCCGTCGTGGATGCAACTGCAACCGGTGGAGTTGCCCGGACGCGGCGCGCGCTACGACGAACCCCTGCAAATCGACATGCGGGCCCTGGCCCGGCAACTGGCTCGCGAGCATAAACCTTCGCTGCAGGCGCCCTATGCGCTGTTCGGGCATAGCCTGGGCGCGCTGCTCGCGTGCGAGCTGGCCCACGCCTTTCGCGATCTTGGAGCCCCCGAGCCGGTGGCGCTGTTCGCCTCCGGCACCGCCGCCCCGAGCATGCGCAGCGATTACGACCGAGGTTTTTCCGAGCCGCGCAGCGACGAAGAGCTGATCGAACAGCTGCGCACCTTTCAGGGCACCAGCGAAGAAGTACTGGCCAATCAGGAGCTGATGAGCCTGACGCTGCCGGTCCTGCGCGCCGATTTCATGATGTGCGGACGCTTCACGCCGATCGAGCGGCCACTGCTCAATTGCCCGGTGCATGTGCTGGGCGGCAAGGAAGACCGGGCGACCACTGAACAGTTGATCGGCTGGAGCAAAGAGACGCTGGGCAGTTTTTCGGTGGACATGATGACCGGCGGGCACTTCTTCATTCATGAGCATGAAGCCCGGGTCATCCGCACGCTCAAGAATCACCTGGAAGCCCATCACCGGCGCCATGCGCTGTCGGCGGCACCGGCGCTGTAAGGCGCGGTTCACCTATCGAGTGTTTTGAGGAGGCCAGTCATGGCTGTTGCTGAGGGATTTTCCGTCCGTCCGTTGTTGCCGCATCGCGGTCGCCTGCCGCTGCTGGTGGAGGCGAGCGACGCCGATACCGATTTGCTGGCGGTGTTCGACGAATTGAAAGCGCTGGTCGATGAGCACCTGCTGCAAGACGGCGGTGTGCTGTTTCGCGGGTTCCGGCTGGAGGGTGCGGAGCGCTTTCGCGAGTTTGCGGCGAGCTTCGGCCATCCGCTGCTGAACTACGAGTTCGGCTCCACGCCACGTACCAACGTGACGCAGGGGGTATACACCTCCACCGAATACCCGGCGCACCAGAGTATTCCGCTGCATAACGAGCAGGCCTACTCCCGGGACTGGCCGATGAAGATCTGGTTCTACAGCATGATCGCGGCCAGGTCCGGTGGCGAAACGCCGATTGCCGACAGTCGCGAAGTGTATCGCCGGATTCCGCTGGCGATCCGCGAACGCTTTGTCAGCAAAGGCCTGATGTATGTGCGCAACTTCGGCAACGGCCTGGATGTGGCCTGGGAAGATGTGTTCAACACCGAAGATCAGGCAGAGGTGGAGGCCTATTGCCAGGCCCACGGCATTGTCTGCGAGTGGAAGGACGACGGCGAACTGCGTACCCGCCAGACCTGTCAGGCTGTGGCCCGGCATCCGGTCACCGGGGACATGGTCTGGTTCAATCAGGCGCACCTGTTCCACATCTCCAACCTGCAACCGGAGGTGCGTGAGAGCCTGCTCGACATCGTCGATGAGGAGGATCTGCCGCGTAACGTCTACTACGGTGACGGTTCGCCCATCGAGGATGAAGTGTTGAGCCAGATTCGTGCGGTGCTCGACGAATGCGCCATCAGCTTTCCGTGGCAGGAGGGCGATGTGCTGATGCTCGACAACATGTTGTCGGCCCATGCCCGCTCGCCGTTCGAAGGCCCGCGCAAGGTGATCGTGGCCATGGCCGAAGGTCACTCCCAGGACGCACTCTGACCCGTTGCATCAGTTGAGCGGGTGGTTGTCGAAGCCGGTCGTGAGCCGGCCTCGGCGTTTGTGCGCCAGTCCCGGCAACCGTCGGCCGGTGATTGCCCGGCCCCGCTAAATCATTGCGTTTGTCATTCGTTCTTGTTGATACGACCGGGCCTCCTGGTCACGCCGCCGATCAGCAAGGACCCCATGCATGAATGCCGCAGACGCACAGAAACTAGCCCGCCGCTTTATCGAATTGCCTCAGGACAAACGTCGTTTGTTTCTCGCCGGCATGGCCCGTGAAGGGATCAATTTTGCGCAGCTGCCCATGACCGCCTGCATTGGGGCCGCCGAGCGTGACGGCCTGTCCTATGCCCAGCAGCGGATGTGGTTTCTCTGGCAGATGGATCCGCAAAGCGCCGCCTACAACCTGCCGATGGCTGTGCGCCTGAACGGTGAGTTGCAGCCCGAGGCGCTGGAGCAGGCGTTCAGTCTGCTGGCGGCGCGGCATGAGTGCCTGCGCACCACGTTCGGTCAGGAGGGCGAACAAGCTTTCCAGAAAGTCGCCGAACCGCAGCCCGTCAAGCTGACCCTCACTGACTTGAGCGCGTTGCCCGAGGAACAGCGCTGGCCGCTGGCCCGACAGCACATGATGGCGGAGGCCACGCAAGCCTTCGATCTGCAAAACGGGCCGTTGCTGAGCCTGCGTCTGCTGCGGCTGGACGCACAGGAACACGTGCTGTTGCTGACGTTGCACCACATCATTGCCGACGGCTGGTCGATGAACATTCTCATCGATGAATTCATGCGCACCTACGATGCGCTGGTGGCCGGGCGCGAGCCACAATTGCCGGCGATCACCGTGCACTACCGCGACTATGCGCTGTGGCAACGCAGCTGGCTGGAGGCGGGCGAGCGCGAGCGTCAGCTCGACTACTGGCGCGCGCAACTGGGCGACGAACACCCGGTGCTTGAATTGCCGACCGATCGTGCGTACCCGGCCCAGGCCAGTCACCGTGGCGCGCGTCTGGAAACGGTCGTCGACGCCAGCCTGCGCCAGGATCTGAAGAGCCTCGCCCAACGTCAGGGCGTGACCCTGTTCGTGGTTCTGCTGGCGGCGTTCAAGACCTTGCTGCATCGCTACAGCGGCCAGACCGACATTCGCGTCGGCGGCCTGATCGCCAACCGTACCCGCAGCGAAACCGAAGGCTTGATCGGCTTCTTCGTCAATACGCAGATCCTGCGCAGCGTGGTCACCGCCAACAGCCGTTTCGCCGATCTGTTACAGAGCCTGCGCCAGTGCGCGGCCGGCGCGCAGTCCCATCAGGATCTGCCGTTCGATGCCTTGATCGAAGCCCTGCAACCGGCCCGCAGTCAGAGCCATAACCCGCTGTTCCAGGTGATGTTCAACCACCAGCCGCTGGTGACCGATTTGCAGCAGGCGCAGTTGGCGTCCGGCTTGCGGGTCGGTTACCTGACCGAGGAACAACTGACCGGCAGCGGCCGCGAACATGCGGCCACCAGCGATCTGATGCTCGATACCCGTGAAGAGGGCGAGCAACTGTTCGCCGCGTTCACCTACGCCACCGACATTTTCGACGAGTCCACCATCGCCGCGCTGGCCGGGCACTGGCGCAACGTGCTGGTGTCGGTCTGCCGTGATCCGCAGCAGTTGATCGGCAACCTTTCGATGCTGGACGTCGCCGAGCAGCAGGGCTTGATCCAGATCGCCGAAACGAGCCCGCGACTGGCCAGCTTTCAGACCCTGTTCGAAGCGCAAGTGGCCCGAACCCCCGAGGCGCCGGCGGTGATTCTGGCGAGCGAGCCGTCACCCTCGATCAGCTATGCCGAACTGAACCGGCGCAGCAATCGCCTGGCCCATCAACTGCGCGCCCGGGGTGTCGGTCCGGACGTGCTGGTCGGCGTGGCGCTGGGGCGTTCGCTGGAACTGGCTGTCGCCTTGCTCGCCGTGCTCAAGGCCGGCGGCGCCTATGTGCCGCTGGATCCGCAGACGCCGGGCGAGCGCCTGCGCCATGTGCTCGACGACAGCGGACTGAACCTGTTGCTGACCGACCGTCAGACGCTGGCCGCTCTGCCGGCTCTCGATGGCGTGCAAAGCCTGTGTCTGGATACGCTGCCGGAGGATGGGCTCAGCGACAATCTGCCGGTGACGGTCGAGCCGCAGAACCTGGCCTACGTGATCTACACCTCCGGTTCGACCGGTCGGCCCAAGGGCGTGGCGATCAGTCATGCCGCGCTGAGCGAGTTCATCGAGCGCGCCATCGACTACAGCGACCTGCGCGAAGGCGATCGGGTCTTGCAGTTCGCGACCAGCAGCTTCGATGGCTTCGTCGAGCAGTTTTTCCCGCCGCTCTGTCACGGCGCGAGCGTGGTGCTGCGCGACGCACGGCTGTGGGACAGCGCGACATTGCATCAGGTGATCCTCGAGCACGGCATTACCCTGGCCGACTTGCCGGCGGCGTACTGGTACTGGCTGGTGCAGGAATACGCCGCCCATCCTCCAGCGCATTTCGGTGCGCTGCGCCAGATACACGTGGGCGGCGAGGCGATGGCGGTGGACGGTCTGCGCCTGTGGCAGCAGGCCGGGCTGGGTCATGTGCGCCTGCTCAATACCTACGGGCCGACCGAGGCCACCGTGGTGTCGACGATCCACGACTGCTCGGCGCTGACCGCTGACGCCGTGTCGTGGCGCGGCATTCCGATTGGTCACGGTCTGGCCGCACGTCGTCTGTACGTGCTGGACGATGACTTGAACCTGCTGCCGCAAGGCGCGGTGGGCGAGTTGTACATCGGTGGTCCGGGCCTGGCGCGCGGCTATCACCGACAGCCGACCCTGAGCGCCGAGCGCTTTATTGCCGACCCGTTTGCCAGCGGCGAGCGCCTGTACCGCACCGGCGACCGCGCACGTTTGCGCGCCGATGGCGCGGTGGAATACGTCGGTCGCGTGGACCATCAAGTGAAGATCCGCGGTTTCCGTATCGAGCTGGGTGAAATCGAATCGCGCCTGCAGCAATGCCCGGGCATCCGTGAGGCCGTGGTGCTGGCCTTGCCGCTCAATGGCAGCCTGCAACTGGTGGCGTATCTGGTGGCCGATCAGGACGTACTCGACGGGGTGGCCGGTCAGTCGGCGTTCCGTCAGCAGGTCAGGGCTTCGCTGCAGGCCAGGCTGCCGGACTACATGGTGCCGGGCCATCTGCTGCTGTTGGCGGAATTGCCACTGACGCCGAGCGGCAAGCTCGATCGCAAGGCCTTGCCGGCGCCGGACATGGACCAATTGCAGGTCGATTACCGCGCCCCGCAATCGGACATCGAACAAGCCCTGGCGCAGATCTGGGCGGATGTCCTGCAAGTGCCACGTGTTGGTCTGGACGATCACTTCTTTGAGCTGGGCGGCCATTCGCTGCTGGCGGCGCAAGTGATCGGCCGGATCAAGAAACAGCTGAACGTGGTGTTGCCGCTGCGCAACCTGTTCGAAAAACCGCTGCTCGGTGAACTGGCCCAGGCAGTGGCGCAGTTGGCCGACGGTGCAGCGGATAACGACTGGTCCGACATGGACCTGTTCATGAATGAATTGGAAGGAGAAGAAGTATGAGCGGCACCATGGCGGAGCGCATCGCTAAAAGGTTCGTCGGCTTGCCGCTTGAGCAGCGTCGGCTGTTTCTGGCCAGGCTGCGCGAAGAGGGCAAGGACTTCAGCCTGCTGCCGCTGCCGGTCAGTCGCCACGACTGCGCGCAGATCCCGCTGTCGTTCGCCCAGCAGCGTTTGCTGTTTCTCTGGCAGCTCGAACCGCAGAGCGCCGCGTACAACATGGCCGCCGGTCTGCGCCTGAAAGGGCGGCTGGACGAAGCGGCGCTGACCCGCTCGTTCGATCACCTGCTGGCGCGCCATGAAGTGCTGCGCACGGTGTTCCGCACCGACGGCGACCAGCCGCATCAGGTGATCCTCGAACCGCAGGGCGTTGCGCTCGAGCGCATCGATTTGACCGGTATCGCCGCGCAGGAACGCGAACAGGCGCTGGCCGAGCACGTGCAGAAGGTGACGGCGCAGCCGTTCGATCTGCGCCACGGCCCGTTGCTGCGCGCCAGTCTGTTTGGCCTGGCGGACGATGAGTTCGTGCTGGTGGTGAGCATGCACCACATCGTCTCCGACGGCTGGTCGATGGACGTGATGGTCAAGGAATTCGTGCAGTGCTATCAGGCGTTCAGCCTGGAGCGCGAGCCGCAGTTGCCGGCGCTGGCCTTGCAATACGCCGACTACGCCATCTGGCAGCGGCGCTGGCTGGAAGCGGGCGAGGGCGAGCGTCAACTCGATTACTGGCGTCAGCAACTGGGTGAGGAACATCCGCTGCTGGAGGTCGCCCCGGACTTCGCCCGGCCGCTGACCCAGAGTTTTGAAGGCCAGACCCTGAGCTTCGATTTCGGCGCGGATCTGTCACGTCAGCTCAACGGGTTCGCCCGGGCTCAGGGCATCAGTCTGTTCATGCTGGTGCTGGCCGGTTTTTCGCTGTTCCTCTCGCGTCAGGCCGGCGAGCGTGACATCCGTGTCGGCGTGCCCAACGCCAACCGCAGTCGCGCCGAGGTCGAAGGGCTGATCGGCTTCTTCGTCAATACCCAGGTGCTGCGCTGCGAGGTGGATGAGCGAGGCAGTTTCGAGGACTTGCTGGCGCGGGTGCGCGAGGCGTCATTCGGCGCGCAGGCCCATCAGGAGCTGCCGTTCGAGCAACTGGTGGACGAACTGGTCGCCGAGCGTACGTTGGGGCACAACCCGTTGTTCCAGGCCAAGTTCAACCAGAACGTCGGCATGCAGAAGCAGCGTTCGATGGCGTTGCCGGGCCTGACCGTGGCGGAGTATCCGCTGGACAAGGACGGCACGCACTTCGATCTGGCGCTGGACATCACCGACGACGGCACGTTGATCCACGGGCAGATGACCTACGCCAGCGACCTCTATCGACACGCAACCGTCGAAGGTTTTGTCCCGGCCTTGCTCGGTCTGTTCGGTGCGCTGCTGAAAGCGCCACAAGCGCCGCTGCACACCGTGGCGACGGCATTGCCGAGCGCGCTCGCGGCACCGCGTGAACCGGCACTGTCGGTGTTGCAGCACTGGGAACGCGAAGTCGCGCGCCAGCCGCAAGCGCTGGCCGCGCGGGATCTGAATGGCGGCTTGAGCTTCCAGGCGCTGGATCAGGCTGCCAATCGCCTCGCGCATCATCTGCTGGCCCACGGTGCAGTTGTCGGTCAGCCGGTGGCGGTGCTGATGGAGCGCTCGCTCGACTGGCTGACGTGCGTGCTGGCGATCTTCAAGGCCGGCGCGGTGTACATGCCGCTGGACGTCAAGGCACCGACCGCGCGCTTGCAGCAGATGCTCGCCGCCGCGAGGGCTCGCGCAGTGGTGTGTGTCGAGGGGGATTCGCGGGTGTCGGAACTGGCGGTCGCCGGTTGTCAGGGGCTGGCGTTCGATGCACAGCAATGGCAACACCAGCCGGTGACGGCCCCGGTCTGCGAGTTGTCGTCGCAGTCGCCGGCCTACGTAATTCACACCTCCGGTTCCACCGGTCAACCCAAGGGGGTGCTGGTCAGCCACGGTGCGTTGGCCAGTTACGTGCGCGGGGGGCTGGAGCGTCTCGATCCGGCGCCGGACACCAGCATGGCGCTGGTCTCGACCATCGCGGCGGACCTGGGGTTCACCGTGCTGTTCGGCGCGCTGTGCTCGGGCCGTTTGCTGCATGTGTTGCCGGAAGAGCTGGGCTTCGATCCGGATCGCTTCGCCGAGTACATGGCCGGGCACCGGGTGGGCATGCTGAAAATCGTTCCGGGACATCTGGCCGCCTTGTTGCAGGCGTCGCGTGCAGCCGATGTGCTGCCGGAGCAGGCGCTGATTGTCGGCGGCGAAGCGTGTTCGCCGGCGCTGGTGGAGCGTGTGCGTCAGCTCAAGCCGGGTTGCCGGGTCATCAACCACTACGGCCCGAGCGAAACCACCGTCGGTGTACTGGCCCACGAAGTCGGTTCGCTGGAACCGGGGGCTCGCAGTGTGCCGGTCGGCACGCCATTGGCCGGGGCCCATGTGTATGTGCTCGACGATGTGCTCAACAACGTGGCCGATCAGGTTGCGGGCGAGCTGTATATCGGCGGCGACAGTGTTGCCTTCGGTTATCTGGGGCAACCGGGGCTGACGGCCGAGCGCTTCGTTCCCGACCCGTTCGGGCCGGCCGGTGCACGGGTCTATCGCAGCGGCGACCGGGTGCGTCGCAATCGCCAGCAGGCGGTGGAGTTCATCGGGCGCGCCGACGATCAGGTCAAGGTGCGCGGGTATCGGGTGGAGCCGGCGGAAGTCGCCCGGGTGCTGCTCGGCCTGGACGGTGTCAGCGAAGCGGCGGTACTCGCGTTGGCGCTGGATGACGACCCGGCACGCCTGCAATTGGTGGCCTGGTGTGTGCCGGCGGCAGATGCAGCGCTGAAGGCGGAAACACTGCGCGAGCAACTGCAAGCCCGTCTGCCGGATTACATGGTGCCGGCGCAAATTGTCCTGCTGGAGCAATTGCCGCTGACCGCCAACGGAAAACTGGACAAGCGCGCCTTGCCGGTGCCGGGCGTGGTGACGCAGCGCTTCGTCGCGCCGGTGGGCGAGATCGAGGAAAAACTCGCGGCGATCTGGGCCGATGTGCTCAAGCTCGAGCGTGTGGGCAGCACCGACAACTTCTTCGAACTGGGCGGGGACTCGATCCTCAGCCTGCAAATCATTGCCCGGGCCAAACGTCAGGGCATCAAGCTGAGCCCCAAGCAGTTGTTCGAGAAGCAGACCGTCGGCCAGTTGGCGGCGGTGGCCAAACTGATCGAAGCCAAACCCGTGGCGGCAGCGCCGCAGAAGGTCGGCGGGCAACTGGCACTGCTGCCGATTCAGGCGCGCTTTTTCGAAACGCCGATTGCCCGGCGTCAGCACTGGAACCAGTCAGTGATGCTGCAGCCGCAGGCGCCGCTTGATGCCGGTCATCTGCAAGCCGCGCTGGCGGCACTGATCGAACAGCATGATGCGCTGGCCTTGAACTTCCAGGCGTCGGGCGATGTGTGGCAGGCAACCTTCCAAAAGCAACGCGACCCGGAGCTGCTGTGGGTACGCGATCTGGACAACCTGGATCAACTGACGGCGCTGGCGGATCTGGCTCAGCGCAGTCTGGATCTGCAACAAGGGCGACTGCTGCGGGCGGTGCTGGCGAATCTGCCGGGCGGTGAACAGCGTCTGTTGCTGGTGATCCATCACCTGGTGGTCGATGGCGTGTCCTGGCGCGTCCTGCTGGAAGACTTGCAGCTCGGTTACACCGCACTGGCCTCGGGCAAGCCGCTGGTGTTGCCGGGCAAGAGCAGTTCGCTGCAGAGCTGGGCCGCGCATCTGCACCGTTATGCCCAAAGCGAAACACTGGGCCGCGAGCGCGAGTATTGGCTGACGACCCTGAGCGCGGGCGACGTGGAGTTGCCACGGGACTTTGCACAGGACGTGCAGACTCAGGAGCAGGCGCAACGCGTCAGTTCGCGCCTGAGCCAGGCACTGACCCACAAGTTGCTCAAGGTCGCCCCGGCCGCGTATCGCACGCAGATCAACGATTTGCTGCTCACGGCGCTGGCGCGGGTGTTGTGTGACTGGAGCCGACAGCCGTCGGTGCTGATCCAGCTTGAAGGCCATGGTCGCGAAGACCTGTTCGACGAGCTCGACCTGAGCCGCACGGTGGGCTGGTTCAGCAGCCTGTTCCCGGTGCGTCTGACACCGCAGGCAGCGCCGGGCGAATCGTTGTGCGCGATCAAGGAGCAACTGCGCGCCGTGCCGGGCAAAGGCATCGGCTATGGTGTGCTGCGCTACCTGACCGGCGCCGCCGAGCTGCGTTCACTGGCCCCGCCACGGGTGACCTTCAACTATCTGGGCCAGTTCGATGGCGACTTCGGTGCCGCCGAGGGCGCACTGTTCGTGCCGTCCGGCGAAAGCACCGGGGCCAATCAGGACCCTGCGGCACCGTTGGGCAACTGGCTGAGCATCGACGGTCAGGTGTATGGCGGCGAGCTGGAACTGACCTGGACATTCGGTTCGGGCATGTACCGCGCCGACACGGTGCAGGCACTGGCCGAGGCTTATCGCCTGGAGCTGGAACGGCTGATCGATCACTGCTGCGACAGCGGCGAGGCCGGCGTGACGCCGTCGGATTTCGATCTGGTGACCCTGACGCAGGCGCAACTTTCGGCCCTGCCGATTCCGGCCCGGGAGATCACCGATCTGTACCCGCTGTCGCCGATGCAGCAAGGCATTCTGTTCCATAGCCTCAACGATCCCGACAGCCCGGCGTACACCAACCAGCTGCGGGTCGACGTGCAACATCTGGAGGTCGAGCGTTTCCGTCAGGCCTGGCAGCAGACCCTCGACGCCCACGACATTCTGCGTACCGCGTTTGTCTGGCCGAGCGACGCCGCTGCGGCGGTGCAAGTGGTTCGCCAGCGTGTGCAAATGCCGTGGAGCGTGCAGGACTGGCGGGGTCGAACCGACCTCGACGCAGCGCTGGAAAAACTGGCCGGCGATGATCTGGCCAACGGTTTCGAGCTGACGGGCGCGCCGCTGTTGCGGGTTTCGCTGGTGCGTACCGATGATGCGACGCATCACCTGATCTACACCTGCCACCACATCCTGATGGATGGCTGGAGTACCTCGCAGTTGTTCGGCGAAGTGCTGCAGCGTTATGCGGGCTTGACCCCGACTGCTGCCCAGGGACGTTATCGCGACTACATCGAATGGCTGGGTCAGCGCGATCAGCCAGCCAGTCGGGCGTTCTGGAAGCAGGCGCTGGCCGAACTCGAAGAGCCGACGCGGCTGGCCAGTGCCGTGCCGACGCAGCCGTCCGGCGTCAGCGGTTATGCCGATCACCAGCATCTGTTCAGCGAACAGCTGACGGCGGATCTGAACCGTTTCGCCCGGGAGCAGAAAGTCACCCTCAACACCCTGGTGCAAGCGGCGTGGCTGGTGCTGTTGCAGCGTTACACCGGTCAGGACAGCGTGGCCTTCGGCGCTACGGTGGCCGGACGTCCGACCGATCTGCCCGGCCTCGAGCAGCAGATCGGCCTGTTCATCAACACCTTGCCGGTCGTGGCGGCGCCGTCCGCCGAGATGCCGGTCGAGCGCTGGTTGCAACACGTGCAGGGCCTCAACCTGGCGCTGCGCGAGCACGAGCACACGCCGCTCTACGAGATTCAGCGCTGGGCCGGACTCGGTGCGGGAGCGCTGTTCGACAGCATTCTGGTGTTCGAGAACTACCCGATGGCCGAAGCCCTGCAACAGGGGCCGGATACCGGTCTGGTGTTCTCGGCGATCCGCCGTCAGGAGCAGACCAACTACCCGCTGACGCTGGTGGCGGTTACCGGTCGCGAGCTGAGCCTGGGCGTCAGTTACGATCAGGCCCTGTTCGATGCTGCGACGATCGTCGGCCTGAGTCGTCAGCTCGAAAGTCTGTTGAGCCAGTTCCTCGGCAACGCCGCGCAACCGTTGGGCACCTTGCAATTGCTCGACGAGCCTCAGCGCAAGCAAGCGATCGACTGGGGCAAGGCCGGTGTCACGGCGACCGATTCGCGCACGGTGCTCGAGTTCATCGAGGCCCGTGTTGCACAGCGACCGGATGCGGCGGCGGTGATCTACGCCGAACAGCAGATCGACTATCGCCACCTCGACCGGCGGGCCAATCGGCTGGCGCACAAGCTGCAAGCGCTGGGCGTGGGGCCGGAGGTGCGCGTCGGTGTGTGCATGCGCCGTACCCCGGACATGCTGGTCGCGCTGTTGGCGATTCTCAAGGCCGGTGGCGCCTATGTGCCGCTGGATCCGGACTACCCGCAGGAACGCCTGCTGCACATGCTCGACGACAGTCGTGCGGCGGTATTGCTGACCGAGCCGGCGGCGCAGGCGATGCTGCCTGACACGTTGAGCGCCCAAGTGGTGCTGGTCGAGGAAAGTGAGCAATCGTTGGCCGAGTATCCGTCCACCGCGCCAATGGCCGGGATCACCGGGCAAAACCTGGCTTACGTCATTTACACCTCGGGTTCCACCGGCAAACCCAAGGGTGTGGCCATCAGTCACGCCAACCTCACTGCGCTGATCCAGTGGTCGCAAGGGGTGTACCGCGAGGAGCAGTTGCGCGGTGTGCTGGCGTCGACTTCGATCTGCTTCGACCTGTCGGTCTGGGAGATCTTTGTCACCCTGGCCAGCGGTGGCTGCATGGTGCTGGCGGACAACGCGCTGGCCCTGGCGGAGTTGCCGGCCCGCGAGCGGGTCACGCTGATCAACACGGTGCCGTCGGCGATTGCCGCGCTGCAACGGGCCGGGCAGATTCCGGCGTCGGTCGCGACCATCAATCTGGCCGGCGAGCCGCTGAAACAGAGCCTGGTGGACACGCTGTACGCGAGCACGTCAGTCAAGCAGGTCTACGACCTGTACGGTCCGTCGGAAGACACCACGTATTCGACATTCACCCTGCGCACCGCGCACGGTCAGGCCAACATCGGCCGGCCGCTGGACAACACCGTGGCGTACCTGCTCGACACGCAGCTCAATGGCTTGCCGGCCGGTGTGGCGGCCGAGTTGTACCTGGGCGGCGCCGGCGTGACCCGGGGCTATCTGATGCGCCCGGGGCTGACCGCCGAACGCTTCGTGCCCAACCCGTATGCCGGCAACGGCGAGCGGCTTTACCGAACCGGCGACCTGGTGCGCCAGGGCGCGGATGACAATATCGAGTACCTGGGCCGCGCCGACCATCAGGTGAAGATCCGTGGCTTCCGTATCGAGCTGAGCGAGGTCGAAGCGCGTCTGCTGGAGCAGGACGAGGTGCGCGAGGCGGTGGTGCTGGCTCAGGACGGCGCGGCGGGCAAGCACCTGCATGGCTACGTCGTGGCGGCGCAACCGGTCACCGATCCGGCGGCGCTGACCGAGCGTCTGCGCGCAGCGTTGGCCAGTCGTTTGCCGGCGCACATGGTGCCGGGGCACCTGCATGTGATCGAGGCGGTGCCGCTGACCCCGAACGGCAAGCTCGACCGCAAGGCGCTGATGGCATTGGGCGACAGCCCGACGCAGCAGCAGTACGAAGCGCCGCAGACCGACTTGCAATGGGAGGTGGCGACGGTCTGGCAGGAAGTGCTGGAAGTCGAGCGCGTGGGCCTGGCGGACAACTTCTTCCAGCTCGGCGGCCATTCGTTGCTGGCGACGCTGGTGGTGACCCGGATCAAGGAACGTCTGGGCGACAAGGTGCCGCTCAAGGAGCTGTTCGAAGCCGATACGCTGAAAGCGTTCTGCAACCGGATCGAGGCGCTGCGCGTCGAAATGTCGCCCGTTCAGGATGAATTGGCTAAATCCCTGGAGGCCCTCAAACGTCTATCCCTCGATGATCTGGAAAAACTGATTTCTTGAGAGGGAAAAACGCGTGCAAGAGTTAATCGAGTCGGTAGGACAACTTTCGGCTAAGCAAAGAAAGGCTCTGGCGGTTCTGCTCAAGCAGAAAGGCGTCAACCTCTTTGACATTGCCCCGGTTTTCAAGCGCACGGCCGAAGAGCCGCTGCTGCTGTCCTACGCCCAGCAGCGCCAGTGGTTTCTCTGGCAGTGGGCGCCGCACAGCGCGGCCTACAACATTCCGACGGCCCTGCGCTTGCAGGGTCCGCTGGATGAGTCGGCGCTGGAGCGCAGCCTTCAGGCGCTGATCGAACGACACGAAACCTTGCGCACGGTGTTCTCCCAGGAAACCGAACAACCGCTGCAAACGATCCTGCCGCCAGGACCGTTTGCACTGGAGACTTACCCGTTGAGCCCTGAGCTGGCGAGCGACCCGGATGCCTCGATCCAGGCGTTCGTCCAGACCCAGAGCCAGAAGACTTTCGATCTGCAGCAAGGCCCGCTGTTGCGCGCGGCCCTGTTGCAGGTCAACCCGAACGACCATGTGCTGGTGCTGACCCTGCACCACATCGTCTCTGACGGCTGGTCGCTGCAAGTGATGATCGAAGAACTGGTGCAGCTCTACGCCGGTTTCAGCCTTGGTCACGATGCCGGTCTGCCGGCCCTGCCGATTCAATACGCCGACTACGCCTTGTGGCAGCGCCAGTGGATGGAAGCCGGCGAGCAGGCGCGGCAACTGGCCTATTGGCAGGAAAAACTTGGCGGCGAACAACCGGTGCTGGAACTGCCGCTCGATCGCGCGCGCAGTGTCGATCAGAGCTTTGCCGGGGCCAGCCACAACCTGATTCTCGATGCGCAGCTGAGCCAAGGCCTGAAAGCCTTTGCGCGGCAGGAAAACGTCACGCTGTTCGTCTTGCTGCTGGCATCTTTCCAGGCGCTGTTGCACCGCTACAGCGGGCAGTCGGACATCCGTGTCGGCGTGCCGGTGGCCAACCGTGGCCGGGTGGAAATCGAGCGTCTGATCGGTTTTTTCGTCAACACGCAGGTGCTCAAGGCCGACGTTGACAGCCAGACAACTTTTGTCGATTTGCTGCGTCAGGTCAAACAGACCGCACAGGAAGCCCAGGCCCATCAGGACTTGCCCTTCGAGCAACTGGTGGAAGCCCTGGAACCGGGTCGCAGCCTGAGCCACAGCCCGCTGTTCCAGGTCATGTTCAACCATCAGGCCGAACGCCGCAGCAGTGTCGAGACGCGCCTCAATGGCCTGAGCATCGAGCCACTGGAATGGCAGAGCCAGACCGCCCAGTTCGACCTGACCCTGAACACCACCGAACAGGCCCACGGCATCGAAGCGGTGCTCAAGTACGCCACCGACCTGTTCGACGCGGCGACCATCGAGCGTCTGGCGCAGCACTGGACCGCGCTGTTGCAGGCGATCGTCGCCGACCCGTCGCGCAGCATCGGGCAGTTGCCGATGCTCGATGACGCCCGTCAGCAACAACTGTTGAGCCAATGGAACCCGACGCGGGTCGAGCACCCGGTCGAGCAGTGCATCCATCAGGTAATCGAGGCTCAGGCTGAGCGCCATCCCGATGCAGTCGCCGTGACCTTTGCCGGGCAACGCCTGACCTACGCCGAACTCAATCGCCGGGCCAACCAGTGGGCGCACCGGTTGATCGCGAACGGCGTCGGCCCGGATGTGCGGGTCGGTGTGGCGGTCGAGCGTTCGCTGGACATGATCGTCGCCATCGTCGCCGTGCTGAAGGCCGGCGGTGCCTACGTGCCGCTGGATCCGGGCTACCCGCAAGACCGCCTGAGCTACATGATCGAGGACAGTGGCATCGGTCTGCTGCTGACCCAAGGCCATTTGCAGGCACAGCTGCCGATTCCGCCGGGGCTCACCTGTCTGGACCTGAGCCAGGCACTGGAGCCGGGCAACAGCGAAAACCCGGCGTGCCTGGCCACGCCGGACAACCTGGCGTACGTCATCTACACCTCCGGTTCGACCGGCAAGCCCAAAGGCGCATTGCTGCCGCACAGCAACGTCATCCGCCTGTTCAGCGCCACCGACCACTGGTTCGGTTTCGGCCCGGACGACAGCTGGACCCTGTTCCATTCCTACGCGTTCGACTTCTCGGTCTGGGAAATTTTCGGCGCGCTGCTGTACGGCGGAAAACTGGTGGTCGTACCCCACGACGTCACCCGTTCCCCGGAAGATTTCTACACCCTGCTGTGCGATGAACACGTCACGGTGCTGAACCAGACGCCATCGGCGTTCAAGCCGCTGATGCAACTGGCCAGTGAATCCTCGCGCGACCATTCGCTGCGTTACGTGGTGTTCGGTGGCGAAGCCCTGGAAGTGCAGAACCTGCGGCCATGGTTCGAGCGTTTCGGCGACCGCGCGCCGACGCTGGTGAACATGTACGGCATCACTGAAACCACGGTGCACGTGACGTACCGTCCATTGTCGATGGCCGACCTTGAGCAAAGCCACAGCAGCCCGATCGGCGAGCCGATCGTCGACCTGTCGTGGTACCTGCTCGACAGCGCGCTGAACCTGGTGCCGCAAGGTTGCATCGGCGAGCTGTACATCGCCGGTGCCGGCCTGGCGCGGGGTTACCTGAATCAACCGGGCATGAGCGCTACGCGTTTTGTTCCCGACCCGTTCAACCCGCAGGCCGGCGAGCGCCTGTACCGCACCGGCGACCTGGCACGCCTGCGCGGCGACGGGGTGATCGAGTACATCGGTCGTATCGACCATCAAGTGAAGATCCGCGGTTTCCGTATCGAGTTGGGCGAAATCGAAACCCGGCTGCTCAAGCACCCGGCGGTGCGCGAGGCGGTGGTGCTGGCAGTCGAAGGCCCGAGCGGTCAGCAACTGGCGACCTGGATCGTGCCGAACGAGGCACTGCAAGCCGATGCCGAGGCGACGCTGCGCGATTCGATCAAGGCGCAACTGCGCGAAGCCTTGCCGGACTACATGGTGCCGGTCAGCTGGGCATTCCTCGAACGCCTGCCGTTGACCGCCAACGGCAAACTCGATCGCAAGCAACTGCCGCAGCCGCAGGTCGCTCAGGTGCAGGAAGCGTATGCCGCGCCGCGCAGTGAGCTGGAACAGCAACTGGCCGCCATCTGGCAGGACGTGCTGAAGGTCGAGCGCGTCGGCCTCAATGACAACTTCTTCGAGCTGGGCGGCGACTCGATCATTTCGATTCAGGTGGTCAGCCGCGCCCGTCAGGCGGGCATCCGTTTCACGCCCAAGGACATCTTCCAGCATCAGACGGTGCAGCGCCTGGCCACGGTCGCGCAGCAGAGCGACGCGGTGCTCGCGACCCAGGGCGATGTGCTCGGCGAGGCGGTGCTGACGCCGATCCAGCAGTACTTTTTCCACAGCGATATCCCGGCGCGTCATCACTGGAACCAGTCGATCCTGCTGACTCCGACCAAACCACTGGCGGCGGCTGCACTGGAGCAGGCGTTGCAGCACCTGCAACGACACCATGACGCCTTGCGTCTGCGTTACCGCGACCTTGAGGGTGGCTGGCAACAAATCCACGCGCCGGTTGAACAGAACCTGGAACTGCTGCGCACCGTGACCTTGCAGGAAAGCGCGGCTTTGCCGGCGCTGTGCCAGGAACTGCAACGCAGCCTCGATCTGGACAACGGTCCGCTGATCCGCGCGGTGCTGGTGGACTTGCCTGACGCCAGCCAGCGCCTGTTGCTGGTGATCCATCACCTGGTGGTCGACGGGGTGTCCTGGCGGATCGTGCTGGAAGACCTGCAAACCGTTTATCAACAGCTGACGGCGGGGCAGGTTGTGCGCCTGCCGGCCAAGACCACCGCGTTCAAGGACTGGGGCGCGCGCCTGCAAGGGCATGCGCGCAGTGCCGTGCTGGAAGCCGAGCTGGATTACTGGCGCGGGCAGTTGAGCGGCGCGGGCATCGAGCTGCCGCTGGACAACCCGCAGGGTCAGTTGAGCAACCGTTTCGAGCGCAGCGTCGATACGCGTCTGGATGCCGAGCGCACCCGGCAGTTGCTGCAACAGGCCCCGGCGGTCTACCGCACCCAGGTCAACGACCTGTTGCTGACTGCGCTGGCCAAGGTGCTGTGCGAATGGACCGGTGCCGAGAGCGCGCTGGTACAGCTCGAGGGCCATGGTCGTGAAGACCTGTTCGACGATGTCGACCTGAGCCGCACGGTGGGCTGGTTCACCAGCATGTTCCCGGTGCGTCTGACCCCCGGCGCCGGTGTCGAAACGTCGATCAAGGGCATCAAGGAACAACTGCGGGCGATCCCCAACAAGGGCATCGGCTATGGCCTGTTGCGTTATCTGGGCAGCGCCGAGACGCAGGCCGTCCTGGGCGGCGCGGCGCAGCCGAAGGTGACGTTCAACTACCTCGGCCAGTTCGACAACAACTTCGATGAAGACGCGTTGTGGGTGCCGGCTACCGAAGACAAGGGCGCCGGGCAGGACGAACGGGCGCCGATGGCCAACACGCTGACCATCGATGGCCGGGTCTATCAGGGGCAGTTGAGCCTGACCTGGACCTACAGCGGCGATGTGTTCGAACACGCGACCATCCATGCGCTGGCACGTGCCTATGAAGAGGCGCTGGCCGAATTGATCGACCATTGCCTGAATCACCCGAGCGGTGGTCTGACACCGTCCGACGTGCCGCTGGCCGGGTTGTCCCAGACCCATCTGGACAACCTGCCGATCGTTGCCCAGCGGATCGAAGACATCTATCCGCTGGCGCCGATGCAGCAGGGCATTCTGTTCCACAGTCTCTATGACGCCGATGCCAGCGCTTATGTCTATCAGATGCTGCTGGACATCGAAGGTCTGGATGTCGCGCGCTTCCAGCAAGCCTGGCAGCGGGTGGTGGATCGCCATGAAGTGCTGCGCGCCGGTTTCATCTGGGGCCGCGACGGTCTCGACACGCCGCTGCAAGTCATTCATCGCCAGCTGACCCTGGAAATGCCGGAAGTGGACATGCGCCACGAGCCGGACCTGGCCGTGGCCATGGAAGCGCGGGCACGGGCTGATCTGGAGCGTGGTTTCGATTTGCAGAACCCGCCGCTGCTGCGTCTGTGCCTGTTGCGCACGGCCGATGATCGCCATCGTCTGATCTTTACCTGCCACCACATCCTGATGGATGGCTGGAGCAACTCGCGGATGTTCGGTGAGGTGCTGCAGGATTACGCCGGTCATCCGGTGCCGGGTGCGCAGGGCCGCTACCGGGACTTCCTGGCCTGGCTGCAAGGCCAGGACAAGCAGGCCGCGCAGGCTTTCTGGCGCGGGCAACTGGCCGAGCTCAAAGAGCCGACGCGACTGGCCTCGGCATGTCCGGGCAAGGTGCAGCCGGGGGCGGGCAAGGGCGTGCATCGCCTGACCTTCGACGCCGCTTTCACCCGTCGCCTGAACAGCTTCTCCCGGCAGCAGCAAGTCACCCTCAACAGTCTGGTGCAGGCAGCATGGCTGCTGATTCTGCAGCGTTACACCGGCCAGGCCACGGTCGCGTTCGGCGCCACGGTGTCCGGGCGTCCGGTGGATTTGCCGGGCATCGAGCAGCAACTGGGGCTGTTCATCAACACCTTGCCGGTGATCGCCAGCCCGCAACCGGGCGTCAGCGTGCGCGACTGGGTGCGCAGCGTGCAGGACAAGAACCTGCTGCTGCGCGACTTCGAGCAGACGCCGCTGCAAGACATCCAGCGTCTGGCCGAGCTCAACGGCGAAGCGTTGTTCGACACCTTGCTGGTGTTTGAAAACTACCCGGTGTCGGAGACGCTGGAGGCCAATCCGGGCGGCCTGCGCTTCGGTGGTCTGGAACACCGCGAGCAGACCAACTACGGCCTGACCCTGATCGCCGGTGCCGGCGAGGTCCTGAGTCTGGACTTCAACTACCTGACCGAGCAGTTTTCCGAGCGCGGCGTAGTTGGGTTGGCCACGCACCTGGAAGTGGTGCTGCAACAGTTCCTTGAGTCGCCGCAACGCCTGTTGGGTGAGGTCGGGCTGCTGTCGGGTGCCGAGCACAACACGCTGGCGCAATGGAACGACAACCACGCCGCGTATCCGGCTGAGCGTCTGATTCATCAAAGCTTCGAGGCGCAGGTCCAGGCCCGTCCGCACGCTGTGGCCCTGAGCCACGGCGGCGTAGCCCTGAGCTATGCCGAGCTCAACCGCCGGGCCAACCAGTTGGCCCGTCATCTGGTGACGCTGGGCGTCGGCGCCGAGGTTCGGGTGGGCGTGGCGATGCCGCGCTCGGCGGAACTGGTGATTGCCTTGATGGCGGTGCTCAAGGCCGGTGGCACCTACGTGCCGCTGGATCCGGACTACCCGGCCGACCGCGTGGCGTACATGTTGGAAGACAGTCAGGCGAAAGTCCTGCTGACGCAACAATCGCTGCTGGGGCAACTGCCGCAGACCGACGCACAGGTGGTGCTGGTGGAGGCGGGCGGCGAGGCCTTTGCCGACACGGCTGCCGAGAACCTCGACGTGCGTGGCGATTCGGCGAACCTGGCCTACGTCATCTACACCTCCGGTTCCACCGGCAAACCCAAAGGCGTGGCGATTGCCCATCGTAACGTCCAGGCACTGATCCACTGGTCCGCCGACGTCTACAGCGAGGCTGACCTGCAAGGCGTGCTCGCCTCGACGTCGGTCTGCTTCGACCTGTCGGTGTGGGAGATTTTTGTCACCCTCGCGCGTGGCGGTTCGATCGTCATGGCGCGCAATGCCCTGGAGCTGCCGGACCTGCCGGAGCGCGATCAGGTGCGTCTGATCAACACCGTGCCGTCGGCGATCGCTGCCTTGCACCGTGCCGGGCATATTCCGAATGGCGTGCGGATCATCAATCTGGCTGGCGAGCCGCTCAAGCAAAGCGTGGTCGACAGCCTGTATCGCGAGACGTCGGTCGAGCACGTCTACGACCTGTACGGGCCGTCGGAAGACACCACCTATTCGACCTGGACCCGCCGCGAAGCCGGCGGCCAGGCGAATATCGGCCGGCCGCTGGTCAACACCACCGCGTACCTGCTGGACGGGCAACTGCAAGCGTCGCCGATCGGGGTGGCGGCCGAGCTGTATCTGGCCGGTGACGGCATCACCCGCGGTTACCTGTTCCGTCCGGGCCTGACCGCCGAGCGTTTCGTGCCGAACCCGGCCTCGACCAGCGGCGAGCGCATGTACCGCACCGGCGACCTGACGCGCCTGTGGGACGATGGCCGGATCGAATACGTGGGCCGCATCGACCATCAGGTCAAGGTGCGCGGTTTCCGTATCGAGCTGGGTGAAATCGAAGCGCGCCTGCTGGCCCAGGGCAGCGTGCACGAGGGCGTGGTGCTGGCGGTGGACGGTCTCAGCGGTCAACAACTGGTGGCGTATGTGGTGCCGACCCGATCCGGCCTCAGCCTTCAGGAACAGGATGAGCTGAGCGAATCGCTGCAGTCCGCCCTCAAGACGCACCTGCCGGATTACATGGTGCCTGCGCAGTGGCTGTACCTCGAGGCGCTGCCGCTGACCCCCAACGGCAAACTGGACCGCAAGGCCTTGCCGGCACCGGACGTCAATCAGTCGGGCCGGGACTATGTCGCCCCGTCAACGGAGCTTGAGCAACAGCTGGTGGTGGTCTGGCAAGACATCCTGAAGATTGACCGGGTCGGTGTGACCGATAACTTCTTCAGCCTGGGCGGTGATTCGATCATCTCCATCCAGCTGGTCAGCCGTGCGCGCCAGCAGGGCATCCGCTTTACCCCCAAGGATCTGTTCCAGCAACAGACCGTGCAGAAACTGGCGACGGTGGCGTCGGTGGAGTCCGCGCAGCAGGCCGACGGCACGCCGGAAAGCTACCCGCTGGCGCGTCTGGAACAGGCGCAGCTCGATGCGTTGCCGGTGCCGGCGGATCTGATCGAGGACGTTTATCCGCTGTCGCCGATGCAGGAGGGCATGCTGTTCCATACGCTCTCGGACAATGGCAGCAGCCTGTACGTCAACCAGGTCAGCTTGCCGATCCAGGGCCTGGATGTGGAGCGCTTCCGGGGCGCCTGGGAATTTGTGATCGATCGCCAGGCGATCCTGCGGACCAGTTTTCACTGGCAGGACGGGCTGACCAAGCCGTTGCAAGTGGTCCATCGTCAGGCCCCGCTGCAAATGCAGGTGCTCGACTGGCGCGAGCGTGAGGTCAGCGATGAATTGATCGCCGGGTTCGCCAGCGATGATCGTGCCCTCGGCTTCGACTTGTCCCAGGCCCGTCTGCAGCGGGTGACGCTGTTGCGCCTGAGCGATGACCGCTATCAGATGATCTGGACCAGCCACCACATCCTGATGGACGGCTGGAGCAGCTCGCGCCTGTTCGGCGAAGTCTTGCAGTACTACTCCAAGGGTAAGGTCAGCGGTGAGAACGGTCGTTACCGCGACTTCATCGCCTGGTTGCAGGCACAGGATCAGGACGCGCAGGAGCTGTTCTGGAAAGCGCGTCTGGCGGCCGTCAACGAGCCGACGGCGTTGAGCCAGGCGATCCATCCGCGCCATTCGGCCGATGTCTCCGGCCACGATGCGATCTACTCGAACTGGGATCAGGCGCAAACCGCACGCCTGTTGCAGTTCTGCCGCGACCTGCGCATCACCCCCAACACATTGATTCAGGGCGCCTGGCTGCTGCTGTTGCAGCGTTACACCGGGCAGCGCACGGTCACGTTCGGTGCCACGGTTTCGGGGCGTCCCGAAGGGCTGGCGAATGTCGGCAACATGCTGGGGCTGTTCATCAACACCTTGCCGATCATCCAGACGCCGCAGGCCGATCAGCGCCTGGCGGACTGGCTGGGCGAAGTGCAGGCCTACAACCTGGACATTCGTGACTATTCCCAGGCGCCGCTGGCCGATGTGCAGCGCTGGTCCAACCTCGGTGGCCAGGCGCTGTTCGACAGCATCATCGTGTTCGAGAACTTCCCGATCGATGATCGCCTGCAAGAAGAAAACGACACCGACCTGACCTTCGGCAAATCCATCGGCCACGGTGTGACCAACGTACCGATGGACCTCGCGGTGATGCTGGGTGACGAGCTGTCGATCGAGTACCTGTACCTGCGCAGCCACTTCAGCGCCGAGGCCGTGGAAGGCATTCGCCTGACGCTGGAAAACACCCTCGAAGCGATGATGCGTGCGCCTTACGAGCGACTGGGCAATCTGCAGCGCCTGTCGAACGATCAGTGGCAGGCGATCCAGGCCTGGAGCGCCGAACCGGTCTCCAGCCACGAACCGGTGCTGTTGCCGCAACTGATCAGCCGGCATGCGCAGCAGCAGCAGCCAGAGGCTATCGCCCTGCAGTGCGCCGGATTGAGTCTGAGCTATGCCGAACTCGAACAACGGGCCAATCGTCTGGCCCACTGCCTGACCGAACACGGTGCGGGCCCGGAGGTGGTGATCGGCGTGGCGCTGCCGCGCTCGCTGGAAATGGTCGTCAGCTTCCTCGCCGTGCTCAAGAGCGGTGCGGCGTACGTGCCGCTGGACATCGATTATCCGCCTGAGCGACTGGCGTACATGATCGAGGATTCGGGCATGGCCCTGTTGCTGACCCAGAGCAGCCTGCGCGCCACATTGCCAGCGCCCGAAGGACTGTTGCGCCTGGAAATCGATCACCTCGACGAGACCCGTTACCCCGATCACGCGCCAGTCTGCCGCGTGCAGGAGCAGGGGCTGGCGTATCTGGTCTATACCTCCGGTTCCACCGGTCGGCCGAAGGGCGTTGCGGTCACGCAAGGGCCGTTGAGCATGCACTGTCAGGCTATCGCCGAGCTGTATGAAATGGACGCCAGCAGCTGCGAGCTGCACTTCATGTCATTCGCTTTCGACGGTGCCCATGAGCGCTGGTTGAGTACGCTCTACAGCGGTGGCCGTCTGGTGATTCGCGACGGTTGCCTGTGGACGCCGGAGCAGACCTACGCCGCGTTGCACGAGTATGGCGTCACCATCGCCTGCTTCCCGCCGGCCTATCTCAAGCAGTTGGCGGAGTACGCGGCGGCCAGCGGCATCGCGCCACCACCGGTGCGCATTTACTGCTTCGGCGGCGATGCCGTGCCGGACCAGACCTTCGAACAGGTGAAGGCGGCCCTGCGCCCCGAGTACTTCACCAACGGTTATGGCCCGACGGAAACCGTGGTCACGCCGATGCTCTGGAAGGTACCGGTGAGCCAGCAGTGTGACGCGGCCTATGCACCGATCGGTCGTGCCGTCGGCGCACGTTCGCTGTACGTGCTGGACGAGGATCTGAACCCGCTGCCGCCCGGTTTTGCCGGTGAGCTGTACATCGGCGGTTATGGGGTTGCCCGTGGTTACCACGGCCGTGCGGATCTGACCTGCGAGCGCTTCGTACCCAATCCGTTCGCGGTCGGCGAGCGCCTGTATCGCAGCGGCGATCTGGTGCGTTTGCGTCAGGACGGCGTGGTCGATTACGTCGGGCGCATCGACCATCAGGTCAAGGTGCGCGGTTTCCGCATCGAGCTGGGTGAAGTCGAGGCCAGCCTGCGTCAACTGGAGGGAGTGACCGATGCGCTGGTGATTGCCCGGGACAATGCGTCCGGCAAGCAATTGATCGGTTATGTGGTGACGCCGACGGGCGAAGACGTGGGCGATGAACTGAAGGCCGGGCTGCGCGCCTCGCTGCCGGAGTACATGGTGCCGGCGCAGATTGTCTGCCTGAGTGCTTTCCCGGTCACGCCCAACGGCAAACTCGACCGCAAGGCGCTGCCGGAGCCGGACTTCAAGAGCGAGGAATATGTCGCCCCGCGCAACGAGCAGGAAACACTGCTGGCCGAGATCTGGGCCCAGGTGCTGCAAGTCGAGCAGGTGGGCATCACGGACAACTTCTTCGAACTGGGCGGCGATTCGATCCTCAGCCTGCAGGTCATTTCCCGGGTCAGGAACCATCCGACGTTGCAGATGGATCTGAAGCTGCGCGATCTGATGCGCTATCAGACCATCGCCGGCATCGTCGAACAGAACGTGACGAAGGAAGGCGCCGGACAGCCACTGGTGGACGTCACGCAGGTGGCGGGCGAGGGCTTGTTCAATCTGTTGCCGATCCAGGAGTGGTTCTTCGCCGAGGGCATGTCCGAAGCCCATCACTACAACCAGTCACTGCTGTTGAGTGCGCGCCAGCCACTGGATCTGGATGCGCTCGAACAGGCCCTGGGCTGGATCGAGCAACACCACGACTCGCTGCGCCTGCGCTTCACTCAGGAGAACGGGCGCTGGCTGCAACGCTACTGCACCGCCACCGAACAGGGCGATGCGGTGCTCTGGCGCCGTGAGGCCGAGAACAGCGAGCAGGTCGAAGCGCTGGCCAACCTTGCCCAGCGCAGCCTCAAACTGGACGACGGGCCGGTCTGGCGGGTGATGCATGTCGCCCTGCCGGATGGTCAGGCGCGACTGCTGGTGGTGATTCATCACCTGGTGGTCGACACCGTGTCCTGGCGGATCCTGCTCGATGACCTGAAAACCGCTTATGAAGCGTGTGTGCAGGGGCTGGCGCCGCAACTGCCGATTCGTACCAGCAGCTATCGTTCGTTTGCCGAGGCCTTGCAGGCGAAGGCCCCGGCGATTGCCGAACAGGAACTGGCGTACTGGCTGGAACAACTGGATCAACCGGGCGTCGATCTGCCGTGCGACAACTACCGTGGCAAGAACCAGGTGCGGCAGCAGGCGCAGGCGCGGCTCAAGTTGTCCCGCGAGCACACCGAACAATTACTCAAGCAGGCGCCGGCGGTCTATCGCACGCAAATCAACGACCTGCTGCTGTCGGCACTCGGTCGGGCCCTGTGCCGCTGGAGCGGCCAGCCATCGGCGCTGATTCTGCTGGAAGGGCACGGCCGCGAGGATCTGTTCGAATCCATCGACCTGAGCCGCAGCCTTGGCTGGTTCACCAGCATGTTCCCGGTGCGGTTGCGTCCGGACAGCGACGATATCGGACGTTCGATCATCGACGTACAGGCGCAGCTGGCGGCGGTGCCGCAGAAGGGCATCGGTTACGGCGTGCTGCGTCATCTGGCGGGCGCCGAGGTGTCCCGGCAGCTGGCGGATCTGCCGCAGGCGCGGGTGACGTTCAACTACCTGGGGCAGTTCGACCAGAGCTTCGACGAGCAGGCGCTGCTGGTGCCGGCGCTGGAAGAAACCGGTGACAACTACAGCCTGAAGGCGAACCTGGGCAACTGGTTGGAAATTGTCGGCCAGGTGTATGACGGCCAGTTGGCGTTGCGCTGCATCTACAGCAGCCAGCGTTACCGCGCCGGCACCATGGACGCACTGATGCAGGATTACCAGCGTGAACTTGAAGCGCTGATCGAGCATTGCATGGCGCGTGTGGGCTGATCGCTGCACGCTGGATCATTTTTGAGGGGCGTTGCCGAGGCGCGCCCCTTTTTTGCTGATACAAGGATCTTCGCGATGTCGTTACACCCTGATCTGGAAGCCTTTCTCGACCTGGCTCAAGACAGCCAGGATGCCGGTCTGCCGGCGCTGCACCAAATGACCCCGGCCCAGGCCCGGGACACCTTCGAACAGACCACTGTGCAGTTGCGCTGGACGGCGCCCGAAGACCTGGACGTGCAGGCCATCAGCGCTACCGCCCGGGACGGTGCGCCGCTGGCACTGCGTCTTTATCGCCCGCACGGTGTGTCGGCGCTAATGCCGGTGCTGGTGTATTTCCACGGTGGCGGGTTTGTGGTTGGAAGCCTCGATTCCCATGACGGCGTGTGTCGCGAGTTCTGCCGGCGCACGCCGTGCGCGGTGCTCTCCGTGGGCTATCGACTGGCGCCGGAGCACCGTTTCCCGACGGCACTGGAAGACGGTGAGGACGCTTTGTCGTGGCTGGCCGAACACGCGGCTTCGTTGGGCCTGGACTCGGGCCGGGTCGCCTTCGGCGGTGACAGCGCCGGGGCCACGCTGGCCACCGTACTCGCGGTGCAAGCGGTGGTTCAGCCGCACACCGTGGCCATCGCGCCCAAGGCTCAGTTGTTGTGCTATCCGGTCACCGACGCTTCGCGTGCCCATGATTCGCGTACCTTGTTCAGCGAAGGCTATCTGCTGGAAGACGAGACACTGGACTGGTTTTACGGGCATTACGCGCGCACCCCGGAAGATTATCAGGACTGGCGTTTCTCGCCGTTGCTGGCCGAAGATCTGCGTGGCGTCGCCCCGGCCATTGTCGTGCTGGCCGGGTTCGATCCGCTGCTCGATGAGGGCCAGGCGTATGTCGACAAGTTGCGTGAGCACGGTGTGAGCGTCGAGCTCGAGCACTGCCCGGGGTTGACCCACGATTTGCTCAGGCTGGCGTCGGTGATGCCCGATGTCCTGCAGGTACACGAAACCCTGAGCCGTGCGCTGAATCGCGCGTTGAACTGAACCCCAGACCAATTCGCAGACCAGAAAAAACCCCGCAATGCGGGGTTTTTTCATGGGCGCTGTAATCAGAAGTCGGCTTTGACCGACATCACGAAGTTGCGCGGATCGCCGTAGAAGTTACCGAAACTTTCGGTGCCCACCGTGGCGTAGTAGCGTTTGTCGAACAGGTTGTTGCCGTTGAGGGCGACGGACCAGGTGTCATCGATGCGGTAGCCGATGCGACCGTTCCAGACCGCATAACCCGACTGGGTGATGTTGTCACCGCCCAGTGGCGAGGTGCGGTAGTTGCCGCTCTGGGCGTTGACGCCGGCACCGATGGTGACGCGATCCAGAGGGCCGCTCAGGCTGTAGTCACCCCAGACGCGCAGCAGGTGGCGCGGTACGTAGGAGTTGTAGACCACGCCGTCCTGGGTGGCGTCGGCATCTTCCAGCACTTTGGTCTGGGTGTAGGTGTAGCCGGCCAGCAGTTGCAGGCGATCGATCACTTCACCGCTGACTTCCGCTTCGAAGCCCTGGGCGCGGACCTTGCCGGAGTTCAGCGAGCAGGAACTGTCTTCACAGCGCGGGTCATCCTGGGCCGCATCTTTCTGAATGGTGCGGAACAGGTTGAAGGAGCTGTTCAGGCGACCGTCGAACCACTCGCCCTTGATCCCCAGCTCGTAGCTCTGGCCGATCAGGGGTTTGAGGGTGCTGCCGTCAATGGTCTTGTAGCCGCCTTGCGGGGTGAAGATATCGGTGTAGCTGGCGTACGCGGTCAGGTTGTCGTTGAGGTCGAACAACAGCCCGGCAAACGGGGTGACCTGTCCGGTTTCGGTGGACTTGGTGCTGACCGGGGTGCCTTCACCGCGGAAGTACTGCACGGAGTCGGTGTCGGACTTGTACCAGCTGACACGGCTGCCCAGCACGAAGGTCAGCGGGTCTGCCAGTTTCAGGCGGGCAGTGGAGTAAACGCCGTATTGCTTGATGCGCATGTCCACCGGACCGCCCCGGGAGGCGTTGGCCAGGTAGTAGCTTTCGTCAGGCTGGGGCAGGTGATGGTTCGGGTTCAGCACGTTCTGGCGCTGTGGCAAGGCCGCCACGGCGTAGAAGTCATCCTTGTGGGAACGGCTGGCGTTGGCGCCGACGGTGAGTTCGTGCTGCTGGCCGAACGCGTCGAATTTGCCGTCCACGTAGGCATCGAAGCCGTAGTCGGTCTGCTCGTAGTCGTAGATGCTCCCCAGCATCAGCGTGTTGGAGCTGGTGGCGCCTACCGGCACCGCGCCGCTCGGGAACGCGTACTCCATGTCCTGGGTGTTGCGCGAGAAGACCCCGGCCACTTTCAGGGACCAGTCGTCGTTGAACTGGTGTTTCACGTCGCCGAAGTAGGTGGCGCGTTTGCTGCGCTGGTTGTTCCACGAGGTGTTCAGGCAGGTGGAGCGCTTGAGGTGCAGGTCGGAGCCATCGGCATAGCGCGGCAGACCGCCCCAGCAAGGTGTGGCGTCGACGTCTTCATAGGCCATGCCCAGGCCCAGGGTGGTGTCGGGGCTGAGGTCGAAGTCCAGCGCACCGTAGTAGATCTGGTCCTTGCGGCTGGCCACGTCATAGAAGTACTGACGGGTCTGCTGGGTGACCACGGCGCGGCCACGGATGGTGCCGGCGTCGTTCAGCGGGCCGCCGGTGTCGACCTGACCACGATAGTTGTCCCACGAGCCTGCCGAAAGCGACAGTTGGGTGTGCGGGGTGTCCTGGCCGCGCTTGCGCACGAAGTTGACGCCACCGGCCGTACCGCCTGCGCCTTTCATCATGCCGGCAGCACCGCGCAGCACTTCGACGCGGTCATAAATGGCCATGTCGCTGTTGAAGCTGTCGGCCTGTACGTAGCTGCTGCCAATGTCCAGCGGCACGCCGTCGTACTGGTACTGGCCGGTCATGCGGAAACCGCGCGAGTAGAAATACTTGCCGCCCATGGGCGAGTCGTAAACGGTGATGCCTGGAGTCTTTTCCATCACTTGTTCGATGGTGTTGAGGTTCTGGTCGTCCAGCATCTTGCGGGTCATGACCGTGACCGACTGCGGGGTTTCCTTCAGCGAGTGCACGCCCTTGCCGATGGTCACGCCACCGGTGGTGTAGGAGTTGCTGCCTTCGGTAGTGGCCGTCAGTCGTTGCCCATCGATGTTGGTCGGTGCCAGTTCCATCGCGCTGCCGGTGGCGGGTGCCAGCAGGGTCACGGTATTGCCGTCACGCTGGTGACGGATGCCGGTGCCCTTGAGCATGGCCGCGATTGCGCTGTCGTCCGCATACCGGCCGTTCAGGGCGGTGGAGCGCAGCCCTTGCAGGCTTTCCGGGCTGTAGATGATTTGCAGGCTGGTCTGCTGACCGAGCGATTGCAGGGCCTGGACCAAAGGTTGCGCCGGGATGTTCAGATTCCATTCCTGAGCCTGGACATACGGGGTGACGGCCAGCGTCATTGCCAGTCCCAGGCCGGTGGTGGCCAGACGGGAGCGGGTAGCACCGTGCATGAGCAGGGCTCGGGTCAGTGGGCGAAGCATGAAGCGGGATGCGGACATGAGGTTAAGACCTTGGCAGGTATAGTTGTTAATGGTTCTTATTCATCTCATTAAGACGAGAAAGCCGCGGTAAACCGGAAAATATTTTTCCGGTCTGGCCGCGGCTTCGTCGATCAAGCGGTTTGCAGTTCGCTTTTGACCTTTCCGGCCTCCATGCGCACTAGCTGATCGGCAACGTCGAAGTAACGGTCATCGTGGGAAATCACGATGATGGTCTTGCCCAGCCGTTTCAGGTCGGGCAGGAGTTCGGTGTAGAAAATCCGCCGGAATGTCGGGTCCTGATCGGCGGCCCACTCGTCGAACACCAGCACCGGGCGCTCTTCGAGCCAGGCGTTGACCAGTGCCAGACGCTTGCGCTGGCCGGTGGACAGATCGGTGGTGGTGAAGGCGCCATCGCGTACGCTGACTTTGTGCGCGATCTCCAGGCGTTCGAGGTAGCGGGTAGCGTCCTGCGGTACTTCGCGGTCTCCCTGAATCAGGTCGTCGAACAGGTAGTAGTCGGCAAAGATCGTGGTGAAGTTCTGTCGGTAGTCGTCACGGTTCAACGCGGTGATCGGCTGGCCGTTGACCCGGATTTCGCCTTCGGTCGGCGCATACAGGCCCAGCAGCAGTTTGATCAGGGTGGTTTTGCCGCAGCCGTTTTCACCGACGATGAACACGATGTCGCCTTGCTCGATGCGCAGGTTGACCGGTCCGAGGCGGAACGGTTCGCTGCCTGCCACTGGCGGGAAGGCATAACGCACATTGTTCAATTCCAGACGGTTGACGACACCGGGCTTGTTGCCCTGGTCTTGCAGCAGCAGGTGCGGCTCGGGCGAGGAGAATTGCTCGCTCAATTCGGCAATCCGGCGGAAGGCGATTTGTGCGCGGCTGATGATCGGCAGCGTGCTGACCAGATGTTCCAGCGGGCCCTTCATGTACAGCAGCACCAGCACGAAGCCGCTCATCACGGCCTTGTCACCGCTCGGCCAGAACGATTGCAGGGCCAGTGCCATACCGATCACCACGAAGAACAGCATCGAACCGAAGGACTTGGCAATCACGAAGGTGTTGATCGATTTGATCTGGGTGTCGCAGATCTTTTCGGCAGTCTTCTGGATACCCGACACAAACATGCGCTGGCGGCGCGGGCGATGGATGCGCAGCTCCTTGGCACCTTCGGCGATCGCGTTGTAGTGCTTTTGCAGCTCGTCTTCGGAGTCGCGCGCAGCGTAAAACCCGCGCATGCCCTTGGCCCGGGCAATCGCCTGAATGGTGGTGCCGATGGCGATTGCCACCAGCATCATCAGGAACATCGGCCAGGACAGCATCGCCAGATAACCGAGGCAACCCAGGGTCACGGTCATGGAAATGGCCAGCGGTGCAAACGCGAAGGCGAAGTCGCTGATGGTGTCCACGTCGTGGGTCAGCACCGGAATCAGGCGGTGGCTGCGATAGCGTTCGATCTGGTCGATCGGCGCCGACAGCACTTTCTCCCCCAGCTCTTTGCGCAGGCGGGCAATGATGTGTTGGCCGACGTAGTTGGTGCCGATGTCGGACAGGATCGTGGTCAGCAAGGCCAGGGCGCACAGCCCGGCGAAAATCATGACCACGGTGCGGGTCAGTCCGTCGGCCGAGTGCAAGGCGTTGTTGATGGTCGCCAGCAGCACGGTGACGCTCAGGCCGCCGATCATGCCGAGCACGATGGATACGCAGACAATCAGGCGGAAGGGCTTGAGCAGGGCGAACAATTCGTTGATCGCCCCACGCGTTGGCTTGGTCATGGAGGATTCCTGCTTCGGTGCGGAGGGAGTGCCGGTATGTAAGGAAAACGAATGGTCACGGGGTTTCTTTAAACGACCGCAGACGGGCTGCGGTCGCTGACAGTCGGGCTCAGAGGTCGCGCACTACGCGAAAGCCCAGCCAGTCGCCCTTGCTGGTCGGCCAGCTGCTGTTGCGGTTGCCGGAACGGGAAAACACCGGTGCCTCGCCCCAGTCGTTGCCGCGCATGACCTGGCGTTCGCAGTTTTCCTGCACCCACGGACGGCCGTCGTTGGGTACGCCGGAGTAATCCTTGTGATAACAGTCAGCCGTCCATTCGTAGACGTTGCCGTGGGCGTCGTACACGCCAAAGGCGTTGGCCGGGAAGGTGCCGGCCGGGGACGTGAAGTTGTAACCGTCGGCGGCGCCGTAGGTGTTGGCGTGTTTGGAAATCTGGTAGTCGCTGCCTTCGTCGAACGGGAAGGGGAACGATCCGGTGCTGCCGCCACGGGCCGCGTATTCGCGGATCGACTCGCTCGGCAAGCGATAGCTGTGGCCGGTCTTTTTCGACAGCCAGTCGATGTAGCCCTGGGCTTCGGCCACGTTCATGCAGACGGCCGGGTCGCGTTTGGTCTGTTTGAACTCGGGCTTGCCGGCGGTGCAGCGGCGACCCGGGCGATCATCGAAGTCATAGGGTTTGGCGCCGGTCTCGCGGACATATGCGTCCCACTCGCCGACCAGCACCTGAAAGCGGCTGATGGCGAACGGTCGGGTGAAGGTCACTTCGTGTCGCGGGCCTTCGTCGGGTTCACGGCCGACTTCGTCGTCCGGTGTGCCCATGGTGTAACTGCCGGTCGGCAACACCACCATTTCCGGACAGTCCTTGCAGTCCTTGAACACTTTACCGGGTGCCGGCGGGGTGGCTGCCAGGGCAGTGCCCGGCAGCAGGCCCGCGCACAGGGCGGTCAGCGCCAGTGCGGACAATGCCTTGAAGGCGGTTGAGGCGTGAGGCTTTTTCATGAGTCGTCTCTGTTTAAAGTAAAACCGGGGGCGCAGGGCTCAGGCGCGCAGCGTCTTGCCCAGCACATCGAGGAAACGGTCCACTTCAGCTTCAGTGTTGAGCAGACCGGGCGCGGTACGGATCACCGGGCCGACGTCGCGGCTGACGGCATCGCAGACCACGCGGTGTTTCATCAGGCGGGCGGCGATGTCATCGCTGTCACGGCCCTTGACCCGGAAGAAGCTGAAACCGGCGGAGAACTTCGGCTCGACCGGGGTCACCAGCTCGACGCCCGGTTGCTCCTGCAAGCGCTGTTTCAAATAGCTGTTGAGCTGGTGGATGCGGGCTTGCACATCGGCCTTGCCCACTTGCAGGTGCAGCTTGAACGCTTCGTCCACCGCCCAGCGATGTTCGAAGGCGTGATAGCCGCCGGGCGTCATGGTCTTGGCGAAGGTCGTGGCTTCGGAGAAGGTCGGCACGCTGGGGCTGACGTATTTCACCTCGTCGCTGCGACTGCAGACGATGCCGGTGCCGCGCGGGCCGAACATCCATTTGTGCGTGCCGGCGATGAAGAAATCGCAGTTCATCTGCGGGAAGCTCAGGTCTTCGACACCGAAGCCGTGCACGCCGTCGACCACGTAAATGATCCGGTCCTTGTCGTCGCGGTTTCGGTTGTGTTCGTCGACGAGGCGGGCAATGTCGGCGATCGGCAGTTTCACGCCGCTGCCCGAATGCACCCAGGTCATGCCGAGGACGCGGGTTTCGGGGCGGATGTTGCGATTGATGGTGTCGAGCACCTGATCCGTCGAAACGCTTTGCGGGTTCTCGAACAGCGTGAGCTTGCGCACCCGGGTGCCGTCGCGGGCGGTGCGGAAGTCGAGGATGTTGCGGGTGGAGTAATGCTCGTGAACCGTGGTCAGGATTTCCTGGTCCGGGCGCACGTGCACACTGCCGTAGATCATCGCCAGACCTTCGGTGGTGCTGCCGGTGAGGGCGATCTGGCTCGGCCTGGCCTGCAAGTAGTGGCCGGCCCAGACCCGCACGTTTTCTTCGCGCTGTTCGGTGACGCCCAGATCCCAGTCCATCGCCAGGCCCGGATTGCGGTCGATGTCCGCACGATGGCGGGCAATGGCTTCGCGCACCGGCCTTGGGTGCGATGTCACCAGAAAGTTGGCGAAGTGGATCGCGTCCGGGTCCTGTTCGAACAGCCCGCGCAGTTTCACCCATTTGTCCTGCGGCGAAGCGGCGGCGCGGGCCGGCTCAGCCAGGCTCACACCCAGAGGCAGAGCGGCGGCCAGTACGCCGGCCTGTTTCAGAAAAGTACGGCGGTCAGTCATGGTCGGGTCGCGTCCTGACGGGAGAGCAGTGCGGGTTTGGCGGCTTTCTGCACCTGATCCCAGACCCGCAGGAAGTTGCCGCCCCACAGCTTGGCGATGTCGGCTTCGGAGTAACCGCGCTGGATCAGTTCGGCGGTGACGTTGCGGATTTCGCCGACGTTCTCCCAACCCTTGATTCCGCCGCCGTCATTGAAGTCCGAAGAGATGCCGACGTGATCGATGCCGATCTTGCGTACGGTGTAGTCGATGGCGTCGCCGAAGTCCTTCAGGGTGGCTTTCGGTTCTTCTTCGAGAATCCCGTACAGGCCGCTGGCGTACTGGCCGAGTTTCTGTTCCGACCAGGCGGTGATGATCGGGTCGCCCGGCATCAACGCCATGGCCAGGTTCGGCAGAGGCGGCAGATCGAAACGGGCGCGCAAGGCATTGAGTTTGTCCTGGGTGCCTTGGGTCAGCGGTTTGAGGTACTGCGAGAAACCGACCACCTGCACCACGCCGCCGCTGTTCTTGATCAGTTGCAGCTCCTTGTCGCTGAGGTTGCGCGGAATGTCCACCGCCGCCCTCGGCGCCGAGTGCGAAGCCACCAGCGGTGTACGGCTCAGTTGCGCGACCTGCTCCAGGCCCTTGGTCGACATCTGCGAGACGTCGATGATCACGCCCAGGTCGTTCAGGCGGTGCACGGCCTGTTTGCCGATATCCGACAGGCCGTCGAGCGCATCCGGGGAATCATTGAAAAACGGCAGCGGGCGCGAGGAGTCTGCCCAGCTGTTGTTGCCGATGTAGCTGAAGCCGAACATGCGCATGCCACGACCGGCCCACAGGTCCAGTTTGCTCAGGTCGTTGCCCAGCGGGTAGGCGTTGAGCATGCTGATGAAAATCGCAAACTTGCCTTCGCCGTGCAGACGGCGGAAATCGTCGGGGGTGTAGGCGATGCCGACCTGGTTGGGGAAGTCGCGCACCAGGCCCGAGATGATCTTGTAGCGCACTTCCTGTTGATTGCGGGCCTCTTCGACGAAACCGTCGGTAGGCCGGTGCGGGGCGTTCGGGCCGTTCCACATCTCCGGCCAGCCGAAGACCGTCAATGCGGCGCCGGACAGCCGTCCGCGGTTGGCCTTGATCAGGTCGAACTGCCCGGAGCCGTCCTTGTCGGCTTCATTGCCATGGGTGCCGAAACTCAAGGGCACGGTGATATGGCTGTCGAACGACAGGATCCGTTCCTGCAGTTCGGTGGCCTGTTTCATCACCTTGACCGGGTAGCCGGGGTTGTCCCTGAACCAGTAATCCCAGGCCAGGAAGCCTGCACCGGCGCTGATCGCCAAGGCCAGCGGCAGGCCGATGTATAGAGCCTTTTTCGAACGCGGTTTTGTCATTGCCATCTCATTCAGGTTCGCCGTCGAGGTACAGGCGCAGGGGCCTTTGCTATCTGGGAGGAACGACTGGGGAGGCAAACAATTTAGCGAGGCGGCAAAAGAACGCGCGAACGCGGTCCGGACCTTCGGAGGATCTTTTCGGGCAGGCGATAAATTTGTCGCACCAGCAAACGTTCTAGCTTGGATAAAGCCTGCTTCATGGCTGACACAGGTAGGGCAATGACGATCTCTCGACGCTGGTTCATGGCGGGCATGGCACTCACGGGCGCTGCGCTGCCTGCCGCTTTTTATGCACATCGTGAGCTGACCCGCGAGGAGGAGCCGGTCACGCCGGGCGAGGCCACGGTGGATCTGGCAGACACTGCCGGCCAGCAGTTGGCCGACAACCTGCGCGGTGTTTGGGACATCCGCTTCACGGGCGCCGATGCCGGGCTCGACGGCCTGCCCCGTGAGGGCCTGGAATTGTTTCTCGATATTGCCCAGCGCGGGCGCGGCTTGCGCGGCTGTCTCGACACCGGCGCGCGGTTGCGGAGCGACGGGTTGCCCCGCTATGACGTCATTGGCGATCTGGTCTCGGGCAATGGCGCGCAGCTGTACTGGCGTCTGATGCGCACGGACCAGCCACAGGCGCCGGCGGTCTACGAGCTCGATGTCAAACTGGACGAAGTCTGGGCGGCCTTCGGCAATGCCGGCAGCGGCACGTTCACCGGGCAGGTGCTGCGCCTGGATCGGCCGTTGGGTCTGCCGGAGCTCGATAACCGTTTCATCGCCGTCAAACGCCGTTTCCCCGAGGCTCGTGAGCGAACCGGTCTGAACCCGACGTTGCTGGCGTGGCTGGTGTCGCCCGAGCATCGCCTGTTTCACCAGCTCTGGCATGCCTCGCGGGACAAGTGGCACAAACTGTCCGAGAAAAAACGCGATGCGTTGCGCGGCATCGGCTGGCAACCCGGCCCGCGTTACAAGGAGCGCGATGCGCGCGGTCCGCGCAAGGATCGCAACGGCTCGGGCATCGACTTCTTCTTCATGCACCGGCACATGTTGGGCACTGCACGTTCGATGCAGGACTTGCCGTCCTGGTTGAAATTCCCCGCGCCGCAACCGGAGCTCGAGCGCGATCGTCAGGGTTTTGCCCGCTACTTCGACAACCATGACGGCGACGCCTTGCCACCCACCTGGCTGACCGAAGGCGATGACGAATACACAAAGTGGGTCAGCGACATCAAGACGGCCGAGACCTACCACAGCAACTTCCAGGTCTGGGAATCGCAGTACACCGATCCGCGCTATCTCTCGAAGCTGACGCTCGGCCAGTTCGGCTCGGAAGTCGAGCTGGGTCTGCACGACTGGCTGCACATGCGCTGGGCATCGGTGGCCCGTGATCCGTCCAACGATATTCCGGTGCCGATGGCCCGGGATCAGGCTGACTTCGCGGCGCGCTGGTACGCGCCGGAGAACGACTTTCTCGGCGACCCGTTTTCCTCCCATGTGAACCCGGTGTTCTGGCGATTCCATGGCTGGATCGACGACCGCATCGAAGACTGGTATCGCGCTCACGAACGCTTTCATCCGGGTGAGGTGAGCCGTCTGCAAGTCAACGGCGTGCCATGGTTTGCACCGGGGCGCTGGGTCGAGGTCGATGATCCGTGGCTCGGCCCGGACACCCATGGTTGCAGCACCGTTCCGGGCCTTCAGGTGGGGCGTTCGGTGGAGATGGACCCGGAAACCATGAAGCTGGCATTGCGCATCACGTTCGGCGATGAAGACAACATGGCCGACCTGTTCCGCAAAGTGCCGCAGCGGCCGTGGTACGCCAGGCATCTGAAGGTCAAGGGGCGACAACTCTGAAGGCAAAAAAAATCGCAGCGTCGGGCTGCGATTTTTTTTGCCTTGAACAAGGCGCTGTTCAGATGACTTGCCAACCCCCGCCCAGCGCCTTGTACAGCGCAATGCTGGCCTGCAGGCGTGACAGCCGCAGTTGCACGTTCATGTCCTGGGCGGCATACAGCGTGCGTTGAGTCTGCAACACCGTCAGCAGATCCTCGGCTCCGGCCTGATAGCGGCTCTGGGCGATGTCGAACGCGGTCTGTGCCTGGCGCAGTTCCTCGCCTTGCCATTGACGCTGTTCATCGAGGCCGCGAATGCTCGTCAGGGCTTTTTCCACGTCCGCGAAGCCATTGATGATTGCGCCGCGATAGGTCTCCAGCAATTCTTCCTGGCGCGCCGTGGCCTTGTCGCGTTCGGCACGCAGGCGGCCATTGTTGAAGATCGGTGCCACCAGACCTGAGGACAGGTTGTAGAAGGTCGTGCGCAGCAGATCCGATGCGAGGTCCGCGCCGGTGCCGAGGCTGGCGGTCAGCGTGACCTTGGGCAGCATGGCGGCGCGGGCCACGGTCACATCGGCCTGGGCGGCGGCCAGTCTGGCTTCGGCGCTGGCGATGTCCGGGCGCCGTTGCAGCAGATCGCTGGGCACACCACTGGCGATGTCCGGCCATTGCAGTTGGGCGAACGCCTGTCGGGGTGTCGGCAACTCCTGCACCGGATGGCCGAGCAGGGCGGCCAGGGTGATCAGTGCCTCGCGGGCCTGTTGTTGTACCAGCGGCAGTTTGCGTTGTTGTTCGGCGACCAGGCTTTTCTGCTGAGCCAGTTCCAGCGCGGTGGCGCTGCCGGCGTCGTGGCGGGTCTGCACCAGATGCAGAACACTTTGCGCATTGACCAGATTGAGTTCGGCGATCCGCGCCTGTTCGCGCAGCGCCAGGGCCTGGGTGTAGCTGTTGGCGACGGCACTTTGCAGGGTCAGTTCCACCGTTGAACGGTCGAATTCGCTGGCCTGCACACCGAGCACCGCGCTGTCCCGGGCGGCGCGTTTGCCGCCCCAGAAATCGATTTCGTAACTGGCACTCAACTCGGCGTCGTAGTAATCCAGCGAGCGGTTGTCGGGGTTCACGTCGAGCTGGCTGTAGCCTTTGCCGTGCAGGAGTTTCTGCCGATTGGCATTCAGCCCGGCCTTGACTTCGGGCAGCAGCGGCGCGCCGGCGATGGTCGCGCTGGCCTGCGCCTGCCTCACCCGGGCGACTGCGGCGGCCAGGTCATGGCTACCCAGCCGGGCCTGTTCGATCAGATGATCGAGTTCCGTGCTGCCGAAATGCGTCCACCATTGTCGATCGCTTTGGCTGGCGCCGGGATGTTCGGGCGATTGCCAGGCGGGCGGTGGTTGCAGGCCGCTGTCGGGGCGTGGCGCGGGGCTGCCGCACGCCGCCAGCAAAACGCTGGCGGCGAGAAGTGTCAGGTGGGCTTTCATAGGTCGATCATTCACTGGTGAGGGCCTTGACCGGATCGAGCCGGGCGGCCTTGCGGGCAGGCATGAAGCCGAAGATGACACCGGTGGCCAGCGCGCAACCGAAGGCGCCGAACACCGCAATCCACTGGAACGCCATGGCGACGCCGCTGAGTTGCAGCACACCGCCGACCAGCATCGCCAGGCTGATCCCGGCAACGCCGCCGACCACCGAGAGCATCACTGCCTCGGTCAGGAACTGGCGCAGGATGTCGCGCTGACGGGCGCCGGTGGCCATGCGGATGCCGATTTCCCGGGTGCGCTCGCGCACGGTCATGAGCATGATGTTCATCACGCCGATACCGCCCACCAGCAAGGAAATGGCGGCGATCGCGCCGAGCATCAGCGACAGCGTGCCCTGGGTTCGCGCCTCGGCCTGAATCATGGCGGCGTTGTTGGTCAGCTCGAAATCCCTTTTGCCGTTGTGCCGGCGCAGCATCGATTGCTCGATGGCCTGCTCCGCCTCCTTGACCTTGCGGGCGTCCCGCGCGGCGATGACCACATATTCGGGGTTGCGGCTGCCGAACAGGCGCATGCTGGCGGCGGAGTAGGGCACGGCGATCCGGTTGTCACTGTCCGAGTCGCCGGAGCTGGAGCCTTTCTCAGCGAGGACTCCGAGCACCTGGAACGGTACGTTTTCGATCAGGATGTATTGACCGACAGGATCGGCGACATCCTTGAGCAGTTTGTCGCGAACCTTGGTGCCGATCACCGCCACGGCAGCGGCGCTGTCTTCGTCGGCTTGCGTGAAGTAGCTGCCCTGAACCACCGGCCAATTGAAAATGGTCGGGAAATTGGTGTCATTGCCGCCCACATAGCTGGTGTGGTCGGCATTGCCGAAGCGCACGCCGGCGGTCGAGCCGTTGACCGGCATGATGCGTTCCACCTGGGGCAGGGCGGCCAGTTCGGCGACGTCATCGAGGGTGATGATGCCCGGTGGCGTGCGCGGGTTGGGGGCAGCGCCGCTGAGATAAATGATGTTGGAGCCGAAGGCGCCCATTTGCGCCATCACCTGGCGCTTGCTGCCTTCGCCCACCGCCAGCATCACCACCACAGACGCGACGCCGATGACGATGCCCAGCAGGGTCAGCGCGGTGCGGAAGCGGTTGACCCACATCACTCGCCACGCCGCTTGCACGGCGTCCACCAATTCGCCTTTCCAGGCGCCGGTCTGGGTGCTGCCGGTGTTCAGACGCTCGCGCAGATCCACGGCCTGCAATGCGCCGGAACCGACGGCGGGCGAGGGGGGCGATGACGGATCGGCGGTGTCGCTGATGATCAGGCCGTCGCGGATTTCGATGATGCGCTTGGCACGTTGCGCGACCTCGCGGTCGTGGGTGATGAGAATCACCACATGGCCCTGATCTGCCAGTTCATCGAGCAGGGTCATGACCTCGGCACCGCTGTGGCTGTCGAGCGCACCGGTGGGTTCGTCGGCGAGAATGATATGACCGCCATTCATCAGCGCACGGGCAATCGACACCCGCTGCTGTTGCCCGCCGGAGAGTTGGTGCGGGCGATTGGCAGTGCGGCCGGCAAGGCCCAGGCGAGTCAGCAGCGCGTGGGCCCGGGCGTGGCGTTCGGCGGCCGGTGTGCCTGCGTAAATGGCCGGCATTTCGACGTTTTCCTGGGCCGAGCCGGACGGAATCAGGTGATAGCCCTGGAACACGAAGCCGAACGCCTCGCGTCGCAGCCAGGCCAGAGCGTCGGTGTCCAGCCGCGCGACCTCTTCACCGGCAAACAGGTATTCGCCGCTGGTCGGTCGGTCGAGGCAGCCGAGGATGTTCATCAGTGTCGACTTGCCGGAACCGGAGGCGCCGACGATCGCCACGAATTCGCCGGCATGAATCGACAGATCAATGCCGCGCAGCACTTCCACCCGCGGACTGTCGCCACCGCCATAGGCTTTGCGGATCTGCCGCAGGTCAATCAGGGGCGTTTGCATTCAGCCTCCATTGCCGGTGGCCGGGCTGCTCAGGACATGATCGCCTTCGACAAGCCCTTCAAGAATCTGCGTGCGCAAGCGGTCGCGGATGCCGGTGCGCACTTCCCGGGACTGAATGTCGCCATTGGCGGCGACCACCTGCGCCAGTTGCCAGTCCGCGCGAGCGCTGCGTTGCAGGGCGGCGGTGGGCACGGTCAGGGTGTTTTGTGCCTGTTGCGAAACGAAGAACACCTGGGCGGTCATGTCGGTCATCAGGGTGTTATCGGCGTTATCGACATCCAGCAATACCGTGTAAAGCACCACCCGTTCGCTACCACTGCGACCGCTGGTGGGGCTGGCGCCCTGGCTCTGTTCCAGCGGACGCGGCGGCACCGGCAGGATCTGCCGTACGGTGCTGCTCCAGCGCCGGCTGCCGCCGCTGAGGGTGGTGAAGTAAGCGGTCATGCCCGGTTTGACGTGACCGATGTCGGCTTCGGAGACCTCGGCCCATACGGTCATCGGAGAGAGCCGCGCGATCCGCAGAATCAGCGGGGTCTGCTGTTGCGCGTTGAGTGTCTGGCCTTCCCGGGCGCCTACTGCCACCACCGTGCCGGACATCGGCGCATAGATGCGTGTGTAGCCGAGCTCGGCTTCGTCGCTGCGCAGGCTGGCCTGTGCCTGGCGGATCTGCGCCTGAAACATGTCGATGCGGGCCTGCGTGGCGCGCACTTCGGCCCGGGCGGTCTGGACGTCTTCCTCGCGGGTGGCGCCGCCGGCGGCGAGTTTTTGCTGGCGCTGGTACTTTTGCTGCGCCAGCTCATGCTGGGCTCGTTGCTCCTGCAACTGCGCCTTGAGGTTCTCGATGGAGAACCGGCCTGCGTCGAGCTTGGCCTTTTGCGTGGACGGGTCGATTTCCACCAGCAACTGGCCTTCCTTGACCGCATCGCCGGCCTCGACATGAATTTTCTGGATCTGCCCTGACGCCTGGGCGCCCACATCCACATAGCGCCTCGGTTGCAGGGTGCCGAGTGCGGTCACGCTGTTTTCGATATCGCCGCGTGTCACTTGAACAGTGGCGAGGGTCTCACGGCCCGGCGGCAATACCTGCCACGCGGCAACGGCGATGACAGGGATCAGGCAGAGGGCAACGAACAGGGCGCGTCGGGCGGGGCGGGGACGTTTCATGCAGGGTTCCGGCCAGTGGAATTCGGCCCGTCGTTCAGCAGGTGAACAGGTTCGGTCGGTCGCTGAACGCTGTCGCAAGGCACGACAGACACGGGGAGCTGTCCTGTAAACGATGAATGCGCAAGGGAATTTAAGTGCTCACACACGAAGTTACAGGTTGCCCGGCAGGACTATTTGTCTGGTGAAGAGAATCACTACTTTAAATCTATATGAGAATTACTATAAATTACGCCCTTCAAGTTGCCACTATCATGCTACTGCCTCCAGTGCAGTCAGGATCGGGCTCAAGGACAGAAACCGCACCCCTTGCGGCCGGGAGTCATGTTGGAAAACTACTATCGCGAATTGGTGTGTTTCCTGAACGCCAAGCTCGGCAACCGCCAGGTCGCCGAAGATGTGGTGCATGACGCTTATGTACGGGTTCTGGAGCGTTCCAGCGACACGCCGATCGAGCAACCCCGGGCTTTCCTCTACCGCACCGCGCTCAATCTGGTAATCGACGACCATCGGCGCAATGCCCTGCGTCAGGTCGAATCGCTGGAAGTACTCGACAGCGAAGAGCGCTATTTCACGCCGTCCCCCCACAACACGTTCGATCACGGTCAGCGACTGGAGATGCTCCAGCGTGCCCTGGCAGAACTTTCGCCGCTGTGCCGCGAAAGTTTTCTGTTGCGCAAGATCGAAGGTCTGTCGCATCCCGAAATCGCGCAGCACCTCGGGATTTCCAAGGCTCTGGTGGAAAAGCACATCGTCAACGCCATGAAACATTGCCGCCTGCGCATCAAGCAATGGGATGTCCATTGAGCTACCGGCGTTAAATTTTTTTTCACTGTCCTCGTTCCTACTCAACAGACGATCTGCTGTCCTGCTCAAGGCCGGTCAGGTCACTCAGGCTTTTCGTCCCCGCTGGTTCGGGGTTCCTCCAGAGGACACTGGAAATGACACAGGCAATTGCATCGCCCATCGTTCACGACCTGATCGGCGTCGGTTTCGGCCCTTCGAACCTGGCGCTGGCCATCGCTCTGCAAGAGCGCGGCCCGACCCAGGGCGAGCTGGATGTGCTGTTCCTCGACAAACAACCCCACTACAGCTGGCACGGCAACACCCTGTCGACCCAGAGCGAGTTGCAGATTTCCTTCCTCAAGGATCTGGTCACCCTGCGCAATCCGACCAGCCCGTACTCGTTCGTCAACTACCTCAAGCACCACGGCCGTCTGGTGGACTTCATCAACCTCGGCACCTTCTATCCGTGCCGCATGGAGTACAACGACTACCTGCGCTGGGTGGCCGGGCAGTTCACCGAACAGAGCCGCTACGGTGAAGAAGTGCTGACCATCGAGCCGGTGCTGCACAACCATCAGGTCGAAGCGCTGCGGGTGATTTCCCGTGATACCGAAGGCCAGCAGTTTGTGCGTACTGCGCGTTCGGTGGTGGTCAGCGCCGGCGGCACGCCACGCATTCCCGAAGCGTTCAAGGCGTTGAAGGGCGACGGTCGGGTGTTCCATCACTCGCAATACCTGGCCGAGATGGCCAAGCAGCCGTGCATCAACAACCAGCCAATGAGCATTGCGATCATCGGTGGCGGCCAGAGCGCGGCGGAAGCCTTCATCGACCTGAACGATTCGTTCCCGTCGGTGCAGGTCGACATGATCCTGCGCGGCTCGGCCCTGAAACCGGCGGACGACAGCCCGTTCGTCAACGAAGTGTTCTCGCCGGAATTCACCGACCTGATCTTCCAGCAGAAGAGCAGCGAGCGTGAGCGTCTGGTCAACGAGTACCACAACACCAACTACTCGGTGGTCGACATCGACCTGATCGAGCGCATCTACGGCATCTTCTATCGTCAGAAAGTCTCCGGCGTCGCACGTCATGCGTTCCGCACTCTGACTACGGTCGAGAAAGCCACTGCCACCGAACACGGCATTGAACTGACCGTGCGCAACAATGCCACCGGCGAAGTCACCGTGCGTGCCTACGATGCAGTCGTGCTGGCCACCGGTTACGAGCGTCAGATGCACCGCAAACTGCTGGCGCCGCTGGAAGAATACCTGGGCGACTTCGAGGTCGATCGCAATTACCGGTTGATCACCGACGAGCGCTGCAAGGCCGGTCTGTACATGCAGGGCTTCTGCCAGGCCAGTCATGGTCTGAGCGATACGCTGCTGTCGATCCTGCCGATCCGCGCGGACGAGATTGCCGGCTCGCTGTATGAGCATGGCAAAAACCGCGGGCACAGCCGTTCGGTGATGGACTTGTTGCTGGCGACTGCCAGCTAAGTATCCTTTCAGCCTCCACACTGATCGTTCCCACGCTCTGCGTGGGAATGCCTCAAGGGACGCTCCGCGTTCCAATGGGACGCAGAGCGTGCCCGGCTGAATTCCCACGCAGAGCGTGGGAACGATCTCGGGGGCAATCCTGAACCCTTCCTGAACACCCGCCACATTCCCCGACACACTTCCTTTTGCGGGTTTACTCTCCTGAAATCGGGGCGTAAGCTTCGCGCGTTTTCATCAATAGCGGAGACCCACAGTGGGTACTTGTTCGAGTGACAGTTGTCGGCCGGTCCTTGTAACCGGCGGATTCTCGGCAAGATAACGCGCATTTCTTTGTGCCGTTGTCTCGCCGAACAGCGAGCAGCGGCATCCCGATCATGACCGGTCCCGGTCATGTCCCGACGTCCTTCTCATCGACACTGAAAAGCCTGTGAAGTCGACTTCATCGTCGTCATTGCAGCCCTATCGACACGCCTGTCTTTTCTGACCGGCGCGCCACGCCTTGCCGTGCCGGTTTTCCGGTGCCCAGGACGAGGACGTACCTGCTCGACGGTTTCCCGGCTGACCATAGGGGCAACAGCCATGAAACTTACGCTCAAGGAATTTTTCGCAGGCTTCCTGCGGACCCGCCACATCGCCCGGCACTTCCGTCGCCTGGCCTTGCTGGAAACCCTCAGCGACACCACGGTCAGCCGTGAAGTGCCGCCCACCCTCGCCAACACGCTGGTGGACGCCGCCCATTGCGACAGCGGCGTGCTGTTGTCGAAACTCGGCACCCACACTGATGGCCTCACCGATTTCGAAGTCGATGTGCTGCGTGCGCAGCACGGCCTCAACGAAGTCGAACACGAGCAACCGCTGCCGTGGTGGACCCACCTGTGGCACTGCTACAAGAACCCTTTCAACCTGCTGCTGACCCTGTTGGCGGTGATCTCGTGGCTGACCGAAGACCTCAAGGCCGCGATCGTGATTTTCTCGATGGTGGTGCTCTCGACGCTGCTGCGCTTCTGGCAGGAGAGCAAATCCAACCAGGCCGCCGACGCGCTCAAGGCGATGGTCAGCAACACCGCCACCGTGCTGCGCCGGGATGCGCCGCGTGCTGAGTTGCCGATCAAGCAACTGGTGCCCGGCGATCTGATCGTGCTGTCGGCCGGCGACATGATTCCTGCCGATTGCCGGGTGCTCAGCGCCAAGGATCTGTTCGTCAGCCAGGCGGCAATGACCGGTGAATCGATGCCGGTGGAAAAATTCCCGCGTCAGGCCGATCGCGACACGCGCAATCCGCTGGAGCTCGACAACATCCTGTTCATGGGCACCAACGTGGTGTCCGGCACGGCGGTGGCGGTGATTCTCACTACCGGCAACAGCACCTATTTCGGTGCACTGGCGCAGCGGGTCGGGGCGACGGATCGCGCGGTGACTTCGTTCCAGCAAGGGGTGAACAAAGTCAGCTGGCTGCTGATCCGCTTCATGTTCGTCATGGCGCCGCTGGTGTTGTTCATCAACGGTTTCACCAAGGGCGACTGGACCGAAGCGCTGCTGTTCGCGCTGTCGATTGCCGTGGGCCTGACCCCGGAAATGCTGCCGATGATCGTCACCTCGACGCTGGCCAAGGGCGCGGTGTTCCTGTCGCGCAAGAAAGTCATCGTCAAACGCCTGGATGCGATCCAGAACTTCGGCGCCATGGACGTGCTGTGCACCGACAAGACCGGCACACTGACCCAGGACAAGATTTTCCTGGCGCGTAACGTCGACGTCTGGGGCGAAGACTCCGATGACGTGCTCGAAATGGCCTACCTCAACAGCTATTACCAGACCGGTCTGAAAAACCTGCTCGACGTGGCGGTGCTGGAACACGTGGAAATCCACCGTGAGCTGAAGGTCGGCACGGCGTTTCGCAAGGTCGACGAGATCCCGTTCGATTTCAATCGCCGGCGGATGTCGGTGGTGGTGGAAGGGCGCGGCCAGCCGCATCAGCTGATCTGCAAGGGCGCGGTGGAAGAAGTGCTGGCGGTGTGCAGCCGGGTTCGTCACGGTGAAGTCGACGAAGCCTTGAGCGATGAATTGCTGGCGAAAATTCGTCAGGTCACCGCAGCATTCAACGCTGAAGGCTTGCGTGTGGTCGCGGTGGCGGCACGGTCGATGCCGCAGGGGCGCGACACTTACAGCCTGAGCGACGAGCAGGAACTGACGCTGATCGGTTACGTGGCGTTTCTCGATCCGCCGAAGGAAAGCACCGCACCAGCGCTGAAGGCCCTGGCCGAACACGGCGTGGCCGTGAAAGTGCTGACCGGCGACAACGAACTGGTGACCGCCAAGATCTGCCGCGAAGTGGGCCTGGCCCAGCAAGGCCTGTTGATGGGCAACGACATCGAACGCATGAGCGACGCCGAACTGGCGGTGGCGGTGGAAACCACCAACGTGTTTGCCAAGCTGACGCCGTCGCACAAGGAACGCATCGTGCGCATCCTCAAGGGCAACGGCCACGTGGTCGGGTTCATGGGCGACGGCATCAACGACGCCCCGGCGCTACGCACCGCAGACATCGGGATTTCGGTGGACAGCGCGGTGGACATCGCCAAGGAAGCGGCCGACATCATCCTGCTGGAAAAGAGCCTGATGGTGCTGGAGGAGGGCGTGCTGGAAGGGCGTCGGACCTTCGCCAACATGCTCAAGTACATCAAGATGACCGCCAGCTCGAACTTCGGCAACGTCTTCTCGGTGCTGGTGGCCAGTGCGTTCATTCCGTTCCTGCCGATGCTGCCGATGCACCTGCTGGTGCAGAACCTGCTGTATGACATTTCGCAGATCGCGATCCCGTTCGACAACGTCGACGACGAGATGCTGAAACAGCCACAACGCTGGCAGCCGGGGGATGTCGGGCGCTTCATGCTGTTCTTCGGTCCGATCAGTTCGATCTTCGACATCACAACGTTCGCCTTGATGTGGTACGTGTTCGATGCCAACACCCCGGATCACCAGACCCTGTTCCAGTCCGGCTGGTTCGTGGTCGGGCTGCTGACCCAGACGCTGATCGTGCACATGATCCGCACGCCGAAGATTCCGTTCCTGCAAAGCCGCGCGGCGATGCCGCTGCTGGTGATGACCGCAATCATCATGGCCGTGGGCATCTTCCTGCCGATGGGGCCGCTGGCGCACTACTTCAAATTGCAGGCGCTGCCGTCGATGTACTTCGTGTTTCTGCCGGTGATCCTGCTGGCGTACATGGCGCTGACCCAGGCCGTCAAAGGCTTCTACATCCGCCGGTTCGGCTGGCAGTAACAGGCAAGATTCCCCCCTTGTGGGAGCGAGGGGGGGCGGTTTCAAGGAGTTCGACATGCAAGCGATCAACAATCTCAACCTCAGCTCATTGCTCGACACTTTGGTCAGCCTCAGCGCGGCGTTCATCCTAGGCGGCCTGATCGGCTTCGAACGCCAGTACCGGCAACGCACGGCGGGCTTGCGCACCAATGTGCTGGTGGCGGTCGGCGCGGCGATTTTCGTCGACATGGCCAACCGTCTCGCCGGGGCCGAAGGCGCGGTGCGGGTGGTCGCGTATGTGGTCTCCGGCATCGGCTTTCTCGGTGCCGGGGTGATCATGCGCGAAGAGGGCAACGTGCGCGGGCTCAATACCGCCGCCACGCTCTGGACCTCGGCGGCGGTTGGTGCCTGCGCCGGTGCCGACCTACTGGCCGAAGCGGTCCTGGGCACCTTGTTCGTGCTCGCCGCCAATACCTTGTTGCGGCCGATCGTCAACAACATCAACCGTCAGCCGCTGGACGTGGTCTCGGCGGAAGTCACCAACATTGTTTATGTCATCGCCCGGCGTTCGCAGCAGAAAGCCGTGTTCGCCTTGCTCGAGGCCGAGCTGGAACGCAGCAATTACCCGGCCAGCGATGTCGATATACATGCCTTCGGTGCCGATGAAATCGAGATCGAAGCGACGCTGGCCACCACCTCGGTGGACGGTGATGAACTGGATGCGCTGGTGGCGCGAATCTCGACGTCGACGCTGGTGGTGCAGGCGTTCTGGAGTCCGAGCACCACGGAGTAACTTTTTCAATCCCGATGAGTGACCGTGTTTTTCGGAAAAGTCCTACAGAGTGTATCCCGATGCTTGGGTAGTCTTGCCGCCACTTGAAGCGACTACCCGGACTTCCACATTGACCGACAAAACCCTGCGCATCCTGATCGCCGACTTGCAGCACTTTCATCGGATGAAGATCGAGCGCCTGTTCAACGGCCTGAATTACCACCGCATCGCGCCGGTACAAAACCTTGCCGAACTGTTGACCCTGGTCGATTACGGCTGTCAGCCGTTCGATGTCCTGGTGGTCAATGCCGAACTGGCGAGCGGGATCGCGGATCTGCCCGGTTTTCTGTTCGATCACCCACAAATCCGACGGGCCCTGGTCTATGGTGCGCCGGCGGATTCCACAGGGGTTCCCGGGCATTTCGAGGCAAAGATCATCACCAGCCCGGCAGCGCTGCCTTCATTCGACGAAATCGAACAGTTGATGACCTCGGTCGAGGCTTCGTTCGGGCGCCCATCGCGTGTTCGATCACAGATCGGTCTGGCGCACAACTGTCAGATCTGACAGGTGATTCAGCGCGCACACCGTGCAACAGTTGTAGCGCAGCTACCAATAGTCCCGTTCATGCTGGATCGGTGGCGTCATGTCAGGTATTCGCCCCGGGAGTGGTCATGGGTTCAGCATTGATCGTTGATGATCATCCGGTGGTGGTTGGAGCCCTGCGTCTGGTTCTGGAGTCTGCGGGCTACAAACCGATTTATGTAACTTCCAAAGGCGTCGATGTGGTGCCAATGCTCCGTGAGCACACGCCGGATCTGGTCGTGCTCGACCTGAAACTCGATGGCTTCGGCGGCCTGGAAGTGTTGGCGCGCATCAGGGCCATCGGGCTGGTCTGCAAGGTGGTGATTTTCACCTCGGCCGAACCTGAACACTATGTGGTGCGCTGTCGACGTGCGGGGGCGATGGCTTTTGTCTCCAAGTCCGCCTCGATGCAGCATTTGCAGAATGCTATCAAGGCCGTCCGTTTGGGCTATAGCTACTTTCCTGAAGTGCCTGTCAATGCCGTGCAATCCGAAGCGCACCGCGATGAGCGAGAGCTGATCGCACTTCTGTCCACCCGCGAAATGGAAATCATGCTGAAGCTGGCCAGAGGTGAGTCCAACAAGCACATCGCTCTGACGATGAACCTCAGTCACAAAACCGTCAGCACCTACAAGAGCCGTTTGATGCTGAAACTCGGAGTGAGCTCGCTGGTGGCGTTGGGAGCGTTTGTCAAACGCAACGGCCTGTCTTGATCGGTAGCCTCATGATATGTCCTCTGCGGGCCGTACTTCTGTCGATACTGATGCTTGCAAGCTCAGCGCACGCGACCGGGCCGGCGCAGCGGCTCGAAATCGTCTCCCGCACCCGCCTGGAAGGCGTACAGATTCAACTGGACAAGCAGGATCGGCAGTGGCTGAGCACGCACCCGGTATTGCGCATCGGTGCCTCCTGGCCGGATTACCCGCCCTTTGAACTGACTCGCAAACGACACGAACTGGAAGGCCTCACCGCCGATTACGCCGATGCGATCGCACAGATTTTGAACATCGACGTCGAAGTCTGGTGTTATGCCAACCGCGCAAGCGCGATGGCCGCGCTCAAGGCCGGGGATGTGGACCTGCTGGGTACGTCGAACAACTTTGAAATCGCTGATCCCGACCTGATGCTGTCGCGCGCCTACGCTGAAGATCAGCCGATGTGGGTGACCCGGCTCGATGAGCCGTTGCCGGATGATCTCGCCGGCAAACGTATCGCCATGGTGGAAGACTACTTGCCTGTCTGGACCATCGAGGAGGCTTATCCGCAAGCGATCCTCCAGCGTTACCCCTCGATCCTTGATGCCCTCGGAGCTGTAGCGTTCGGCGACGCTGTTCTTTATCTCGGCGACTTCATCAGCGCCAGCTATCTGATCAACACTCACTTTCACAACGACCTGCAACTGGCGGGGCCCTCGGGCCTTGACGCCAACCCGTTCGGCTTCGCCCTGGCCCGCAGCAACACACGCTTGAAACGTCTGGTCGACAAGGCCTTGCTGGCGATTCCCATGGAACAGCGCCTGGCCATGGAACTGCGCTGGAGCGCCGGTCGCGCCGACATGGCAGCGCAGTCGAGGGTCAGCCTGAGCGACAGCGAGCAACAATGGCTGGATCAGCATCCGGTGGTGCGGGTCGGCGCCATCGATGATTTTGCACCGCTGACATTCTTTGACGCCGATGGCCGTTTCGGTGGGCTGGCTGCCCAATTGCTCAACCTGATCAGTCAGCGCAGTGGCCTGACATTCGAGGTGGTGCGCGGTCAGTCGCTGGATCGTCAGGTCGAGCAACTCAGGAGCGGGCAACTGGATCTGCTGCCGGTGATGACACCGAGCCGCCAGCGCGAAACGCAAATGCTGCTTACCCGCTCGTACGCCAATAGCCCCTTTGTCTTGATCACCGATTTGAAGTCACAGGCGCCGCGCAGCCTCGAAGAGATGGCAGGTAGGCGCCTGGCGCTCTACCGCGGTAATCCACTGCGCGATTATCTGTTGGAGCACGTGCCGCAGATCAACCTGATCGAATTGCCAAGCCCGGCCGACGGCACGCAGGCGCTGCTCGACGGCAAGGCTGACGCGACATTGAGCTCGTTGCTGGTGGCGCGCTACCAGATCGATCACCAGTACCGTGATCGCTTGCGCATTGTTTCCACGCTGGGTGATCAGCCGGCCCGGGTCGCCATGGCCACGGCGCTCGATGCCCCGCAGTTGCAATCGATTCTGAACAAGGCACTGCTGAGCATCGCACCCCAGGAAATCGACGCTCTGGTCGCGCGCTGGAGTCGTAATGTGGTACTGCAGGACAGCTATTGGCAGCGTCATCGAGAGCAAATTTTGCGTGGGTTTGCCGTTGCCGCGGGTTTGCTGTTGCTGGCATTGGGCTGGATCGGTTTTCAGCGTCGGCAGATCCGTCAGCGCCAGCGATGGGTTCAGCAGTTGCAGGAGGCCAAGGACGCGGCCGACGAAGCCAATCGTGCCAAAAGTACGTTTCTTGCAACCATGAGTCATGAAATCCGCACACCGATGAATGCCCTGATCGGCATGCTCGAACTGGCCCTCAAGCGTGCCGATGAAGGCGTGACCGATCGCCAGGCGATCGAGGTGGCGTCCAGTGCCGGGCAGCAATTGCTGGCATTGATCGGCGATATTCTCGACATCGCGCGCATTGAGGCTGGGCATTTGTCGCTGGTTCCCGAACGGGTCAATCTGCGCGAGGTGGTGGAGTCGGTGTGTCGGATTTTCGAAGGCCTGGCGCGGCAGAAGCCTTTATTGTGGAACGCAGAACTGGATAAGCGCAGCGACGTTGAGGTGATGCTCGACCCCCTACGCTTCAAGCAGATATTGTCGAATCTGTTGAGCAACGCGATCAAGTTCACCGACGATGGCGAGGTCAGCCTGCGCTTGCGCGTGTTCGGCGAACAGGGCGGGCTGATTGAAGTGGGCGTAGCCATTGAAGACAGTGGCCGGGGGATCAGCGCGGAAGATCAGCAGCGATTATTCAGACCGTTTGTGCAGGTCGGCAACCACTCATCAACGGCGCAGCGTGGCTCCGGCCTGGGGCTGGTGATCAGCCGCAACCTGTGCCGGTTGATGGGCGGCGATTTGTGGATGAACAGCGAGTTGAACCGCGGCACTCAGGTCATGCTGCGACTGGAGCTGCCGATGCTGGCGCCGCTTGTGCAAGAGGCTGTGCCGGCGCCAGTGGCGGCGACGGTCAAGTCGCTGAACGTGCTGGTGGTGGATGACCATCCGGTGAATCGCCTGCTGTTGTGCCGGCAGTTGAGTGAACTCGGGCATCGCGCTGTTGACGCCGGTGGCGGTGAGGAAGGGCTCGCGCTGTGGCGCGAGCAATCTTTCGATGCACTGATCACCGACTGCAACATGCCGGAATTCAACGGATATGAACTGACAGGGGCGGTGCGTCGGGAAGAGGCTGCCATGGGCAGGACGCCCTGTCTGATCCTCGGATTTACCGCCAATGCGCAGATGGAAGAAAAGGAGCGATGCCGCGCGGCCGGGATGGACGATTGCCTGTTCAAACCGGTTCTGCTGCGCGAATTGAGCCTGGCCTTGATGGCCGCCGTCTCCGGGGGCTCGCAGGCCGACAGCGCGGACGATCCGGCACCGGCCGAGTTCGATCTGAGCGCGCTGTTGCAACTGGCGGGCGCGGACAACCCGCTGATCGACCAGTTGCGTGAGGAGGTTTTGAGCAGCCTGCGCGTCGACCTGAAGCGTCTGGATGAATCGGGCCGCAAAAGTGATCGCGCAGATTTACGTGATCTGGCGCATCACGTCACGGGCGGGGCGCACATGATCGGTGCCGAGCGCGTGGTCTCGGCGTGTCGGTTACTCGAGCAAGCCTGTCGTGACGATGAGCCCGAAGCGGCATTGACGGCTGCCATCGATTCGCTGCGCGTGGCCATGCACGACCTCGCGCAGCAGCTTCAGGCCTGATCGGTCAGTCCCACTGCGGCGCGATGCCTTTGGGGCTGGTCAGGCGATGGCCGCGCTCCAGTGTGGCAATCAACGCCATGTCGGCGTCGCTCAGGTTCAGCGCCGTGGCGCCGAGGTTGCCTTTCAGGTTGGCGCGTTTGGTCGACGACGGAATCACCGCGTAACCCGACTGCATCGCCCACGCCAGAGTGACCTGCGCCGGGGTGGCTTGCAGACGCTCGGCGATCTGCACGATCAGCGGATCCTTCAGCACTTCGCCGTAGGCGAGGGTCATGTACGAGGTGATCTGAATGCCCTGACTCTGGGCGAATTCCACGACCTTACGGTTTTGCAGGTACGGGTGCAGCTCGATTTGGTTGGTGGCGATATTTTCCGCACCGACCGCAGCAATCGCCTGTTTCATCAGGTTGATGGTGAAGTTGGACACGCCGATCTGCCGGGTCAGGCCCAGGCGTTTGGCTTCCAGCAACGCGCCCATGAACTCTTCGACCGGCACTTGATCTTCCGGCGATGGCCAGTGGATCAGCGTCAGGTCGAGGTAGTCGGTCTGCAGCTTTTGCAGGCTTTCCTTGAGGCTTTCGATCAGACGATCCTTGGCGAAGTTGGCGATCCAGATCTTGCTGGTGATGAACAGCTCTTCACGGGCAATGCCGCTGGCAGCGATGGCTGCGCCAACGTCGGCCTCGTTTTCATAGATCTGTGCGGTGTCGATGACTCGGTAACCAAGTTCAAGGGCAGTGCTCACCGAATCGATGACCACCTGACCTTGCAGGCGAAACGTACCAAGACCGAAAGCGGGAACAGACATGCAGGACTCTAGGGTTGCAGTGGGAATGGGCAGGAGTATCCGCGTCTGATTCCTTGGGAAAAACCGCTGTCGGGGCAAAGTACTGTTGACTGAAAGTCACGAATCACCGCGATCGATATCGTTCCACCAGTAGAACGATGAGGACGGTTTTGGCTGACTAGTACTAAATACATGACGAATTTATGATCGCTCCATGATCAACCTGATTGCGGAGTCCACCATGAAAAACCTGATCGGTATCTACACCAGCCCTCGCGGCCACTGGGTCGGCGATGGGTTTCCGGTGCGCACCCTGTTTTCCTACGACAACCTGGGCAAACACATCAGCCCGTTCCTGCTGTTGGATCACGCCGGGCCTGCGCATTTCACCCCGACTACTGAACGCCGCGGCGTGGGGCAGCATCCGCACCGTGGCTTCGAAACCGTGACCATCGTTTACGAAGGCGAAGTGCAGCACCGCGACTCCACCGGCAGCGGCGGCACCATCGGTCCGGGCGATGTGCAATGGATGACGGCGGCTTCCGGAATCCTGCATGAGGAATTCCATTCGGAAAACTTCGCTCGAACCGGCGGCAACCTGGAAATGGTGCAGCTGTGGGTCAACCTGCCGGCCAAGGACAAAATGGCCGCGCCGGGTTACCAGACCATTCTGGACAGTGATATCCCGCAAATCGCGCTCAAGGACGGTGCCGGCAGCCTGCGGCTGATCGCCGGTGAGTTCGACGGCCACAAAGGTCCATCCCGCACGTTCACGCCTATCGACGTGTGGGATCTGCGACTGAACACCGGCAAGTTGCTCTCGCTGAATCTGCATGAAGGCCGCAACACGGCGCTGGTGGTGTTGAAGGGTTCGGTTCAGATCAACGGTGGGGAGTCGATGCGCGAAGGGCAGTTGGCGCTGTTCGAGCGTGACGGTGATCGCATCACCCTCCAGGCCAGCCAGGACGCGGTGGTGCTGCTGCTCAGTGGCGAGCCGATCGACGAGCCGATTGTCGGCCACGGCCCGTTCGTGATGAACACCGAGCAGGAAATCCATCAGGCCTTCGCCGACTTCCAGTCCGGCCGCTTCGGCCAGATGCACGGCTGAAAATTCCGGCAGGCGCCACGTGCGCCTGCCGGTTTTTTTTGCGCACGCGCAGTAGCGCTCATCCCGCCAAATCAATTACTCCTACACTGAGCCCAATCTGTGCGATCTTCTCGCGATTGGCCCCTGTCGGAGTTGTTTGATGCTGTCTCTGCTCACCGATCATCCGTTGTTTTGCGCCTTGATCCTGATCCTGGTCGATCTCGGTCTGTGGCGCCTGATCAGCGCCCACGGCAGCGCATGGAAACTGTTGGTGCGGGTGCTGATTTTTGCCCTGTTCAGCATCCTGCTGTTCAACGAAGGGCTCAACCCGATGGAGCCTGCGCCGTGGGCCGACAATGTGCCGTTGCACCTGGCGGCGACCGGGTTGCAGATCGGCTGGTGGCTGTTCGGCGCGCGCACTCTGACGGTGTTGATCGGTGCGGTGATGATGCAACGGGTCGGGCACACCGGGCGGTTGTTGCAGGATCTGCTCGGTGCGGTGATTTTCCTGATCGCAATCATCGCGGCACTGGCCTATGTGCTGGATCTGCCGGTCAAGGGCGTGCTGGCAACCTCCGGGGCGCTGGCGATCATCGTCGGTCTGGCGTTGCAGAGCACCTTGAGTGACGTGTTTTCCGGGATCGTGCTCAACACCACCAAGCCTTATCAACTGGATGACTGGATTTCCATCGACGGCACCGAAGGCCGGGTCACCGACATCGACTGGCGCGCCACGCGGCTGCAAACCAGTCAGGGCAGCATGGCGGTGATTCCCAACTCGCTGGCGGCCAAGGCCAAGATCATCAATTTCAGCCGGCCGAGCAATATGTTCGGGGTGGCCGTCAGCGTGCAGGTCAGCCCCCATGCGCGGCCCAGTTCGGTGATCGAGGCCCTGGAGCGGGCGATGCAGGGTTGTCGCCAGTTATTGGAGAGCCCTGCGCCGAGTGTCGCGCTGAAGAGCTCCAACAGTGCGGGTGCCGAATATGAAATCAGCGGGTTCGTCGCCTCGATGAGCGAAAAGCGCGTGGTGCGCAATCAGCTGTTCGACCTGGCGTACCGGCACCTGCAAGCGTCCGGGGTCAATCTGCTGTCGAGCGATGAGCCCGGCGTGGCGAGCAATCTCTCGCGCCCTCGGGCGTTGCTCGACAGCTCGCCGATTTTCTCCACCCTGCGTCAGGAGGAGAAAGAAACCTTCAGCCAGAACATGACCCTGCAAACTTTCCGGGCCGGCGAGACGATCCTCGCGGGCGGCGAGGTCAGCGATCACCTGTTCATCATCGAATCCGGCGTGGTCTCGGTGACGCTCAAGCGCCATGGCGCGCCGTTCGAGTCAGGACGGATGGGGCCGGGTGAAGTGATCGGCGAGGCGGGGATTCTGTCCGATACGTCATTGCCGGCCGACTTCTCCGCCAAGACCTTCTGCGCGCTGTATCGCATTGAAAAGTCTTATCTCAAGCCGTGCCTGGACGCTCGTCACGACATCAACGACGCGATGCAGGCGCTGCTCGATTTCCGCCTGCACAAGGCTCAATCCCTGACGGAAGAAACGCCGGTGGCGCTGCCGAAAAAAGGTTTCCTGCAATGGCTGCGCAATCGCGTCTGACTGTTCAGCGCAGGCCGTAATCCGCCAGTTTGCGTTCCAGGTTCAGGCGCACCTGCGGCCATTCGTCATCGATGATGCTGAAGCGCACCGAGTTGCGCTTGCGGCCGTCCGGCATGATGCGTTCGTGGCGGACGATGCCTTCCTGCTGCGCGCCGAGCCGCAGGATCGCGTGGCGCGATTTCTGGTTGTTCTCGTCGGTGGTGAACTGCACCCGCACGCAATCGAGCACCTCGAACGCGTGGCGCAGCATCAGGTACTTGGCCTCGGTGTTGACGAAGGTCTTCTGAAAACGTGCCGAAATCCAGCTGCTGCCGATCTCCAGCTTGCGGTTGAGCGGGTCGATCTTCCAGAACCGGGTCGAGCCGATCACCTCGCCGGTTTCCTTCAGTACGATGACAAACGGCATGACCGTTCCCGCCTCACGGCCGTCGAGGGCCTTCTTCAGGTAAGCGTCGACGGTGGTCGCCGACGGCACCACGGTGACCGTGAGGTTCCACAGTTCACCGTCGGCGGCAGCGCGGAGCAGGGCATCGGCGTCGGCGTATTGAAGCGGGCGCAGGATGATGCCCTGGCCTTGCAGCGTGGTTTGCATGTGGGGATTCTCGGCGATCGGGCGAGGGCTTATTACGCCGTACGGGAAGGATCCGACGCAACCGTCGCGGTGGGCGGATGTCACAGTTTTTATCGGTCAATGGCAGGAAACTGGACGATGAAAAAAATGCGCATTGCCACGTTCAACGTCAACGGCCTGCGGGCCCGACTGCCGAACCTGCTGGAATGGCTCAGGCGTGAGCAGCCGGACATCGCCTGTTTGCAGGAGCTGAAACTGGTGGACAGTGCGTTTCCCGCCGCCGAGCTGGAAGCCGCTGGTTACGGCGCCATCTGGCACGGTCAGGCGTCATGGAACGGCGTGGCGATTCTTGCCCGCGATGCGCAACCGCTGGAGAGCCGGCGCGGTTTGCCCGGCGATCCCGACGATAAACACAGCCGCTACCTCGAAGCGGCGGTGCACGGGGTGTTGGTGGGATGCCTGTACCTGCCCAATGGCAACCCGCAACCGGGGCCGAAGTTCGACTACAAACTGGCCTGGTTCGAGCGCCTGATCAAATACGCCCGGGATCTGCAAAGCAGCGATCACCCGGTGGTGCTGGCCGGCGATTACAACGTGGTGCCCACCGATCTGGATATCTACAACACCCGTTCCTGGCTCAAGGACGCGCTGTTGCAACCGCAAAGCCGCGAGTGCTATCAGCGCCTGCTGGATCAGGGCTGGACCGATTCGTTGCGGCATCTGTATCCCGAAGATCGGCTGTACACCTTCTGGGACTATTTCCGTCAGCACTGGCAGAAGAACTCCGGGCTGCGGATCGACCATCTGCTGCTCAATCCGAAGCTGACGCCTTATTTGCACGAGGCGGGGGTGGATGCCTGGGTGCGTAATGAACCGCATGCCAGTGATCACGCGCCGACGTGGATTCGTATCGATTCGCGTAAAAGACGCTAGCCGGTGATTGGTTAATTCAATTGTCGATTCGATGCCCGGATCCCGTATACATGGCGACCATCGGCGGAACGATCCGCGCCCCCATGCAAAAGGACCCAGCCATGAGCGAGCCACGCCTGACGAATCTGAAACAGTATCTGCAACGTCTGGGATTCGATGCGCCCCCGGCGCCAACCCTTGAAACCCTGCGTCTGTTGCAACTGCGCCATACCGGCGCCTTTCCATTCGAAAACCTGTCGACGCTCAGTGGCGAACCCGTCCTGATCGATCTGCCGTCCATCGAGCGCAAAGTCTTTAATGACGCCCGTGGCGGGTACTGCTACGAGCTGAACAACCTGTTTCTGGCCTTGCTGCTGGAGCTGGGGTTCGACGCGCGGGGCATCAGCGGGCGCGTGGTCATGAATCAGCCCGAAGGCAGCTGGACCGCGCGCACCCATCGCTTGAGCCTGGTGACCATTGACGACGTGCGCTACATCACCGACGTCGGCTTCGGCGGCATGGTGCCGACCGCACCACTGGTGCTCGATACCGACGCCGAGCAATCCACGCCGCACGAACCGTATCGCATCGAAGTGCAGGCCGATGGCTACATGCTGCGGGCCAGAGTCGCTGGCGAATGGCGGCCGATGTACCTGTTCGATCTGCAGCGCCAGGAAGACATCGATTACACCCTCGGCAACTGGTACGTCTCGACCCACCCGGACTCACCATTTGCCCAGCGCCTGATGGTCGCGCGTACGGGCGACGGCTGGCGGCGCACCTTGAACAACGGCAGTTTCGCGATCCACCGTATCGGCGTCGAGAGCGAGCGGCGTGAAGTGACGGATGTCGATGAACTGATCGAATTGCTGGAACGGGAATTCGGCTTGCGCCTGCCGCACCAGCTCGGTGCGCGAGAGGCTCTGGCGCGCTTGATTCAGCCAGTTTGAAAGCTACGGTTTGACGTCCGGTTCCAGTACTCGCCGGATCTCGTTCACGGCCGCCGACAGTTTTTTCTCAAGGCTCTTGAGGTCGGTGGCGGTGATGCCTTGCTTGAATTGCCCGCTTGAATCTTCGAGTTCAACAGCTGCCCCACGGCTGTTAAGCAATGCATGGCGCAGGGTGTTGTTGATGACCGTCTGATAGCCAAACCCCTCGCTTTCAGCGACCTCGCGCGCGGCTTCGATCACCGCGTCATCGAGCATGATGGTGATGCGCGTTTTACCCTTGGTGGGAGCAATGGCGCCGCGTTTACCGTCGCTGAAATTGTATTCATCTTTCATTGATCACCTCTGCGCAAAGTTGCCATCGCTCGCTGGGCTCGAATGGGTTGGCAGCATTCTTGCTTTTGTCGAACTGAATCTTGAATGACTTCACTATGCATACTTTATATGTATAAAAAAGGGTGCGACCGCGCCGTCGGTCGCCGTGAATACTTCAGCCTAGGCGGATAAAACGTGGACTCGATTAGGGATGGGTTGCCGGATTTGTGGGGGGATGAAAGCAGCGGGATAGAAGGTTGGGTGGCTAGCTAACCATTATGTGACTGACAAGTTGTATACAAGTCTATGGACATTTGTCCTGACTCTTGCATACAGTGTGTGCATAACAAAAACCAGGGAACTCCCCCACCATGAAAACGCCCCATGTTTCACACCAACGGCCCGAGGACGAGAATCTCGGGGTCGGCGCGAATATGGCTTACGGCCTGCAACACGTTCTGACCATGTATGGCGGTATCGTCGCGGTGCCACTGATCATCGGTCAGGCCGCCGGGCTATCGCCGGCGGACATCGGTCTGTTGATTGCTGCTTCATTGTTTGCGGGGGGGCTGGCCACGTTGCTGCAAACCCTGGGTTTACCGTTTTTCGGCTGTCAGTTGCCGCTAGTGCAGGGCGTGTCGTTTTCCGGTGTCGCGACCATGGTGGCGATTGTCAGCAGCGGCGGGGAGGGCGGCTTCCAGTCGGTGCTCGGCGCAGTGATAGCCGCGTCGTTGATTGGCTTGCTGATCACCCCGGTGTTCTCGCGAATCACCAAGTTCTTCCCGCCGCTGGTAACCGGCATTGTGATCACCACCATCGGCCTGACGCTGATGCCGGTGGCCGCACGCTGGGCCATGGGCGGCAACAGTCATGCGCCTGATTTCGGCAGCATGCAGAACATCGGTCTGGCGGCGGTCACGCTGGTACTGGTGTTGTTGCTGAGCAAGGTCGGCAGCTCCACCATCTCGCGTCTGTCGATCCTGTTGGCCATGGTGATCGGCACGGTGCTGGCGGTGTTCCTCGGCATGGCGGATTTCTCCAGCGTCACCCAGGGCCCGATGTTCGGCTTCCCGACGCCGTTCCATTTCGGCATGCCGACCTTCCACTTCGCCGCGATCCTGTCGATGTGCATCGTGGTCATGGTGACCCTGGTGGAAACCTCGGCGGACATCCTGGCGGTCGGTGAAATCATCGGCACCAAGGTCGACTCCAAGCGTCTGGGCAACGGCCTGCGGGCGGACATGCTGTCGAGCATGTTTGCGCCGATCTTCGGCTCGTTCACCCAAAGTGCCTTCGCCCAGAACGTCGGGCTGGTGGCGGTGACCGGGATCAAGAGCCGCTATGTGGTGGCGACCGGCGGTATCTTCCTGGTGATCCTCGGCCTGCTGCCGTTCATGGGCCGGGTCATCGCAGCCGTGCCGACCTCGGTACTCGGCGGCGCCGGTATCGTGCTGTTCGGCACCGTGGCGGCGAGTGGTATCCGCACCTTGTCCAAGGTTGATTACCGCAACAACGTCAACCTGATCATCGTCGCCACCTCGATCGGCTTCGGCATGATCCCGATTGCCGCGCCGAACTTCTACGATCACTTCCCGAGCTGGTTCGCGACCATTTTCCATTCGGGCATCAGCTCGTCGGCGATCATGGCGATCCTGCTGAACCTGGCGTTCAACCACTTCACGGCGGGTAACTCGGATCAGCAGTCGGTGTTCGCGGCAGCAGAAGAGCGGACCCTGCGTTATCGCGATCTGGCAGCGTTGCGTGAAGGCGACTACTTCAGCGACGGCAAGCTGCATGACTGCGACGGCAACGAAGTACCGGTGATCGATCCGGATGCAGATCACGGTCATGGCGTACCGAAGGCACATGCCAAGAGCAGCGAGCACGTCTGACCGTTGTCGTTGAACGAAAAGGGCCGATCAGCTGGAAAACTGATCGGCCCTTTTTCTATGTCGCCTTTTTTTCAGCGCCCACAAAAAAGCCCCTGAATCTTTCGATTCAGGGGCTCTGTATTTGGCTCCACAACCTGGACTCGAACCAGGGACCCAGTGATTAACAGTCACTTGCTCTACCAACTGAGCTATTGCGGAATTGGTGCGTATGTTACTGATTTAAAAAGACTAGTCAAGCGCGAGATGTAAATTTGTTGGAAAGGTCAGGACGGGCGGTGGTTTATCGGCGATTGGCGGTTACCAGAACTCCACCAGAGGACTACCATGGCCGCCCGGAAGTGGTCACACGCGCTGCCGGCCATTCGCCGAAAAGGTACGCGCCATGAATAGTCCCATCCTAACCCGTCGTCCTGTCGAGGTGTTCGCATGAGCACCGCACAAATCAGCCTGCCCAAAGGCGTTGGCCCACATGCCGAAAAGCTTTACGACGCGATCACTCAGGCCGGTACGGCTGAAGAGCTGAACCGCGCAGGCGGCAAGGCCGAAGGTTTTGTCCTCGGCCTGGAAAGCACCAAGGCCATCAAGAGCCAGATCGCCGAATCGCTCTACGTCGTTTATGACGATGCGGCGACTCAGCGTGCAGCGGAACTGGCTTAACCGCCGAAGGTGAAGGTGCCGAGCATCAGTTTGGCGTAGAGCATCGTCGCACCCAGTTGCACCAGCCACAGCGCCAGCCCGCCGAGAAACACCCCGGCCGCGACTTGCAGCACCAGGTTGTTGCCGCGTTTGGCCGGGGCGCGGGGGATGAAGTCATCCAGATCGTCGCGGTCAGCGCGCAGGTCATCGTTTTTCATGTCGTCTCTCTGAAATATCGTTTGGGTGCAGTCTAGAGGGTGTAGCGGCTTTTCTTCAGACAAATAAAAAACGGGAAGCGCGAAGGCTTCCCGTTTTTTGTGCCGCGTCCGGTCAGATGACCTGAACGATGGCGTCCGTCACGGCTTCGATGTTGCTCTGGTTCAGCGCGGCGACGCAGATGCGGCCGGTGTCCAGGGCGTAGATGCCGAACTCGTTGCGCAGGCGGTGAACCTGTTCGGTGGTCAGGCCGGAGTAGGAGAACATGCCGCGCTGACGACCGACGAAGCTGAAGTCACGCTGCGGGGCTTTCTTCGCCAGCAGAGCAACCATCTGCTCGCGCATGCCACGAATGCGCAGGCGCATTTCAGCCAGTTCAGCTTCCCACTGAGCGCGCAGTTCCGGGCTGTTCAGCACGGCGGCGACGATGCTTGCACCGTGGGTCGGCGGGTTGGAGTAGTTGGTGCGGATCACGCGTTTGACTTGCGACAGGACGCGGGCGCTTTCTTCTTTCGATTCGCTGATGATCGACAGTGCACCGACGCGCTCGCCGTACAACGAGAACGACTTGGAGAACGAGCTCGACACGAAGAAGGTCAGGCCGGATTCAGCAAACAGACGCACGGCAGCGGCGTCTTCGGCGATGCCGTCACCGAAACCCTGGTAAGCCATGTCGAGGAACGGTACGTGACCTTTGGCCTTGACCGCTTCCAGCACGTTGTTCCAGTCCGCCGGGCTCAGGTCGACGCCGGTTGGGTTGTGGCAGCAGGCGTGCAGCACGACGATCGAGCCGTTCGGCAGGGCGTTCAGGTCTTCGAGCAGGCCGGCACGGTTCACGTCGTGGGTGGCGGCGTCGTAGTAGCGGTAGTTCTGCACCGGGAAACCGGCGGTTTCGAACAGCGCGCGGTGGTTTTCCCAGCTCGGGTCGCTGATCGCCACTACGGCATTGGGCAGCAGTTGCTTGAGGAAGTCGGCACCGATTTTCAGTGCGCCGGTACCGCCGACGGCCTGAGTAGTGACAACGCGGCCAGCCGCCAGCAGTGGCGAATCATTGCCGAACAGCAGCTTTTGCACGGCCTGGTCGTAGGCCGCGATGCCGTCGATCGGCAGGTAGCCACGGGAGGCATGCTGAGCGGCGCGAAGGGTTTCGGCTTCGATGACGGCGCGCAGGAGTGGAATTCGCCCCTCTTCGTTGCAGTACACACCCACCCCGAGGTTGACCTTATTGGTCCGGGTATCGGCGTTGAATGCTTCGTTGAGGCCCAGGATTGGATCGCGGGGTGCCATTTCGACAGCGGAGAACAGGCTCATTTTTACGGCGGCTCTGAATGGAGAGTGGAGGGACGTGTCGCGCTCCAGCCGAATGCACTAGAGCGGTGCACAAACGGGGAGCTAGTATAGAGGCCATCATCGATCAATGGCGACAGGCGATTCGGCTTTTAAGGTAAGTTTTTCCGATTATTTCTCGACCGTTAGTCGAATGGACTTGTCGGAGACTTTACCGGATGTAGGACGTTTGCCTTGAAAGGCGAGGCAATCGGCTCCACATTCAGCACAATCTTCGTTTTTCCTTGCGCGACATCGGTCGTTTGCGGTCTTTCTCGTGGTGCTGCGGTTGCCCGCCGCGTCGCGATTCCAGAGGTGTTTATGTCTGAATTCCAGCTCGTCACCCGATTCGACCCTGCCGGCGATCAGCCTGAAGCCATTCGCCTGATGGTCGAAGGCATCGAAGCCGGTTTGTCGCACCAGACGCTGCTCGGGGTGACCGGGTCGGGCAAGACCTTCAGCATCGCCAATGTGATCGCCCAGGTGCAGCGCCCGACCCTGGTGCTGGCGCCGAACAAGACCCTGGCCGCGCAGTTGTACGGCGAGTTCAAGTCGTTCTTTCCGAACAACGCCGTCGAGTACTTCGTTTCCTACTACGACTACTACCAGCCCGAAGCCTACGTGCCATCGTCCGACACCTTTATCGAGAAGGATGCGTCGATCAACGACCACATCGAGCAGATGCGCCTGTCAGCGACCAAGGCGTTGCTGGAGCGCAAGGATGCGATCATCGTCACCACGGTGTCGTGCATCTACGGTCTGGGCAGCCCGGAAACCTATTTGAAAATGGTCTTGCACGTCGATCGCGGCGACAAGCTCGACCAGCGTGCGCTGGTGCGGCGCCTGGCCGACCTGCAATACACCCGCAACGACATGGATTTCGCCCGAGCGACCTTCCGGGTGCGCGGCGATGTGATCGACATCTACCCGGCGGAATCCGACCTCGAAGCGATCCGCATCGAGTTGTTCGATGACGAAGTGGAGAGCATTTCCGCGTTCGACCCGCTGACCGGCGAGGTCATCCGCAAGCTGCCGCGCTTCACCTTCTATCCGAAAAGCCACTACGTGACGCCCCGGGAAACCTTGCTCGACGCCATCGAGGGGATCAAGGTCGAGTTGCAGGAGCGCCTGGAGTATCTGCGCAACAACAACAAACTGGTGGAAGCCCAGCGCCTGGAGCAGCGCACCCGATTCGACCTGGAGATGATCCTCGAACTCGGTTATTGCAACGGCATCGAAAACTACTCGCGCTACCTGTCCGGGCGTCCGGCCGGGGCACCGCCGCCGACGCTTTACGATTACCTGCCGGCCGACGCCTTGCTGGTGATCGACGAATCCCACGTCAGCGTGCCGCAGGTCGGCGCGATGTATAAGGGCGACCGCTCGCGTAAAGAGACCCTGGTGGAATACGGCTTCCGCCTGCCATCGGCGCTGGACAACCGGCCGATGCGCTTCGACGAGTGGGAAGGGGTCAGCCCGCAGACGATTTTCGTCTCGGCCACGCCCGGCAACTACGAAGCCGAACACGCCGGCCGGGTGATCGAACAGGTTGTGCGCCCGACCGGTCTGGTCGACCCGCAGGTTGAAGTGCGTCCGGCGCTGACCCAGGTCGACGATCTGCTCTCGGAAATCACCAAGCGCGTGGCCGTGGAGGAGCGGGTATTGGTCACCACGCTGACCAAGCGCATGGCCGAAGATCTGACCGATTACCTGGCCGATCACGGCGTGCGCGTGCGTTATCTGCACTCGGACATCGACACCGTCGAGCGGGTCGAAATCATCCGCGACCTGCGCCTCGGCACCTTTGATGTGCTGGTGGGGATCAACCTGCTGCGTGAAGGCCTGGACATGCCGGAAGTGTCGCTGGTGGCGATTCTCGACGCGGACAAGGAAGGTTTTCTGCGCTCCGAGCGCTCGCTGATTCAGACCATCGGCCGGGCGGCGCGTAACCTCAATGGCCGGGCGATTCTCTACGCCGATCGCATCACCGGTTCGATGGAGCGGGCGATTGGCGAAACCGAGCGCCGTCGCGACAAGCAGATCGCCTTCAACCTGGCCAACGGTATCACGCCGAAGGGCGTGTTCAAGGACGTCGCCGACATCATGGAAGGCGCCACCGTGCCCGGTTCGCGCAGCAAGAAGCGCAAGGGCATGGCCAAGGCCGCCGAGGAAAACGCCAAGTACGAAGCCGAATTGCGCTCGCCGAGCGAGATCACCAAGCGCATCCGCCAACTGGAAGAGAAGATGTACCAGCTGGCCCGCGACCTGGAATTCGAAGCGGCAGCGCAGATGCGCGACGAAATCGCCAAGCTGCGTGAGCGGCTGTTGGCCGTTTAACGGAGCATTCCCACGCTCCGCGTGGGAATGCAGCCCTGGACGCTCTGCGTCCGCTCAAGGTTAATGTGCCTCGCCGGCCTTCAGTCCGGCGGGCAATTTCTTGGTCAGCAAAATCGCCAACATGCTGATCCCCAGCGCAATCCCGACAAAATGAAACGCATCGTTGTAGGCCATGATCAGCGCCTGCTGATGCACGATCTCGCTCAACTTGCCCAGCGCCGCCGTGTCACTGCCGAACCGATCAGTCATCGACGCCAGGCGTTCGGCCACCTGCGGATTGGTCGGCACCACCGCTTCACGCAGATAATCGAAGTAGGTCTTGGTGCGCGCGTCCAGCAGCGTTGCGAGCAGGGCGATGCCGATGGCGCCGCCGAGGTTGCGCAAAATGTTGAACAGGCTCGACGCCGAGCCCGCGTCCTGCGGCAGGATGTACGCCGTGGCGATCAGTGAAATAGTCACCATGATCAGCGGCTGGCCCAAGGCGCGGATAATCTGGATCTGGTTGAACTGCGGCCCGGCGAAATCCGGGTTGAGCACGCCGGAGGAAAAACTCGCCAGCCCGAACAGGCCGAAACCGATCGTGCACAGCCATTTCGGCGAGACGAATTTCATCAGTTTCGGCACCAGCGGAATCAGAAACAGCTGCGGCACGCCCATCCACATGATCACTTCGCCGATCTGCAAGGCGTTGTAGTTCTGGATCTGCGCCAGATACAGCGGCAGCAGATAGATCGAACCGTACAGCCCGACGCCCATGCCGAGGCTGGAAATGCTCGACAGGCCGAAATTGCGGTTGCGCAGGATCCCGAGGTTGATCAGCGGATTGGGCTTGGAAATCTGCACGATCACAAAGGTGATCAAACTCAGCAGGGCGATGCTGCCCAGCGTCACGATCAGGCTCGATTCCAGCCAGTCCTTGCGATGGCCTTCCTCGAGAAAAACCTGCAAGCAACCGAGGCCGACGCCCAGCGTGAGAATGCCGGTGTAATCGGTGCTTTTCAGCAGCTCCCAATGCGCTTCTTTCTTCTCCAGCCCGTACATCAGCCCGGCGATCATGATCAGCCCCGGCGGGATGTTGATATAGAAGATGTACTCCCAGCCCCAGTTTTCCGTGAGCCAGCCGCCGAGGGTCGGGCCGATGGACGGGGCGAAGGTGGCGGTCATGGCAAACATCGCCATGCCTTTGGCGCGGTGGTGTTCGGGGAGTTTGATCAGGGTCAGGGTGAACGCCAGCGGGATCAGCGCGCCGCCGGTGAAACCCTGCATGGCGCGAAACACGATCATGCTCTCCAGGCTCCAGGCCATTGAGCACAGCAGCGACGAAATCAGAAACCCCAGCGACACCCACACTGCCAGCCGCCGTGCCGACAGCAACTGCACCAGCCAGGCGGTCAGCGGGATCATGATGATTTCCGCCACCAGATAAGACGTCGAAATCCACGAGCCTTCTTCAAGCGTCGCCGACAGGGCGCCCTGAATATCCTTGAGCGAGGAGTTGGTGATCTGGATGTCGAGCACCGCCATGAAGGCGCCGAGCATCACGCTCATCACCGCAATCCAGTCCCGCCGGGTCGGTTCGCCGACCGGGCGGATCAGTGAATCACCGGCCATTGTCAGGGGCGTCTTTGATGTTCACGGTGGCGGTGACGGACATGCCCGGACGGATCTTGCCGTGCAGCGGGTTATCGGCCTTGAAGGTCAGCTTGACCGGAATCCGCTGCACGACCTTGGTAAAGTTGCCGGTGGCGTTGTCCGGCGGCAACAGGCTGAACTGCGCGCCGGAGGCGGCGAACAGGCTGTCGACCCGGGCCTCGATCGGCGTATCGCCGTAGGCATCGAAAAGCAGCTCGGCTTTCTGGCCCGGCTGCATGTGACCGATTTGGGTTTCCTTGAAATTGGCCTGCACCCAAATGTCTTCGTCCGGAACGATTGAAAGCAGATAGGCGCCGGCCTGCACCACCTGACCATTGCGCGCCGCGCGCTGGCCGATCAGGCCGCTGATCGGTGCGTGGATTTCACTGCGCGTCAGGTTCAGTTCGGCCTGGGCGAGGTCGGCGCGGGCGTTGGCGATCTGCGCGTCGAGGCGTTTGATTTCGGCCGTAAGTGCATTGACTTGCTGGCGCTGGCTCTGGGCATCGGCCTGGGCCTTGGCCACTTGAGAGCGAGCGATGTGGGCGTCGGCGGAAAGGGTGGTGACCCGCTCCTCGGAGACGTAGCCGGGTTTACGCAGGGTTTCTGCCCGCGACAAATCCATCTGCGAGCGCCCGAGGGTGGCTTGCGTGGTTGCCACTTGCGCATCGCTGGCGGCGATCAGGCTCGATTGCTGAGTCAATTTGCTCTGGGCCTGCAGGCGTTCGGCTTCGCGGGTGGCGAGGGCGGCATTGGCGCGATCGACAGCGAGGCGGAAATCATTTGGTTCGAGACGGATCAGCAACTGGCCTTTTTCCACATGCTGGTTGTCCTGCACCAGCACTTCCTCGATGCGTGCGCTCAACTGGCTCGATACCCGGGTGATTTCACCCTGGACATAGGCGTTGTCGGTGCTTTCATAAAAGCGTCCCTTGAAAAACCAATGGGCGAAAAAGCCCCCGGCAATCAGCAGGACCAGCAACAGGAAAATGAACAGGCGACGCTTGAGTTGGGCAGGCATGGGCAAACTGTAGTCGAGGAATTGTAAGGAAAGTTATCAGCAGGCGAATCTGGCACACAGCCGATGAGCGGTAAATGCCGTCTGTTGATATTCGGCCATTCACCACGGCCAACGGGCGTTCCAGACGCAACCTTGGCTTAAATGCCCTGCCCGCTGGAGCGGGGCGGGTGTCGCCTGTTACCATTCGCCGCTTGATCGTTCTTTGCTTTTCATTCTTTTCGAGACATGCCATGACCACCGTCCGCACTCGCATCGCGCCATCGCCTACCGGGGATCCCCACGTAGGTACCGCTTACATCGCACTGTTCAACTACTGCTTTGCCAAGCAGCACGGCGGTGAGTTCATCCTGCGGATCGAAGACACCGATCAGTTGCGTTCGACCCGCGAGTCCGAACAGCAGATCTTCGACGCCCTGCGCTGGCTGGGTATCGATTGGAGCGAAGGCCCGGACGTCGGCGGCCCGCACGGTCCTTACCGTCAGAGCGAGCGCGGCGACATCTACCAGAAGTACTGCCAGCAACTGGTCGACATGGGCCACGCCTTCCCGTGCTTCTGCACCGCCGAAGAGCTGGACCAGATGCGCGCCGAGCAAATGGCTCGCGGCGAAACCCCGCGTTACGACGGCCGCGCGCTGCTGCTGTCCAAGGAAGAAGTCGCCCGTCGCCTGGCTGCCGGCGAGCCGCACGTGATCCGCATGAAGGTGCCGAGCGAAGGCGTCTGCGTGGTCCCGGACATGCTGCGTGGCGATGTCGAGATCCCGTGGGATCGCATGGACATGCAAGTGCTGATGAAGACCGACGGCCTGCCGACATATTTCCTGGCCAACGTAGTCGACGATCACCTGATGGGCATCACCCACGTGCTGCGTGGCGAAGAATGGCTGCCGTCGGCGCCGAAACTGATCCTGCTCTACGAGTACTTCGGCTGGGAACAACCGGAGCTGTGCTATATGCCGCTGCTGCGTAACCCGGACAAGAGCAAGCTGTCCAAGCGCAAGAACCCGACTTCGGTGACGTTCTACGAGCGCATGGGCTTCATGCCTGAGGCGATGCTCAACTACCTGGGCCGCATGGGCTGGTCGATGCCGGACGAGCGCGAGAAGTTCTCGCTGCAGGAAATGGTCGACAACTTCGATCTCAAGCGTGTGTCGCTGGGCGGGCCGATTTTCGATATCGAGAAGCTGTCGTGGCTCAACGGCCAGTGGTTGCGTGATCTGCCGGTGGAAGAGTTCGCCGCTCGCGTACAGAAGTGGGCGTTCAATTCCGAATACATGATGAAAATCGCGCCGCACGTTCAGGGCCGCGTCGAAACCTTCAGCCAGGTTGCACCCCTGGCCGGATTCTTCTTCGCCGGTGGCGTGAACCCGGATGCCAAGCTGTTCGAATCGAAAAAGCTCTCGGGCGATCAGGTTCGTCAGTTGATGCAATTGATCCTGTGGAAGCTGGAAAGCCTGCGTCAGTGGGAGAAGGACAGCATCACCGCAACGATTCAGGCGGTGGTTGAATCCCTTGAGCTGAAGCTGCGTGACGCGATGCCGCTGATGTTTGCCGCGATTACCGGGCAGGCGAGTTCGGTGTCGGTGCTCGATGCAATGGAAATCCTCGGGCCTGACCTGACCCGTTTCCGTCTGCGCCAGGCGATTGACCTGCTGGGCGGTGTGTCGAAGAAAGAAAACAAAGAGTGGGAAAAGCTGTTGGGCGCCATCGCCTGATTGCGTTTGACTCTGCAGGACGCGCCGAAGGTCAGGATCTTTTGATCCTGTCCTTCGGTGTTTTCCCCCGAATTTACGGGGGGAGGGCGGTAAGTGATTGTAATGCCGACAAAAAATTTTGAAATTTTTCAAAAATAAGTTTGACAGCCTTTCGATACGCCCTTAAGATTCGCCCCGTCCTCAGCGATGACATCAACGATGAGGGGCTATAGCTCAGCTGGGAGAGCGCTTGCATGGCATGCAAGAGGTCGACGGTTCGATCCCGTCTAGCTCCACCAATTTACACTTCGGAGCCTGGCCACACCGGCTTCGAAGCGATCAACACTCAGCGTTGGTCAGTTGTATAGAAGGGTTTGCGTCCCCTTCGTCTAGTGGCCTAGGACACCGCCCTTTCACGGCGGTAACAGGGGTTCGAGTCCCCTAGGGGACGCCAGTTTTGCAGAAGCGATGTTGCAAGATGTCGCTCCGCCGAGAGGCGAAAAATCCGGGGCTATAGCTCAGCTGGGAGAGCGCCTGCATGGCATGCAGGAGGTCAGCGGTTCGATCCCGCTTAGCTCCACCAATTTACAGTTCAAGGTCTGGCCACACCGGCCTTGAATCGATCGGTACTCAGCGCTGATCAGTTGTATAGAAGGTTTGTGTCCCCTTCGTCTAGTGGCCTAGGACACCGCCCTTTCACGGCGGTAACAGGGGTTCGAGTCCCCTAGGGGACGCCACGATTACCCGCTTTGCGGGATTTTATAAGGGTCATTCAATTATTGAATGGCCCTTTTGTTTGTCTGGCGTTTGGCCAAATCCTCTTTTTCCTTAACACTGTGCTTCAGACCAGCGGTCACGCGTGTGACTTGCGGAATATTATTATGAGAATAATATTGCTATCGTAATATTCGGAGGCGACGATGAACGACAAGAAAGCTCAAACCCGCGAACGCATTCTCAAGGCCGCCAGTGCTGCACTGATCCAGCGCGGTCCGGCTGAACCGAGCGTGGGCGAAGTGATGGGTGCGGCCGGCCTGACCGTCGGCGGCTTCTATGCCCACTTCGAAAGCAAGGACGCCATGATGCTTGAGGCGTTCAAGCAATTGCTCGGTCGCCGTCGCGACCTGATTGCCGACATGGACAGCGAGCTGACCGGTGAAGAGCGCCGCGCCCTGGTGGCTGCGTTTTACCTGTCGCGCAAGCACCGCGATTCCAGCGATTCGGCCTGCCCGATTCCGGCCTCTATTGGCGAGTTGGGCCGTCTGCCGGAGGCCTTTCGGATTGCGTTGAACGAACACTTGGAATTGATGATTGCGCAGTTGGCCGCAGCGCCGGAAGACACCGACAAAGCGTTAGCCGACGTGGCCTTGATGGTGGGTGGCCTGGCGCTCGCGAGGGCGTTGGGTCCTGGGGATTTATCCGATCGATTGCTGCGCGCCGCCAAGTCGGCGGTGCGTTGACCTGAAGGCTGCAAGCCCGAGGAGAGAGCGATGAGCACGTTGAAGTGGGTTCGCGGCGTTAATGGCACCTTGGGCTGGTTCGCACCGAAACTGGTGGCGAGCAAAATGCGGTTGGCGTTCATGACGCCGCGCGTGAATAAACCGAGGGACTGGGAATTGCCGCTGCTGGCGAAATCCGAGCGCATTACCTTGCGTTTCGGTCTTTCGGCCCTGCGCTGGGGGCAAGGCCCGACTGTTTTGCTGATGCACGGCTGGGAAGGGCGGCCCACCCAGTTTGCCGCGTTGATCACCGCGCTGGTTGAAGCGGGTTACACCGTTGTCGCGCTTGATGGCCCGGCCCACGGTCGCTCGCCGGGGCGTGAAGCCAACGTGGTCCTGTTCGCTCGAGCGATGCTTGAAGCCGCTGCCGAATTGCCTCCGTTGCAGGCTGTCATCGGTCACTCCATGGGCGGCGCCAGCGCCATGCTGGCGGTGCAATTAGGATTGCGCACCGAAACCCTCGTGAGCATTGCCGCTCCGGCGCGAATTCTTGGTGTTTTGCGCGGATTTGCCCGTTACGTCGGTATGCCGCCCAGAGCTCGTTCCGCGTTCATTCGCGAGGTTGAACAGGACGTCGGCATGCGCGCCGCCACCCTTGATGTCGCCCACTATCAACTGGATATGCCGGGCCTGATCGTGCATGCCGAGGACGACACCTTCGTCTCGGTCAAGGAATCCCAGCTGATCCACGAATCCTGGTTCGACAGTCGCTTGCTGCGCCTGGAAGCCGGCGGCCATCAACGCGTGCTGGCCGACCCTCGGGTGATTGATGGCGTGTTATCACTGCTGGCCGGGCGCAGCCTTCAGGCGCGGCAATCGGCGTAGTCATCCGTTACACTGCCCCGGTTGAATCATCTGACCGGGAGTAGGGCATGGGCTGGGATCGGGCAACGCCGTTTACCATTGATCTGCAAGTGGGCGCCGAGGACATCGACGGGTTGGGCCACGCCAACAACGCGGTCTATGTGACCTGGCTCGAGCGCTGCGCCTGGCGCCACTCACAGCGTCTGGGTCTGGATCTGGTCGAGTACCGGCGGCTGGATCGGGCGATGGCCGTGGTGCGACACGAAATCGATTACCTGGCCGCTGCCTACGAAGGCGATGAACTGCAACTGGCGACCTGGATCGTCGATTGGGATCAGCGCCTGAAAATGACCCGTCACTTCCAGCTGATCCGCCCCAGCGACAACGCCACGCTGCTGCGCGCCCAGACCACCTTCGTCTGCATCGAGCTGTCCACCGGCAGGCCCAAGCGCATGCCTGCCGAGTTCATCGAGGGCTACGGCCCGGTCATACAGACGGCGGACATGGGTTTAGCTCGCGAAACCCAGTAAACTGCCGCACGTTTTTCCTTGAGTGTGTGTTCCCCATGCAAATTGCTCTGGCGCCGATGGAAGGGTTGGTCGACGACATTCTGCGCGATGTCCTGACCCGTGTCGGCGGTATTGACTGGTGCGTGACCGAGTTCATTCGGGTCAACGACCAGTTGCTGACCCCGGCCTATTTCCACAAATTCGGCCCTGAACTGCTCAACGGTGCGCGCACCGCTTCCGGCGTGCCACTGCGCGTGCAGTTACTGGGTTCCGATCCGGTGTGCCTGGCGGAAAACGCGGCGCTGGCCTGCGAGCTGGGCTCTGAAGTGATCGACCTGAACTTCGGCTGCCCGGCCAAGACCGTCAACAAGTCCCGTGGCGGTGCGGTACTGCTCAAGGAGCCGGAGCTGCTCAATCAGATCGTCGAACACGTGCGTCGCGCCGTGCCCGCACACATTCCCGTTACCGCCAAGATGCGCCTGGGTTTTGACAGCCCGGACGGTTCGCTGGTGTGCGCCACGGCGCTGGCCGAGGGCGGCGCGGAGCACATCGTGGTTCACGCCCGGACCAAGGTCGACGGCTACAAGCCGCCGGCGCATTGGGAGTGGATTCCGCGCGTGCAGGACGTGGTCAAGGTGCCGGTGTTCGCCAACGGCGATATCTGGAGCGTCGAAGACTGGCGCCGCTGCCGGGAAATCAGCGGCGTCGAAGACATCATGCTCGGTCGCGGCCTGGTGTCGCGTCCGGATCTGGCCCGTCAGATCGCCGCCGCCCGTGCCGGCGTGGAAGTCGTCGAAATGACCTGGGCCGAACTGATGCCACTGATCCAGGACTTCTGGCTGCAAGCCAAAGCGCAAATGACCGCTCGTCAATCACCGGGCCGTTTGAAACAGTGGCTGGCCATGCTGACCCGCAATTACCCCGAGGCCGTCGAGCTGTTTACCGTGCTGCGCCGGGAGACCGAGCCGGATCAGGTCTCGCGTTTACTGGGTTTGCCGGTCGCCGAAGCCGCCTGAAAAAAATCTTCAAACGATCTCTTGAAAACAAAACGCAGGTCCCTATCTAAGGGTTACGCGATGCCGAATTCGGGTCGCGGAGACAAAAAAACTTGCTGATTGTTTTCAGGAGATTTGAATCATGAGTACTGCATTTTCCCTCGCTCCACTGTTCCGTTCCTCGGTGGGTTTCGACCGTTTCAACGACCTGTTCGAAACTGCCCTGCGCAACGAGCCAGGCAGCACCTATCCGCCTTACAACGTGGAAAAACACGGTGACGATCAATACCGCATCGTCGTGGCGGCGGCCGGTTTCCAGGAAGAAGACCTGGAACTGCAAGTCGAAAAAGGCGTGCTGACCATCAGTGGCGGCAAGCGCGATGCCAACGAAGGCGTCACGTTCCTGCACCAGGGCATTGCCCAGCGTGCATTCAAGCTGTCCTTCCGTCTGGCCGATCACATCGAGATCAAGGCCGCCGGCCTGAGCAACGGTCTGTTGAGCATCGACCTGTTGCGCGTGATTCCGGAAGAGGCGAAAGCCAAGCGCATCCCGATCAACGGAGCGCAGCCGGCACTGCAGCACTGAGTCACTTGCAGAAACAAATCGTCTGAACGGGCGATAAGCCGCTGAATGAAGGCCCCGATACGTCGGGGCCTTTTTTGTGGGCGCAAGAAAATGGCTGTTCGACTTTGCCGCCAGCGGCGGTTTCTCTACAATCCGCCGCAGTTTTGCCGACCCCCATCCTTATCGGTCGGCCTGGAGCCTTTTTTCATGGACGATATTCAACAGCGCTGGCTGTGCGCCCTTTCTGCGCCAATGGCAGCGCTCAACACCGGCGCCGGGTATGACGACCCTGCCTTCTGCGACGACCGCTACATCGATCTGAAAGGCAGCTGGGGAATCGATGACCGGCGGCAATTGTTCGACATGCTCCAGTGGATGACGGACGACGGACATGCAAAGCACCTGAGTGGTGCCTATTTGGCATGGCAACGTTGTCTGCCGAGTGAATGGCAGCGCCTGCTCGAAGAGCTGAGCCCTCGCGAGCGGGTTCTGCATGAGTTTGCCAGTCGCACTTTCGGCGGTTGCGGTCCAGGAGGGATCTTGTCCTGGGATTACGGGCGAATGGGGTTTCTCTTGCGTTGCGCAGTGCGCAATCAGTGGATTGATCTGGCCGAAAGCAACTGGCTGCACAGCCGTTTAGCCGTCAGGGCGCAATTTCACTACGGTAGCTGGATGTCCTACTTCAATGGCTTTGTTGTGGGGCGTACGTTTTGGTGTTGCCTGGACACAAGCGACGACGAGCTGGCTTGCGAGCTGGAGCGGCAAGGGGACAGTGCTCATAACCTGCGGATCACCCGCGGCCTCGCCCAGAACATCCCGCACTTTCTGGCCGACCTGCCCTGGCACATGGAGATTGATCTGCTGCCCCGCCCTGCATCGCTCAAGGAGTTCGACTGGTCATGAGTTGCTGGATTCGACTGGGCATCGAGCCCACCTCCGACGAAACCCGGATTCGTGATGCCTACCGCGCATGTTTGCCGTCGCATCATCCGGAAACCGATCCTGAAGGATTTCAGGCGCTGCGCATGGCCTACGAAAACGCGTTGCGTCTGGCGCGTGAAGACGAGGAAGAAGCGCCCGAGGAAAAAACTGAAGAGTCAGGGCAGGAGGTTGTCGAGATCCCGCAGGCGTTCGCGGATTTCTGTGAGTTGCTTGACGATCCCGCGCGGCGTTTCAACTTCGAGGCGTGGCAGGCATTTGTCCGGGCGCTGGATGAGCTGTCGCTGGAACAGCTCGATGAACTCAGTTGGGGGCTCTACCACCGGATGGCCGATGCCGGCCCGCTGTCTTACCGCTGCGCGAATCTGTTGGCCAAGCGTATGGCGTGGCATCAGCAGTTACTGGATCTGGAGTTCAACGACGCGCATCGGGTGGAAGCCTTTTTGCAGCGAATCGAAACGCCTGACCCGTTCGATACCGATCTGATGAGCGCTTGGTCAGAGGCTGCGCAGACCGAAACACTCTGGTACGCACGCAGCCTCGACTTCATTTTCGCCAAGCGTCCACTCCATGAGTTTGCCGACTTCGCCGGTCAGCACACCTGTCTGCCGTTGCCGGATGATGCTGCGTTCATCAAGCGTTTGCTGGTGCAGTTCACTCAGGCGGGCATCGGTGCATCGACATTTTTGCAGTGCTGCGTCGAAAAGCAGCTGGAAGCACCTGATGACGTGGACTGGCTTTACCTGTTGGCGTGTCAGAGCAGTCTGCTGGGGCGGGACGATCAGGCATTGCCTTGCTGGATCCGACTGTGGAACGAGTTCCGCCATCCGATGGCCGAAAGTCGTCTGCTGGAGTTGTGCGCCAAGCGGCAACCGACTTTTCTGCCTCTGCTGATTCAGGCGTTCGATTGTCTGGGCGATTTCTCTGAGTGGCCTGCGAATCTTGGGGATGACGCCCAGGTATACGGCAGTCCGTCACAACGTCCCGAGACGCTGAACCGTTGGTTGGGTGTCGGGCGGTTGAAGCTCGATAGCCTGGCGCAAAGTTTTGTCGATTGGCGCATGACAGGCGATGAGCTCCCGTTGCTTGCCCAACTGCTGGGTGAGAATGCCGACAGCCGGCTGCTGCAACTGTACCGGCATGCCTGGGCGCTGCATCGCGGTGATGCGGTCTTGCTGCAGCGGATTCTGGATCAGCCGCTCCCGGTCGATGCGCTTGAGTGCCTGGTATTGAGCGGACTCAAAGTTCAGGCCGGACAACATCTGCGCTGGTTGGCGAATGCGCCGATTGCGCAGGTGATGAGCGCCTTCAGCGAAGCGGATTCAACATCGGAGCAATTGCCGCAGGAACTGACAACAGGCGAGCTGCACAAGGTCTGTCGCCTGTGGCTGCGTCGCTTGCGGCCCTACAGTGACACCGCCCTGGAGCGCATCGCTGAAGCGTTCAAATTGGGTGCCGTCAAAGACGACTGTGACCTGTCCGAACTCGATCTGCTTTTTCAGTTGAGCCGTCGCGGGATCGGGTTGCCGTCGGTCGGGCTGGGGGAGGCAGTGTGGGAGTGGCACGCTCAAACCATGTTTTTGCTGGCGTTGCTGGATCAGCCGGAACGTTGTCTGCAATTGATCGATGGGCAGTGCCTGGAGCGTCTGCCGTTCAGTCCGGCTCATCCCTTGAGCCGATTGCAGCCACTGTTGCGCCGTTTGCAACGCGAGCAAGGCAATTGCGACGGTTTACTGGGCTGGCTGCAAGGCAATGATCCGGTGCACGGCTTGTTGGTGCAGCAATTGTTCAGCGTTCAGCAGGCACTCGACAGCGCCCGATTGCCTGCCAACACCCTGCTTTACACCTGCATCGAAAGCGATCGCGCTGCATGTGGCGACGATCTGTTGGGGCTGTTGATGTTCTGGGGCGTGCTCTATCACGACCCGAGCCTGAGCGCCGAGCAGCATCGTGCCTTGCTGCAATCCATCGCGGCGGTCAGTTGCGAAGACGACTGGTTCGAAGGGTTTCGTGACGGCTTGATCAAAGGCGAGCCAGTGTGGCCGCCGCGCAAGGTGTTGACGGATTTCGGGGTCGACAAATTGTTGGCGTACGAGTCTCTCGATGCGCTCAAGGCCATGGTTCGCTATGGCGCTGCCGGAGTGCCGAAAACGCGAGTGCTGCGCCAATTGCAGCAGGGCAAGGATGACGTGAAGAACAGTATCGGCTTGCGCCTGGCGCTGTGTGCCTTGCTGTCCTGGTCGGAGCGTTTGATGCTGGCCAAAAGTGATATTCAGCCGGTGCCTGCTGGGGCGATCTGGCGCCTGGGGTCGCGGCTGGGGCGCAAGGCTTTTATCGCTCAGGTTCTGGGGTGTGTAGTGATTGCGCCGGTGGCAGCTCTGATCAGCGGTGCCACGTTCTTTGGCATTCCGATTCTGTTACTCAGTGTTCTGTTGTTATTCGGCGCCACTCTGCGTCGTTTGCACGACATGGGTCGAGGTTTGCCCACGTTGCTGATATTCATGGCCTTGTCGCCGATCTTGCCGTTCCTGCCGCTGCTGCTGTTCGGCTTTCCCGGTGACAAGTTGCCCAACCGATATGGCGTGCCACCGGACAGCGGCGCTGGCGAGATGCTGTCCGGTGGTCTGCAGGCTGCTCTGCGGCGACTCAACGGCTAGAGGCGCAGCTGGTCCAGAGCCTTGTTGAGCTCTGAGCGGTGGCTGGCGATCTCTGCCGGCTGCTGTCCGGCGAGTACCGTGGTGAAGTTGTGCAGCCACTCGGCAATGTGTTCGCGCTGCGTGCCCAGACTTTGCATCCATGCCCGCTCCAGACGGGCCAGCAGTGTGCGGTTGGGTAATGCATCGCGTGGATGGACCTTCAGCGTCGACAGTCGGTTATGGCTGTCTCTGCGCGCTTGTTCATCCAGCCCGGTGGGACTGCGATCGATGCTGTGGCTGTGGCGTTCGCCGGTCTCGAGCATCGTGACATCGACTTCGAGCAAGCCGTTGATGTCGTAACTGAAGCGTACGTCCAGCTCCTGAATGTTATCGGTGGGCGTCAAGGTGACATCGAAAGCGTCAATGAGGATGTTGTCACGTACCCACGGCCGCTCACCCTGATAAACGGCAATGCGCAGCAGCTCCTGTCGGGGGTGGGTTGTGTGGTAGCGCTCTACCCGTGACGTCGGGATGATGGTGTTGCGTTCGATGATCGGCGAAAAGGCGCCGTCGATGCCTTTGCCACGCATGGTTGCGATGCCCAGCGTGTAAGGGCAGACATCGGTCAGGATCAGCTCTTCGATCGCGCCATCGCGCGCCTTGCAGGCCGCTTGCGTGGCCGCACCCAGTGCAACGAGGGTATCGGGATCAAGATGCCGGTAGGGCAGGCGTCCGAACAGGGTCGCGACCATCTGTTGTACCGCAGGCATCCGCGTTGCCCCACCCACCAGCACCAGACTGTCAAGATCCCGTGGTTTCAGGCGCGCATCGCGCAGGGCCTGTTCGATCGGCGCGCGCAGCCGCGCCAGCAATGGTTCCCAGATCTTCACGGCAGCGGGTTCGTCCAGCGACCACTCGTACAGTTTGTCGGCATGGCGCCAGTTCAACGATTGAGTGCCTTCGCCGAGTTTGCATTTGAGTTGTTCCAGGGCATCGCCCAGGCTGGCCATGCCTTGCGGATCTATCATCGACGGGGTCAATTGCCAGTTTTTCAGACAGGCATTCAATAGTGCATCGGTAAAGTCTTCGCCCCCCAAAAAGTTGTCACCGGTGGACGCATGCACTTCAATCAGCGGCAATGCATATTCCAGCACCGTGACATCGAACGTCCCGCCGCCCAGATCGAAGATCAGCGTGCGTTCGAATTTTTGTTCGTGCAGCCCATACGCCATCGCGGCGGCGGTCGGCTCGTTGATCAGTCGGGAGACCTTCAGGCCCGCCAGTTCGGCGGCGAACAGGGTGCGTTTGCGTTGTTCGTCACTGAAATACGCCGGCACGGAAATCACCGCTTCAGCCACCGGGTGGCCGAGAAAAGCCTCGGCGTCCTGCTTGAGTGAGCCAAGTACCAATGCCGATAACTCTTCCGGGCTGAAGGTTTGTGTGCCGAGGTCGATCTGCCTGTCGCTGCCCATGAAGCGCTTGAACGCGGCGGCTGTACGTTCCGGGTGGGTTGTCAGGCGTGCGCGTGCAGCCTTGCCGACCAGAATGGTCCCGTCTTCATCGAGGCTGACCACCGACGGGGTCAGCACCTCGCCGAGGGCGTTGGGGATCAATCGGGCCTGACCGTCCTGCCAGACGGCGATCAAACTGTTGGTGGTGCCAAGGTCAATGCCCAGCAGGGCCGGGCGGGGGAGGGATGCATCCTGCATGATCGATCTCGAAACAGCGCGAAAAAACGCGACCCTACAGGTTGCCGCCAACCCTGGCAATTACCGGCCTGGGTCAATACTTGCGACAAGCAATCGCAGGTGTCGGGTCATTCCAGCAATCCCTTCAATCCCTCCAGCGGCAACGGCCGACTGTGCAGATAACCCTGATACAAATGGCAGCCCAACCCCTGAAGGAAGGCCAGCTGTTCCGGGGTTTCCACGCCTTCGGCGATCACTTCCAGTTCCAGGCTGCGGGCCATGGCGACGATGGCGCGGATGATTTCGGCGTCGTTGGGGTCGGTGGTGGCGTCGCGGATGAATGACTGATCGATCTTCAGCGTGTCCACCGGCAGTCGTTTCAGGTACGTCAGCGATGAATAGCCGGTGCCGAAATCGTCCATGGCAAAACTCACGCCGAGTTTTTTCAGGCGGCGCATTTTGCTGATGGTGTCTTCCAGGTTCTGGATGACGATGCCTTCGGTGATTTCCAGTTTCAGCAGCGAGCAGGGCAGACCGTGGCTGCTCATGCTGTGTTCGATGCGCTCGACGAAGTCGTTCTGGCGGAACTGCCGGGGGCTGATGTTCACGCACAGGCTGAAGGCCAGAGGGTCGATCAGCTTTTCGGCGATCAATTGTTTGAAGGCTTCGCACGCCTCGTCGAGGATCCAGGTGCCGACTTCCAGAATCAGTCCGCTGTCCTCCAGCACCTTGATGAATTCGGTAGGCGATTGCGCGCCGAGTTCCGGGTGATTCCAGCGTACCAGGGCTTCGGCGCCGATGATGCGGTTGTCCTGGGCGTCGATTTGCGGTTGGTAATGCACGTCGAATTCGCCCCGGGCCAGCGCCAGACGCAGGTCGGTCTCCATGCGCAGCCGTTCGCTGGCCGCTTTCTGCATGGTGTTGTGATACATCTGCGTGGTGTTGCGCCCCGAATCCTTGGCGCGGTACAGCGCAATGTCGGCGCGTTTGAGCAGGTCGGTCGGGGTCGAACCGTGATCGGGAATCAGCGCCACGCCGATGCTCGGCGTCACTTGCAGGCGCTGGCCGTCGAGGAACATCGGCTCCGACAGCAACTCGCGAATGGTGTCGGCCAACTCGCGCACCTGAGCGCTGACTTCGTTGCGCGTGCCCTCCAGGCCACTGAGCAGCACCACGAATTCATCGCCACCGAGCCGCGCCACGGTGTCTTCCATGCGCACGCTGGCTTCAAGCCGTGCGGTGATGATTTTCAGCACCGTGTCGCCGACCGGGTGCCCCAGCGAGTCGTTGATGTGCTTGAAGTGATCCAGGTCGAGAAACAGCAGCGCCCCGCGCAGGTTGTGGCGCTTGAGCAGGGCGATCTGCTGGCTCAGGCGATCCATCAGCAGTGCGCGGTTGGGCAGGTTGGTCAGCGGGTCGTGATACGCCAGATGGCGGATCTGCGCTTCGGCGTTCTTCAGCAGGCTGACGTCCCGGGCCGTGAGCAACAGGCACGCGGTTTCGTTGAGAGTGATCGGTTCGACCGAGACTTCCACTGTCAGGATCTCGCCACGCTTGTTGCGCCCGAGCATTTCCTGATGGTGTACGCGGCCCTTGATCTGTAGCTCGGCGAGCAGTGCCGAACGCTGTTTTTCCTCGGCCCAGATGCCGACCTGATACACGGTTTTGCCCACCACTTCGTCGGCGCGGTAGCCGGTGAGGCGGCAGAAACCGTCGTTGACCTCCAGATAGCGCCCGGTGTCGCGCTCGGTGATGGTGATCGCGTCGGGGCTGGAGTGAAACGCCTTGGCGAACTTCTCTTCGCTGGCCTTGAGCGCCGCTTCCGAGCGCTGTTGCTGGGTGATGTCGCGCAACGTGGTGACGATGCACGGCTGGTTACCGACGCTGATCTGACGGCTGGAAATCACGCAGGTCAGCGACTGGCCGTCCTTGTGCTGGACGATGATCGCAACATTGCTCAGGCCCTGTTCGCGGATCACCCGTTCGATGCGTTGCAGGCTTTTCGCCGAGGCGTCCCACAGGCCGATTTCTTCGGCGGTGTGGCCGATCACATCGCTGGCGCTCCAGCCGAAGGTTTGGGAGAAACTGGAGTTGATCTCGATGAATTCCCCGGTTTCCTGGCGCGTGACGCAGATCGGGTCGGGGCTGACCTGGAACAGCGTGGCGAATTTCTCTTCCGAAGCCACCAACCGTTGTTCGCGCTCGACCTGATCGGTGATGTCCAGCAGGGTGCCGGCCATCCGCAGCGGTACGCCGTTGTCGTCGCGATAGAGGCGGGCGCGGCTTTCCAGATAACGCGAGCTGCCGTCCGGCAGTTGCACGCGGTAAGTCAGTTGATAATTGCCGGCCGGGCCTTCGCGCAGACTGCGATAGGCGTCGCGCATGCTGTCGCGTTCTTCGCCGGGGACGCCCTCGAAAAACTCTTCGAAGGATTCATGGAACGGTTTCGGCTCCAGGCCGTGTAATTGCGCAGCGCGGGCCGAGCCGTAGAGCATGCCGCTGGGAATGTGCCAGTCCCAGGTGCCGAGTTGCGCCGAATCCAGCGCCAGGTCGAGGCGTTCCTGGCTGTCTTTCAGGGCATGTTCGGCGGCTTTTCGTTCGGTAGTGTCGAGAAAGGTGCTGAGCAGGTAAGGCTGGCCTTCGAGTTCGACCTTTTGCGCGCTGAGGATGCCGTCGTGGATCTGGCCGTTGCTGGCGCGGAACTGCACCTCCATGCTGACCAGTTCACCCTTGGCCTTGGTTTTCTTGACCAGCTCCGCCCGTTGCTCGGGATGCACCCACAGGCCCAGTTCCAGGGTGGTGCGCCCGATGGCGCTTTGTACCGGCCAGCCGAACAGACTTTCGAAATACTGGTTGGCCTCGCTGATCAGGCCGTCTTCCTGGCGGGTCAGCAGCACCATGTTCGGGCACAGATGAAACAGTGTCGCAAAACGTTTCTCCGAACTGCTGAGCGCCTGTTCCCGTTGCCGCTGGTGGGTGATTTCGCGGATCACCCCGATCATTCGGGGGCGACCGTGTTTGTCGGGGAGCAGGCTGCCGTTGATTTCCAGCCAGTGCAGGCTGCCGTCGGGCCAGCGAATGCGGTGGTGCATTGCCTGCTCCAGCGGTGCGCCGGCAATCACCGCGTGAAAGGCGCGGATGGTTTTCGCCCGGTCTTCCGGCGGCAGCAGATCGAGGTATTCCAGGTCTTCGGGCAGCGGTTGCCGAGGATCAAAGCCGAACAAGGCCTGAGTGCCGCGTGACCAACTGATCTGCCCGCGCTCGATATCCCAGTACCAGGCGCCGAGCCGGGCACCGTTGAGCGCCGCGAGCAATTGCGGCGCGCTCTCCCAGCTCTGCTCGGATCGCCGTGGATCAATGGCCTGAATACGCGGCATCGGCGGAATACGGTCAACAGATTTCGGCATTGTTAAGGGGCCTTGAGCTGATTTGGGCGTTTGGCACAGGGGCGGCAGCTCTATAGGAGTAGCACAAGTTAGCCGAGAGTCCCTGGCAGATCGATTTGAGCGTCCAGCAGGGCCATAAACGCCCGTGCAGCATTCGACAGCGTCCTTTCAGTGTGCAGGATATAGCCTAGCTGGCGACTGAGCTGTATGCCCGGCAAAGGTATGCGCGCCACCTGTTCATCGAGCATGGTGCGCGGCAAAACGCTCCAGGCCAGGCCGATCGACACCATCATCTTGATGGTTTCCAGGTAGTTGGTGCTCATGGCGATGTTCGGCGTCAGGCCCTGAGCCTCGAACAGCCGTTGGACAATATGGTGGGTAAAGGTGTTGCCGCCGGGGAAAACCGCCGGATGGCCGGCAATGTCCGCCAATGTGACGGCGCCGTTGCTGATCAATGAATGTTCCGGGGCGACCACGAAATCCAGCGGGTCGTCCCAGACGGGCGTGGCCTTGACCAGCGTATGCGGCTCCGGCGCGAGGGTGATGACCGCCAGTTCCGCCCGGCCGTGGAGAATTTCCTCGTAGGCCACTTCCGAATCGAGAAACTGAATATCCAGCGCCACCTGTGGGTAGCGGCGGGTGTATTCCCTCAATAAGGGCGGCAGACGGTGCAGACCGATGTGGTGACTGGTGGCCAGGGTCAGGCGGCCGGTGACTTCGCCGGTCAGGTTGGTCAGGGCGCGGCGCGTGTCGTCGAGCACGTTGAGAATCTGGTAAGCCCGTGGCAGCAGGGCCCGACCAGCCTCGGTCAGGCCCACTTCACGACCGAGCCGGTCGAACAGCCGCACATTCAATTGCTGCTCCAGGCCGGCGATGCGTTTGCTGATCGCCGGTTGCGTCAGGTGCAGCCGTTCGCCGGCACCGGAGAAGCTTCCGGTCTCGGCAATCGCGATAAAAGCATTGAGGTTGGCCAGGTCCATGTTCGTATTCCAGTTGGTTATCCAAAGCATAAAAAATATGAATTTGAGTTATTTAATCTAACCCCATAGGATCGGCCTCACAAGCCAAAGGGTTATTGATAAGCCCAGGGCATAGAAACAAGCTGATGAGGAACCGTCTGATGGCCGGCAAAACGCTCTACGACAAGCTCTGGGATTCGCATTTGGTCAAGCAGCGCGACGATGGCTCGGCGCTGATCTATATCGATCGTCACATCATCCACGAAGTGACCTCGCCGCAAGCCTTTGAAGGCCTGCGTCTGGCCGGACGCAAGCCGTGGCGCATCGATGCCAACATCGCCACCCCGGACCACAACGTACCGACCACCCCGGAGCGCAAGGGCGGCATCGAAGCCATTGCCGACCAGGTCTCGCGTTTGCAGGTTCAGACCCTCGACGACAACTGCGATGAGTACGGCATCGTCGAATTCAAGATGAACGATGTGCGCCAGGGCATCGTTCATGTGATCAGCCCGGAGCAGGGCGCGACCTTGCCGGGCATGACCGTGGTCTGCGGCGACTCGCATACCTCGACCCACGGCGCGTTCGGCGCCCTGGCTCACGGTATCGGTACTTCCGAGGTCGAGCACGTGCTCGCCACCCAGTGCCTGGTCGCCAAGAAAATGAAGAACATGCTGGTGCGCGTCGAAGGCCAATTGCCGTTCGGCGTGACCGCCAAGGACATCGTCCTCGCGGTGATCGGCAAGATCGGCACCGCCGGCGGTAACGGCCATGCCATCGAATTCGCTGGCAGCGCGATTCGCGACCTGTCCATCGAAGGCCGCATGACCATCTGCAACATGTCCATCGAAGCCGGCGCCCGCGTGGGTCTGGTGGCGGCGGATCAGAAGACCGTGGATTACGTCAAGGGTCGTCCGTTCGCACCGAAAGGCGCCGAGTGGGATCTGGCTGTCGAGTCCTGGAAAGACCTGGTGTCCGACGCCGACGCGCATTTCGACACCGTGGTCGAGCTCGACGCCACGCAGATCAAGCCGCAAGTCAGCTGGGGCACATCGCCGGAAATGGTGCTGGCCGTTGATCAGAACGTGCCGGACCCGGCTAAAGAGATGGATCTGGTCAAACGCGACTCGATCGTCCGTGCCTTGAAATACATGGGTTTGACCGCCAATCAGGCAATCACCGACATCCAGCTCGACCGCGTATTCATCGGCTCCTGCACCAACTCGCGGATCGAAGACTTGCGCGCTGCGGCGGTGATCGCCAAGGGCCGCAAGGTTGCGTCGACCATCAAGCAGGCCATCGTGGTGCCGGGCTCGGGTCTGGTGAAGGCCCAGGCCGAGGCCGAAGGTCTGGACAAGATCTTCCTCGAAGCCGGTTTCGAATGGCGCGAGCCGGGTTGCTCGATGTGTCTGGCGATGAACCCGGACCGTTTGGAGTCCGGCGAACATTGCGCCTCGACCTCCAACCGTAACTTCGAAGGCCGTCAGGGCGCCGGTGGCCGTACCCACCTCGTCAGCCCGGCCATGGCCGCTGCGGCGGCGGTGAACGGTCGTTTCATCGACGTTCGTGAATTGATCTAAAGGAGCGCAGCATGAAAGCTTTTACCCAGCACACTGGTCTCGTCGCGCCTCTGGATCGTGCCAACGTCGACACCGACCAGATCATTCCGAAGCAGTTTCTGAAGTCGATCAAGCGCACCGGTTTCGGCCCGAACCTGTTCGACGAGTGGCGTTACCTCGATGTGGGTCAGCCGTATCAGGACAACTCCAAGCGTCCGCTGAACAAGGAGTTCGTGCTCAACGCCGAGCGTTATCAAGGCGCCAGCGTGTTGCTGGCCCGCGAGAACTTCGGCTGCGGCTCCAGCCGTGAACACGCGCCGTGGGCGCTGGAAGAATACGGTTTCCGCAGCATCATCGCGCCGAGCTATGCCGACATCTTCTTCAACAACAGCTTCAAGAACGGCTTGCTGCCGATCATCTTGAGCGATGCCGAAGTCGACGAGCTGTTCAAGCAGGTCGAAGCCGCGCCGGGCTATCAGTTGCAGATCGATCTGCACGAGCAGACCGTCACCAGCCCGAACGGCAAGGTCTACCGCTTCGAGATCGACGCTTTCCGCAAACACTGCCTGCTCAACGGCCTGGACGACATCGGCTTGACCTTGCAGGACGGCGATGCGATTGCCGCGTTCGAAGCCAAACATCGCGCTAGCCAGCCGTGGTTGTTCCGCGACGCGTGAATCTGAAAGGTTGAAACCCAGAAAAGGACGTACCCATGACCAGCACCGCCCAGCACAGTCAGGTTGTACAGAAGCAATTCGGTGAACAGGCCGCCGCCTACCTGAGCAGCGCCGTTCACGCTCAAGGCACTGAATTTGCGCTGCTGCAGGCTGAGTTGGCGGGGCAGGGCGAGGCGCGGGTGCTGGACCTGGGTTGCGGCGCCGGGCACGTGAGTTTTCACGTTGCCCCGTTGGTGAAAGAAGTGGTGGCCTACGACCTGTCGCAGCAGATGCTCGACGTGGTGGCCGCCGCTGCTGTTGATCGCGGTTTGAGCAATGTGTCCACGGTCAACGGCGCCGCCGAGCGTCTGCCGTTTGCCGATGGCGAATTCGACTTCGTGTTCAGCCGCTATTCGGCGCACCATTGGAGCGATCTCGGTGTGGCCTTGCGCGAAGTGCGTCGGGTGCTGAAGCCGGGTGGCGTGGCGGCGTTCATCGATGTGCTGTCGCCGGGCAGTCCGCTGTTCGACACCTATTTGCAGAGCGTCGAAGTGCTGCGCGATACCAGCCATGTACGCGATTATTCGGCCGGTGAGTGGTTGCGCCAGGTCAGCGAGGCCGGTCTGCACACCCGCAGCACCACGCGTCAGCGCCTGCGTCTGGAGTACAACAGCTGGGTCGAGCGCATGCGCACACCCGAAGTGATGCGTGCCGCGATCCGCCAGTTGCAGCAGTCGATGGGCAACGAAGTGCGCGAATATTTTGAGATTGAGGCCGATGGTTCGTTCAGTACAGACGTACTGGTGCTCTGGGCTGAAAAGTAATCCTGAAACGATAAGTATTTTTCCGGGCGCGCCCGTCGATGGCGCACCGACTGAAGACACGAGGAAAGCATGAGCAAGCAGATTCTGATTCTCCCAGGCGACGGTATTGGTCCGGAAATCATGGCCGAAGCGGTCAAGGTGCTGGAGCTGGCCAACGACAAGTACAGCCTGGGCTTCGAGCTGAGCCATGACGTGATCGGTGGCGCCGCCATCGACAAGCACGGCGTGCCGCTGGCCGACGAAACCCTCGATCGCGCCCGTGCCGCCGACGCCGTGCTGCTGGGTGCCGTCGGCGGCCCGAAATGGGACACCATCGAGCGTGACATCCGCCCTGAGCGCGGTCTGCTGAAAATCCGTGCGCAACTGGGCCTGTTCGGCAACCTGCGTCCGGCGATCCTGTACCCGCAACTGGCCGAGGCTTCGAGCTTGAAGCCGGAAATTGTTGCCGGCCTGGATATCCTGATCGTCCGTGAGCTGACCGGCGGCATCTACTTCGGCGCACCGCGCGGCACCCGCACCCTGGAAAACGGCGAGCGCCAGTCCTACGACACCCTGCCGTACAGCGAAAGCGAAATCCGCCGTATCGCCCGTGTCGGTTTCGACATGGCCCGCGTGCGTGGCAAGAAGCTGTGCTCGGTGGACAAGGCCAACGTGCTGGCGTCCAGCCAACTGTGGCGTGAAGTGGTCGAGCAGGTGGCCAAGGATTACCCGGACGTTGAACTGAGCCACATGTACGTCGACAACGCCGCCATGCAGCTGGTGCGTGCGCCGAAGCAGTTCGACGTGATCGTCACCGACAACATGTTCGGCGACATCCTGTCCGACGAAGCGTCGATGCTCACCGGCTCCATCGGCATGCTGCCGTCGGCCTCGCTGGATGCCAACAACAAGGGCATGTACGAGCCTTGCCACGGCTCGGCACCGGACATCGCCGGCAAAGGCATTGCCAACCCGCTGGCGACCATCCTGTCGGTGTCGATGATGCTGCGTTACAGCTTCAATCTGCACGAAGCGGCCGATGCCATCGAAAAAGCGGTCAGCGTGGTGCTGGATCAGGGTCTGCGCACCGGCGACATCTTTTCGACCGGTTGCACTAAAGTCGGTACGCAGGAAATGGGTGACGCAGTAGTCGCCGCGCTGCGGAATCTGTAATCTCTCGGGCCCGCTGCGAAATTCAATACAAAGCAGCGGCCCACTTTTCAAGAAGGTGTAGTTGCGATGAAACGTGTAGGTCTGATCGGTTGGCGCGGCATGGTCGGTTCCGTGCTCATGCAGCGGATGCTGGAAGAGCAGGATTTCGATCTTATCGAGCCGGTGTTTTTCACCACTTCCAATGTCGATGGCCAAGGCCCGTCCGTGGGCAAGGACATTGCTCCGCTCAAGGACGCTTACAGCATTGAAGAGCTGAAAACCCTTGACGTGATCCTGACCTGCCAGGGCGGCGACTACACCAGCGAAGTATTCCCGAAGCTGCGCGAAGCCGGCTGGCAGGGTTACTGGATCGACGCGGCCTCGAGCCTGCGGATGAACGACGACGCCGTAATCATCCTTGATCCGGTCAACCGCAAGGTCATCGACCAGCAGCTCGATGCGGGCACCAAGAACTACATCGGCGGCAACTGCACCGTCAGCCTGATGCTGATGGGCCTGGGTGGTCTGTTCGAGGCCGGTCTGGTCGAGTGGATGAGCGCCATGACCTATCAGGCGGCCTCCGGTGCCGGCGCGCAGAACATGCGTGAACTGATCAAGCAGATGGGCGCGACCCACGCCGCTGTCGCCGATCAACTGGCCGATCCTGCCAGCGCGATCCTCGACATCGACCGTCGTGTGGCCGAAGCCATGCGCAGCGACGCGTACCCGACCGAAAACTTCGGCGTACCGCTGGCCGGCAGCCTGATCCCGTGGATCGACAAGGAACTGCCGAACGGCCAGAGCCGCGAAGAGTGGAAGGCCCAGGCCGAGACCAACAAGATCCTCGGTCGCTTCAAGAGCCCGATCCCGGTCGACGGCATCTGCGTGCGCATCGGCGCCATGCGTTGCCACAGCCAGGCGCTGACCATCAAGCTGAACAAGGACGTGCCGATCGCCGACATCGAAGGGCTGATCAGCCAGCACAACCCTTGGGTCAAACTGGTGCCGAACAACCGCGATATCAGCATGCAGGAGCTGAGCCCGACGAAAGTCACCGGCACCCTGAACGTACCGGTTGGTCGTCTGCGCAAGCTGAACATGGGTTCGCAGTTCGTCGGTGCTTTCACCGTCGGCGACCAACTGCTGTGGGGCGCGGCCGAACCGCTGCGTCGCATGCTGCGGATCCTGCTTGAGCGTTGATCGCTTGATGCAATGAGAGAACCCGCGCCTCGCAAGAGGCGCGGGTTTTTTTGTACCTGTTGATCGTTCCCATGCTCTGCGTGGGAATGCAGCCATGGACGCTCCGCGTCCGCTCTTCGCGGCGGGCGCGAATTGCCTGCGTGCGACTCACCCGGTAAAGTGCCGCTCCCCCGTTTCGCCAGAGGTAGCACATGACCCAGACCCTTGATATTGCCGTGATCGGTGCCACCGGTACTGTCGGCGAAACCCTTGTGCAGATCCTCGAAGAACGCGACTTCCCGGTCGGCACGCTGCACCTGTTGGCCAGCAGCGAATCCGCCGGCAGCTCGGTGCTGTTTCGCAACAAGAACGTGCGCGTGCGTGAAGTCGACGAGTTCGATTTCAGCAAGGTCAAACTGGCGTTCTTCGCCGCCGGCCCGGCCATCACCCTGAGTTACGCCGCCCGCGCTCACGCGGCGGGTTGCTCGCTGGTTGATCTGTCCGGCGCCTTGCCGGCGGATCAGGCGCCGCAAGTGGTGCCGGAAGCCAATGCCGATGTGCTGGCCGGTTTGAAAGTGCCGTTCCAGGTCAGCAGTCCAAGCCCGTCGGCCACTACTTTGGCCGTGGTGTTGGCGCCGCTGCTCGATCTGATCGAACTGCAATACGTGCATGTCACCGCCAATCTGGCGGTTTCCGCCCAGGGCCGCGAAGCCGTGACCGAGCTGGCGCGCCAGACCGCCGAGCTGCTGAACATGCGTCCGCTGGAGCCGACATTCTTCGACCGGCAGATGGCTTTCAACCTGCTGGCCCAGGTCGGCACACCGGATGCGCAAGGTCATACGCTGCTGGAAAAACGCCTGGTGCGCGAGCTGCGTCAGGTGTTGGCCAAGCCTTTATTAAAGATTTCCGCAACTTGCGTTCAAGCCCCGGTGTTTTTTGGCGATAGCTTTAGCGTGACCTTGCAGTCAGCGAGCGCGGTCGACCTGGAAAAGGTCAATGCTGCGCTGGAAGATGCCGAGGGCATCGAGCTGGTCGAGGCCGGTGATTATCCGACCGCCGTCGGTGACGCGGTGGGGCAGGACGTGGTCTACGTCGGGCGGGTGCGTGCCGGTGTCGACGAACCGTCGGAACTTAATCTGTGGCTGACGTCAGATAACGTACGCAAAGGTGCGGCCCTCAACGCCGTGCAGGTCGCCGAGTTGTTGATAAAAGACCTGCTGTAAAAGATACTTGGCAACAATTTGTCGACTGATTCTAGCCGGGCGCTATGCTTGGCCGGAGCAGTTGGCAACGTGTCACCCTCCGGGACTTTCCGGGGCATCAAAGAAATGATCGCGCGCGGCATGCTGTCGTCGTCGCGCGCAATGCCTTACGGCAGCGACTATCAACATCTTCTCGCTGGCCGAGGAACGTTCAAACAAAGGAAGAGGCTATGGTTCAAGTTCGCAAACTGGTGTTAGCAATAGCGGCCGCCTCGGCGCTGTCCTCCGGTATGGCGCATGCCCTCGGGCTCGGGGAGCTGACCCTGAAGTCGACCCTGAACCAGCCGCTGGTAGCGGAAATCGAGCTGCTCGATGTCAAGGATCTGACCGCTGCCGAAGTGGTGCCGAGCCTGGCCTCGCCGGAAGATTTCGCCAAGGCCGGCGTCGATCGCCAGGCCTTCCTCAATGATCTGACGTTCACCCCGGTGCTCAACGCCAGCGGCAAAAGTGTGCTGCGCGTTACCTCGAGCAAACCGCTGTCGGAACCGATGGTGAAATTCCTCGTGCAGGTAATGTGGCCGAACGGCCGCCTGCTGCGTGACTACAGCGTGCTGCTGGATCCGTCGAAGTTTTCGCCGCAGACCGCCGATGCCGCCGCTCAACCCGCGCCAGCGCAAACCATCACCGCACCGACCACCGGCGCCACCCATTCGACCCACACCACAACGCCGCGCGACACCCTGTGGGAAATCGCCGCGAAGGCGCGCACCGGCGGTTCGGTGCAGCAGACCATGCTGGCGATCCAGGCCTTGAACCCGGACGCGTTCATCGGCGGCAACATCAACCGCCTGAAAACCGGTCAGGTGCTGCGTCTGCCCGATCAGGTGCAAAGCACCGCACTGCCGCAGTCCAAAGCGATTGCCGAAGTGGCCGCGCAGAACGAAGCCTGGCGTCAGGGCCGTCGTTATGTGGCCAAGCCGGGCACCGGTCAGCAGCAACTCGATGCGACCAATCGTGGCCGTGCCAATACCGGCGCTGCGCAGAACGCCAAGGACAACCTGAGCCTGGTGTCCGCCGAAAGCGCCAAGGCGCGTGGTAAGGGCCCCGCCGGCGATGCCAAGGCCCTGAGCAACAAACTGGCGGTCACTCAGGAAAGTCTCGACACCACCCGTCGTGACAACGAAGAACTGAAAAGCCGCATGGCCGATCTGCAAAGCCAGCTGGACAAGCTGCAACGCCTGATCGAACTGAAAAACAATCAACTGGCGAAGATGCAGGCCGAAGGTTCGGGTGCTGCTCCCGCGACCGCCGCCACTGCGCCAGTGGTGCCGGCGATCACCGCGGAACTGGCGGCCACGCCGCCGGCCACTCCGGCAGAGGCTGCCCCGGCCACACCTGCGCCTGAGGCTGCTGCTCCGGCCCCAGTCGAGCCGGTTGTCGAGCCTGTGGTTGAAACCACGCCCGCCGCCGATGACGAGAAAACCTTCAACGAACTGCTGACCAATCCGATCCTGCTGGGTCTGGTCGGTGGCGGTGCGGTGGTTCTGCTGCTCCTGCTGTTGCTGCTGGCCCGCCGCCGCAAGGCGCAGCAGGAAGCCGAAAAACACCTGCGCATGGCCCGTGCGCTGGAGGAGCAATCGTTCTCCCAGGATCTCGATCTGCCGGAAAGCAGCTTCGAAGGTCTGGAAGTGCCAGCCGCCAGCGTCAAGCTGAACCCAGCCCCAGCCCCAGCCCCAGCCGCTGCTGCTGTAGTGGCGCCAGTCGTGATGGCCGAGCCGATCGCCGCGCCGTTGGTGGCGCCGGCCGCCGAGCGTTCCGACGACGTGCTGGACAAGGCGCAGTCGCACATCGACGGCGGTCGCCTGAATCAAGCGGCCGCGCTGCTGGAGGAGGGCGTGAGCCTGGAGCCGCAGCGCAGCGATCTGCGTCTGAAACTGATGGAAGTCTACGGCCGTCAGGGCGACCGTGACGCGTTCGTCGGCCAGGAGCGTCAACTGGTCGCCAATGGCGACAACTTCGCCAAGGTCGAAGAGCTGAAAAGCCGCTTCCCGGCCATGGCGGTCGTCGCGGCCAGCGGTCTGGCGGCTGCGGCCATGGCTGCCGAGCTGGACGCGGAATACGTCAAGGAGCTGCTGCTCGACGAGCCTGAAGCGCCTGCCGCGGCAGATGACGAACTCGACAGTGCTTTCGACCTGAGCCTCGACGATCTGGATAACATCACGCCAGTAGAGCCTGTGGCGACTGTCGAGCCGGAAGCGCCGGTCGAGCTGGATGCGTTCCCGACTGACGACGATCTGAGCTTCGAGTCGGTGCTGCAACAGCAGACCGATATCAAGGAAAACCTCGACGACCTGTCGGATTTCGACCTGGATATGGATCTCGGTGCCGATCCTGCGCCTGCGCCGGTCGAGCTGGCAGATGATGATTTCCTGCTGGATCTTGACGAGGGCGTGAAGGATCTGCCGCTGGTCGAAACCCCGGCCGTGGCCGACGTGCCGCAGGATGATCTGGAGCTGCCAGCCGATTTCGACCTGTCCCTGGCTGACGAAATGGACGCGACGTCAGCCGAGCCGGATGCGTTCGCCGCCGAACTGGACGACGTCAACGCCGAGCTGGATCGCCTGTCGAGCAGCATCAACGAGCCAAGCTTCACCGAGGCTGACGCAGCGTTGGGCAATGATCTGGGCGAGGATGACTTCGACTTCCTGTCCGGTACTGACGAAGCTGCGACCAAGCTCGATCTGGCTCAGGCCTACATCGACATGGGCGACAACGACGGCGCGCGCGACATCCTCAATGAGGTCATCAGTGAGGGGAACGACAAGCAGAAGAGCGAAGCGAGCGAAATGCTGTCGCATCTGGCCTGAGTCGGCATTCAGCGGTAAACAAAACGGCAGCCCATGAGGCTGCCGTTTTTGTTTGGGTCTGGTTTCCCCGTCCCACCGCCTTATAATGCCCGCCTTCGTAGATCAGCAGGCTGTACCGACTTGGCAAACATAGATAACCCGGCCGCCGAAATGGCACCCGAAGGCTTTTTCCGCGTCGCGCTGGGCGTTGAATACAAGGGCTCGCGCTACAGCGGCTGGCAGCGCCAGTCCACCGGTGTACTCACCGTGCAGGAAACCCTGGAAAAAGCCCTGTCGAAGGTCGCCGACTCGCCGATCTCACTGCAATGTGCCGGGCGCACCGACGCCGGTGTGCATGCCTGCGGGCAGGTGGTGCATTTCGACACCCAGGTCGACCGTTCGCTGAAAGCCTGGGTCATGGGCGCCAACATCAATCTGCCCCACGACATCAGCGTCAGTTGGGCGAAGGTCATGCCGGCGCATTTCCATGCGCGATTCAAGGCGATTGCCCGGCGCTATCGCTACGTGATCTACAACGATCAGATCCGCCCGGCGCATCTCAATGAAGAAATCACCTGGAATCACCGTCCGCTGGACGTCGAGCGCATGGCCGAGGCCGCGCAGTACCTGATCGGTACTCATGATTTCAGTGCCTTCCGTGCCGGCCAGTGCCAGGCCAAGTCGCCGATCAAGAAGATGCATCACCTGCGCGTGACCCGTCACGGCAAAATGATCGTTCTGGACATCCGCGCCAACGCGTTTCTGCATCACATGGTGCGCAACATCGCCGGCGTGCTGATGACCATCGGTGCCGGCGAGCGGCCAGTAGAGTGGATGAAAGAAGTGCTGGAGAGCCGCGAGCGGCGTTCCGGCGGAGTTACGGCGCATCCGTTCGGCCTGTATCTGGTGCAGGTCGAGTACCACGACGAGTTCCCGTTGCCGGAGCGTTTCATCGGGCCACATTTCCTTACGGGTTTCGCGGAACTTGACGGCTGACGCCCTCGAACGCATTTGTTACCATCCGGGACTTTCTCGGATTTGCCTTGGGGTTTTTATCGACATGTCAGCCGTTCGCAGCAAGATTTGCGGGATTACCCGCATAGAAGATGCGTTGGCAGCCGTGGAGGCCGGGGCCGATGCCATCGGTTTTGTGTTCTACGCTAAAAGTCCCCGGGCCGTGACCGTGCAGCAGGCGCGGGCGATCATCGCCGCATTGCCGCCGTTCGTGACCACGGTCGGGCTGTTCGTCAATGCCAGCCGTTGCGAGCTCGGGGAAATCCTCGATGCCGTGCCGCTGGATCTGCTGCAGTTCCACGGCGACGAAACCGCCGCCGAGTGTGAAGGCTGGCACCGGCCGTACATCAAGGCCTTGCGGGTCAAGGCGGGCGATGACATTGCCGCTGCCTGCGATGCCTACCCGAGCGCCAGCGGCGTGTTGCTCGACACTTATGTCGAAGGCGTGCCCGGTGGAACCGGCGAGGCGTTCGACTGGTCACTGATTCCGCAGGGTTTGAGCAAGCCGTTGATTCTGGCCGGCGGCCTGACGCCGGAGAACGTCGCCGATGCGGTCGCCCGGGTGCGGCCGTATGCCGTGGATGTCAGCGGCGGGGTAGAGGCGAGCAAGGGCATCAAGGATCACGCAAAGATTCGTGCATTCATCAACGCCGTACGCTGATGTGACGGCTGGCAGACTGCCGCCGTCCACAGCTCTGTAGAAAAGAGGCTGAGGGTCTTTTCGGGGTGTACGCAGGTCAGTTCCGCTGACCCGGCAGTCCGGCCGATCATCGCCACACATGAATTTAGCTGAAGGGCATACGCGGGGCCGCGAACCAGAGCGTTCGGGCCGCCGGTACTGGAGAAAGAAAGCATGAGCAACTGGTTGGTAGACAAGCTGATCCCTTCGATCATGCGTTCCGAGGTCAAGAAGAGCTCGGTCCCTGAAGGTCTGTGGCACAAATGCCCGTCCTGCGAGGCTGTGCTGTATCGTCCGGAGCTGGAAAAGACCCTGGACGTTTGCCCCAAGTGCAACCACCACATGCGCATCGGCGCACGTGCGCGCATCGACATCTTCCTGGACGCCGAAGGCCGTACTGAACTGGGCGCCGACCTGGAGCCGGTTGACCGTCTGAAATTCCGTGACGGCAAGAAGTACAAGGATCGTCTGGTCGCTGCCCAGAAGCAGACCGGCGAGAAAGACGCACTGGTTTCCATGAGCGGCACCCTGCTGGGCATGCCGGTCGTGGTTTCGGCGTTCGAATTCAGCTTCATGGGCGGTTCCATGGGCGCCATCGTCGGTGAGCGCTTCGTGCGCGCCGCCAACTACGCGCTGGAAAACCGTTGCCCGATGGTTTGTTTCTCCGCTTCCGGTGGCGCGCGCATGCAGGAGGCCCTGATCTCTCTGATGCAGATGGCCAAGACCTCGGCCGTGCTGGCGCGCCTGCGCGAAGAAGGCATTCCGTTCATCTCCGTACTGACCGACCCGGTTTACGGCGGCGTTTCCGCCAGTCTGGCGATGCTGGGCGACGTGATCGTCGGCGAGCCGAAAGCCCTGATCGGCTTCGCCGGCCCGCGCGTGATCGAGCAGACCGTGCGCGAAAAGCTGCCGGAAGGCTTCCAGCGCAGCGAGTTCCTCCTGGAGCACGGTGCGATCGACATGATCATCGACCGTCGCGAACTGCGTCCGCGTCTGGGTAACCTGCTGGCGCAACTGACCGGCAAACCGACGCCTAAATTCGTTGCTGCGCCGATCGAGCCGATCGTCGTTCCGCCGGTGCCTGCCAACGTATGACCGAGCGCACCCTTGGCGAGTGGCTCGCCTACCTTGAACAGTTGCATTCATCGGCCATCGACATGGGGCTGGAGCGTTCGCAACAGGTAGCGTCCCGCATGGGACTGGGCCAGCCGGCGCCACGGGTGATCACGGTTACCGGCACCAACGGCAAGGGTTCGACCTGCGCTTTCGTGGCTTCTTTGCTGCGGGCGCAGGGCCTGAACGTCGGTGTCTACAATTCTCCGCACCTGCTGCGTTACAACGAGCGGGTGCAGCTCAATGGCGTCGAAGCCACTGACGCGCAGTTGTGCGAAGCCTTCGCGGCGGTAGAAGCGGGGCGTGGCGACACTTCCCTGACTTACTTCGAAATGGGCACCCTGGCGGCGTTCTGGCTGTTTCAACAGGCCGGGCTCGATGCGGTGGTGCTGGAAGTCGGGCTGGGCGGGCGTCTGGACACTGTCAACGTGGTCGATGCCGATATCGCGCTGGTCACCAGCATTGGTGTCGATCATGCCGATTACCTGGGCAATACCCGCGAATCCGTGGCCTTCGAGAAGGCCGGGATTTTCCGTCAGGGCAAACCTGCACTGTGCGGCGATCTGAATCCTCCACAACCCCTGCTGGACAAGGCGCGCGAGCTTGCTTGCCCGTTCTTCCTGCGCGGGCGTGATTTCGATCTGGGTATCACGGATCAATTCTGGCAGTGGCGCGGTACCGATGCTGACGGTCAGGTCGTCGAACTGCGTGATTTGCCGCTGCTTGATCTGCCGATGGAAAACGCCGCGTTGGCGTTGCAGGCTTATCTGCTGCTCGGTTTGCCATGGGATGCCGAACAGATTGTTGCGGCGTTGCGGGCGACTCGTGTGGTCGGTCGTCTCGATCGTCGCTCGTTCGAATGGAACGGCAAACGTCTGAACCTGTTGCTGGACGTTGGACACAACCCGCATGCGGCGGAGTATCTGGCGCGGCGTCTGGCGGCTCGTCCGCCGGTCGGCAAGCGTCTGGCGGTGTTCGGCCTGCTGGCGGACAAGGATCTGGACGGCGTCATCGGTGAATTGAATGCCAGCGTCCAGCACTGGGCGGTGGCGCCGCTGGATTCGCCACGTGCGCGTCCGGTGGATGAATTGAATCAGGCATTGCAGAACCTTGGCGCCTCGGTCACGTCTTATGACAGTGTGGCGGCTGCGCTGGAAGGGCAGTGTGCAGTGGCCACCAGCGACGACGAGATCTTGCTGTTCGGATCATTTTATTGTGTCGCCGAGGCCCTCGAATGGCTGTCTCGGCGCTCCACGGAGGAAGCGGCAAATGGCTTTGCTGGATAAAGCGTACAAGCAGCGCATGGTCGGTGCCCTGGTGCTGGTGGCGCTGGCGGTGATTTTCCTGCCGATGCTATTTTCCCGTCAGGATGAACAGCGTCAGGTGACTGTCGAAGCGCCGGCTGCGCCGCAAGCGCCCGCCGTGGCGCAGATCCAGATGGAAACCGTGGCCGTACCTGAGCCGCAGGTTCTCCCGCAAGAGCCAGTGCCAAGCGATGACGAAGTCGCCGAGCAGGCTGTGCCAACGGCACCTATTGCTTCCGCCGCGCCAGCCCCGGCTCCGGCGCCGGTAGCCAAACCGGTTGCGCCGGCTCCCGCTCCCGCTCCCGCTCCTGTGGTCAAGCCAACCACAGCCCCAGCCCAGCCGATCGCTGCGCTGTCTGCCAAGCCGGACACCACTCAAAGCCGCGTCGATGCCAATGGTCTGTCGGTGAGCTGGTCGGTGCAACTGGCCAGTCTATCGAGCCGCGCCAGCGCTGAAAGCCTGCAGAAAACCCTGCGCAGTCAGGGCTACAACGCTTACATCCGTTCTGCCGATGGCAAGAACCGGGTGTTCGTCGGTCCGTTGATCGAGCGCGCCGAAGCCGATCGTCTGCGCGATCTGTTGAGCCGCCAGCAGAACCTCAAGGGGTTTGTGGTGCGCTTCCAGCCTGAACGCGGCTGATATCTATCACTTCGATAGAAATGCACTGAAAATCGCAGCTTACCGACAGCCATGCGCTCTGCTAAAATGCGCCGCCTTATCCGTCTGTAGGCTGCACTGTGCCATTTACCTGGGTTGACTGGGCGATCGTTGCAATCATCGCCATCTCCGCTTTGATCAGTTTGAGCCGCGGCTTCGTCAAAGAAGCATTGTCGCTGGTGACCTGGATCATCGCAGGAGCTGTTGCCTGGATGTTCGGTGGCTCACTGTCCGAGTACCTCGCCGGATACATCGAAACACCGTCGGCTCGTGTGATCACGGGCTGTGCCATCATGTTTGTCGCCACACTGATCGTGGGCGCAATGATCAATTATCTTATCGGCGAGTTGGTTCGCGTCACCGGGTTGTCCGGGACCGATCGATTCCTCGGCATGGCCTTCGGCGCTGCGCGTGGCGTGTTGCTGGTGGTCGTGGCGGTCGGGCTGTTGAGCCTGGGGCCGGTACAGCAGGACGGGTGGTGGAAAGAATCACAGCTCGTGCCAAAGTTTCTATTGGTCGCAGACTGGTCCAAGAACCTGATTCTCGGGTGGAGCAGTCAGTGGCTTGCCAGCGGAATCAGCGTACCCGCTGATATTCCGTTCAAGGAGCAACTCTTGCCGTCGGCCAAAACGCCTCAGTGAGTGTTGTTCAGTTCAGATCCATTAAGTAGGGGTTGCGTCGCATGTGTGGCATCGTCGGTATCGTCGGTAAGTCGAACGTCAATCAGGCGCTGTATGACGCGCTAACCGTGCTCCAGCACCGCGGCCAGGACGCTGCCGGTATCGTGACCAGCCATGATGGCCGGTTGTTCTTGCGCAAGGACAATGGCTTGGTGCGTGACGTGTTTCAACAGCGTCACATGCAGCGCCTGGTCGGCCACATGGGTATCGGCCACGTCCGTTACCCGACTGCCGGCAGCTCGACGTCGGCCGAGGCTCAGCCGTTCTACGTCAACTCGCCTTACGGCATCACCCTGGCGCACAACGGTAACCTGACCAACGTTGAACAGTTGGCCAAAGAGATCTACGAATCCGATCTGCGTCACGTCAACACCAGCTCCGACTCGGAAGTGCTGCTCAACGTGTTCGCTCACGAGCTGGCCCAGCGCGGCAAGCTGCAACCGACCGAAGAAGACGTGTTTGCCGCCGTGACCGACGTGCATAACCGTTGCGTCGGTGGCTACGCTGTCGTGGCGATGGTGACCGGTTACGGCATCGTCGGTTTCCGTGACCCGCACGGCATCCGCCCGATCGTGTTCGGCCAGCGTCACACCGACGAAGGCGTCGAGTACATGATCGCCTCCGAAAGTGTTTCGCTGGATGTGCTCGGCTTCACCCTGATTCGCGACCTGGCACCAGGCGAAGCGGTCTACATCACTGAAGACGGCAAGCTGCACACTCGTCAGTGTGCGACCAATCCGTCCCTGACCCCGTGCATCTTCGAACACGTCTACCTGGCGCGCCCGGATTCGATCATCGACGGCGTGTCGGTCTACAAGGCCCGTCTGCGCATGGGTGAGAAGCTGGCGGAGAAGATCCTGCGCGAGCGTCCAGAGCACGACATCGACGTGGTCATCCCGATTCCGGACACCAGCCGCACTGCCGCGCTGGAGCTGGCCAACCATCTGGGCGTGAAATTCCGCGAAGGCTTCGTCAAGAACCGCTACATCGGTCGTACCTTCATCATGCCCGGCCAGGCCGCGCGCAAGAAATCGGTACGTCAGAAGCTCAACGCCATCGAGCTGGAATTCCGCGGCAAGAACGTGATGCTCGTCGACGACTCGATCGTTCGTGGCACTACCTGCAAGCAGATCATCCAGATGGCCCGCGAAGCCGGCGCGAAAAACGTCTACTTCTGCTCGGCGGCTCCGGCTGTTCGCTTCCCGAACGTTTACGGCATCGACATGCCGAGCGCTCACGAGCTGATCGCGCACAACCGTTCGACCCAGGACGTGGCTGATCTGATCGGTGCTGACTGGCTGATCTATCAGGATCTGCCTGACTTGATCGAAGCGGTCGGTGGCGGCAAGATCAAGATCGAAAACTTCGATTGCGCAGTGTTCGACGGCAAGTACGTCACTGGCGATGTCGACGAGGCTTACTTGAACAAGATCGAACAGGCACGTAACGATGCCTCGAAGGTCAAGACCCAGGCGGTCAGTGCGATCATCGATCTGTACAACAACTGAGTTTCAACCGGCCCCTAGGGGCCGGTTTTGTATCTGGCAAAAGACTTTTATTTACCGAGAACAGGGCAAGGAGTGACAGCATGAGTCAGGAATGGGATGCCGGTCGGCTGGACAGCGACCTCGAAGGCGTAGCGTTCGATACCCTGGCCGTACGTGCCGGTCAGCACCGTACGCCGGAAGGCGAGCACGGTGATCCGATGTTCTTCACTTCCAGCTACGTGTTCCGTACCGCCGCTGACGCCGCCGCACGGTTTGCCGGGGAAGTGCCGGGCAACGTCTACTCGCGTTACACCAACCCGACCGTTCGCGCGTTCGAAGAGCGCATTGCCGCGCTGGAAAGCGCCGAGCAAGCGGTGGCTACGGCGACCGGCATGGCCGCGATCATGGCGGTGGTAATGAGCCTGTGCAGCGCCGGCGATCATGTGCTGGTGTCGCGCAGCGTGTTCGGTTCGACCATCAGTCTGTTCGAGAAGTATTTCAAGCGTTTTGGCGTGGAAGTCGATTACGTGCCGCTGGCCGATCTGTCGGCCTGGGACGCAGCGATCAAGTCCAACACCAAATTGCTGTTCGTCGAGTCGCCGTCCAATCCGTTGGCTGAACTGGTGGATATCACCGCGCTGTCGGAAATCGCGCACGCCAAGGGTGCGATGCTGGTAGTCGACAACTGTTTCTGCACGCCTGCCTTGCAGCAGCCGCTAAAGCTCGGCGCAGACATCGTTGTGCACTCGGCCACCAAGTTCATCGATGGACAGGGCCGTTGCATGGGCGGTGTGGTTGCCGGTCGCAGCGAGCAGATGAAAGAAGTCGTCGGTTTCCTGCGTACCGCCGGGCCGACCCTGAGCCCGTTCAACGCCTGGATCTTCCTCAAAGGTCTGGAAACCCTGAACCTGCGGATGAAGGCACACTGCGCCAACGCCCAGCAACTGGCCGAATGGCTGGAGCAGCAGGACGGTATCGAGAAGGTGCATTACGCCGGCCTCAAGAGCCATCCGCAGCACGAGCTGGCTCAGCGTCAGCAGAAAGGCTTCGGCGCGGTGGTGAGCTTTGAGGTGAAGGGCGGCAAAGAGGGCGCCTGGCGCTTCATCGATGCGACCCGTTTGATCTCGATCACCGCCAACCTGGGTGACAGCAAAACCACCATCACCCACCCGAGCACTACGTCCCACGGCCGTCTGGCGCCGCAGGAGCGTGAGGCTGCCGGCATTCGTGACAGCCTGATCCGCATCGCAGTCGGTCTGGAAGATGTCGCTGACCTGCAAGCCGACCTGTCGCGCGGTCTGGCGGCGTTGTGATCGAGTTGTCTACGCCAAAGATCGGCACCCATGGCCGCGTTGCATTGGTCACGGGTGCCGCGCGGGGGATCGGTCTGGGCATCGCGGCATGGCTGATCAGCGAAGGCTGGCAGGTGGTGTTGACGGATCTGGATCGTGCGCGGGGTTCGAAAGTGGCGAAGGTGCTCGGCGAGAACGCCTGGTTCATCGCCATGGACGTCGCGGACGAAAGTCAGGTGGCGTTGGGTGTCGCTGAGGTGCTGGGGCAGTTTGGTCGTCTGGATGCGCTGGTGTGTAACGCTGCAGTGGCCGATCCACACAACATCACGCTGGAAAGTCTCGATCTGGCGTACTGGAATCGGGTGCTGGCGGTGAACCTCGGTGGGCCGATGTTGCTGGCCAAGCACTGTGCGCCGTATCTGCGTGCGCACAACGGGGCGATCGTCAATCTGGCCTCGACCCGTGCGGCGCAGTCGGAACCTGATACGGAGGCGTACGCGGCGAGCAAGGGTGGCTTGCTGGCGTTGACTCACGCGCTGGCGATCAGCCTCGGGCCGGAGATTCGCGTCAATGCGGTCAGTCCGGGCTGGATCGATGCGCGGGATCCATCTGCCCGGCGCGCGGAGCCGCTGACCGACACCGATCATGCCCAGCATCCTGCGGGCAGGGTAGGGACGGTCGAGGATGTCGCGGCGATGGTGGCGTGGTTGCTGTCGAAGAATGCGGGGTTTGTGACCGGGCAGGAATTCGTGGTCGATGGCGGCATGACCAAGAAGATGATTTATACGGAATGAAGCAATTTCGTCTTTTTTAGAAAAACTTCAATCCTGCTATTGACTTAGGTTCGCTACCTGCGTAAATTTCGCGGCCTCGGAGATGCAAACGGGTGATTAGCTCAGCTGGGAGAGCGTCTGCCTTACAAGCAGAATGTCGGCGGTTCGATCCCGTCATCACCCACCACTCCCGAGAGACTTGCGTAAGCAAGAGCGTAGGCTGAAAGTGCCTGCACCGACGCGCAGCGGTAGTTCAGTCGGTTAGAATACCGGCCTGTCACGCCGGGGGTCGCGGGTTCGAGTCCCGTCCGCTGCGCCATATTTAACGAGTCAGGCACTGTCTGGTTCGCGATTGAAAAGCACCGAAGCTTTCAGTCAAACGAGTTACTTGAGCGTCAGCTCAAAGCGATACGCAGCGGTAGTTCAGTCGGTTAGAATACCGGCCTGTCACGCCGGGGGTCGCGGGTTCGAGTCCCGTCCGCTGCGCCATATCTGTTTCAAGGACCACTGAACGCCTTGAAACACCGAAAGCAACCTCTGGTTGATTCGGAATCGATAGCAAAGACCCTGGTCGAAAGACCGGGGTTTTTTGTGTCTGAAATTTGACCTCTCCCAAATTCCTCCCTTGTAGCCGGCGACGAACCCTGGCCGTGGCTCGTTCGATGCTGCCGGGCAATCTACCTGCGTCTCCGAGTCGCTGCGATGCAATGCCGCATTGATTTTTTGATTCTTTAGTCAAATTTTTGTAACTGGTTGTTTGCTGCGAGCTCAGAAACCTATAAAGTTAACCTTTCGGTCAGCTTTGCACTGTCATCACGCCCTTTGCTTCGTCAAAAAGGGCTTCTGCAAGACTCGAGATTCCCAGTAGATAACCAGAAGGGCGGATCCATAACCGTCCAGAGGATGATCCATGTCCAACCGTGAAATATCCCGGCGCTCGTTCCTTCAGGGCGGGCTGGTGGCGGGTGTGAGTGTCACGCTCACGCCGCTCAGCAGTCAGGCGCTGGCTGCCTTGATGGAAAACAGCGTGACTGTGCCGTCCGAGCAATGGCTCGGCAGCAACGGCAAGGCACGCCAGCGTAACGATGCATTGTCCAAGGTCTGCGGCAGCAAAGTGTTTGCTCGCGACATCCGTTCCAAGGACATGCCGGGTTGGCCCCAGCAGCAAGGCCACGCCATGTTGTTGAAAACCATCAAGGCTGACCGTATCTACGAAGGCTATGACCTGTCGTGGCTCGGCGCCGATCTGCAGCCTGATCGGATCGTTACCGCTGCCGACCTGGACAAGGACGGCATCGTGTTCCCTGAAGAGCACGCACCGGATCCTCTGCTGCCGGAAGGCAAGGTGCCGATGTTCATCGGTCACCCGGTCGCGATCCTGATCTGGAACGACTTCGAGCGGTTCCGTCAGGCCAAGAACAAACTCAAATTCAATGACAAAGCGATTCGTTACGGCGCAAAAGTGCCGTTCTACGAAGGCGATCCCTATGGCAGTTTCCGCTATGTGCGCGTCGGTGGCCCGACGTCGGCGGACGAAGACGAGTTCGCCAGCCTCAAGGACTCGATCCTGTTCCCGATGCTGAAGAACCGTCGTCCGGTGTGGAATTCCCAGCCGAACCTGCACGGCAACCTGACCGAGCGCGGCCTGTTCTACGCCGATCGCATGAAAAAAGAGATCGATACCCCGCCGGACAACTGGCTGGTGTTCGACGAGCGCTACAAAACTCCGTCGATCGAACCTGCTGCGATGGAGCCGGACAACGGCAACGGCTGGTACGACCCGGCGACCAAGACCCTGCATTTCGTCGTCGCCACCCAATGCCCGCTGGAAACCGCCACCGAGACCGCGAAGATGATCGGGCCGTCGCGTTTCGGCCTGGCGAACCTGAACATGCACCCGGGTTACACCGTCGGTTACGGTTCCAAGGACCACAACATTTTCGTCTACTACGCGGCCCTGGCGGCGTTGTACGGCGCGGGTGTACCGATTCGCCTGGCCAACGACCGCTACGAGCAGTTCCAGAGCGGCATCAAGCGCCACCCGTTCGACATCCGCTACCAGTTGGCAGTGGACAAGACCGATCACAGTTTCAAAATTTTCCGCGCCGAAATGAGCGTCGACGGTGGCGGGCGGATCAACTACAGCCCGTCGGTGGCGGCCGTTGGCGCCACGGCGGCGCAGTCGATCTACTACATGCCGCAGAACGACCTGCAGGTCACCGCTTACCATTCCCGAGCGGTTGAAGCGGGTTCGATGCGCGGCTACGGCACCCTGCAGAGCATGGCTTCCACCGAGATGATGGTCGACGAAATCGCCGATCGCCTTGGTGTCGATGCCATCGATCTGCGCCGCAAGAACGCGCTGCGCTCAGGGATGAAAAACACCCAGGGCGCGATCCCGGCCGGTGCGTTGCGCCTGCACGAGATTCTCGACAAGGCTTCGCTGCACGAAGTCTGGAAAAACCGCGACGCGATCAAGAAACAGCGCGAAGCGGCAGACCCGAACAACTGGTATGGCGTGGGTTTTGCCATTTGCCAGAAAGACTTCGGCACCGGTTCCGAAGCACCGATGGCCAGCATCGAGTTCACCGCTGAGGGGCGCATTTCCCTGCGTCACATCGGTATCGAGATCGGCACTGGCATGTCCACCTCGCAAGCGTTGGTGGTGGCTGACTTCCTCGGCAGTGCGGCTCACGACGTGAAGACCGGCGAAACCGAGTGGGATGAGATGCAGCTGGTCACCGCTGGCAACCCTTACATCATGAGCCAGGCCGAGCAGGACAACTTCCTGCGCAATCCGCGCTGGGTCGGCAAGCTGGCATCGGCTTCGTCCGCGACCAACTCCGCCTACTACTTCAGCCACGCCACCCGTGAAGCGGCGCGTGTGCTGTTTAACCACGGTCTGTGGCCGGCGGCGCTGGAGATCTGGCGTCAGGGTCCGTACGGCGGCCAGGCCAACCCTTACGTGGTGCGTCGCGAAGATGCGCATTGGGTCGACGGAAAACTGACCGCCAACGGCATGCAGCCACTGACCTTCGAAGAGCTGGCCAAGCGTGCTCACGAGCGCGGTCTGGTCACTGGCGCCACGGTTCACGGTTTCAACCGCTGGAGCTGGGCCGAGGCCGAATACAGCATCGATGGCGTGCGCGAGCGTCTGCCGCTCGACGGTCTGGCGGTGAAGTACGGCGACGGCGCCCCGAAAGCGAAAAAGGCGCAGATGACCAGCGCCGGTTTCCACCTGCTGGATCGGCAGAACATCGCCTATCCGGTGGTTCAACTGAACAACGCCGCCGTGACCTACTACAGCCCGGTGGCAACGCTGGTCGAGTTGAAGGTCAACAAAGGTTCGGCGGAAGTCGAAGTGCTCAACCATCACTCGTGGCTGGAGTGCGGCCGGGTGCTGGTCGAAGAACTGGTTCGTGGCCAGCTCGAAGGCGGGATCGCCATGGGTATCGGTCACGCCTTGATGGAAGAGATGCCGCTGTACGAAGGCGGGCCGGGGGAGGGTGACTGGAACTTCAACCGTTATCGCCTGCCGATGGCGCGCCATGTGGCGGTATGGAAGCAGACGTCGGAAATCCTGCCACCGCTGTCCCCGAGCGACCCGTCCAAAGGCATCGCCGAAGTGGTGATGATCCCGGTGGTCGGCGCCATCGGTAACGCCGTGGCCCACGCCATCGGTAAACGTGTTCGCGATCTGCCAATCACTGCTGCGCGCATCAAGGAGGCCCTCAATGGCTAACCGTCCGCTTCAACTGACCCTCAACGGTCAATTCGTCGGCCCGGTGGACATCCCTGATGACCTGCCGATGATCGATTACCTGCACGAATACAAAAACCTCACAGGTTCGCGCCTGGGCTGCGGCCAGGGCATCTGCCACGCCTGCGTGGTGATCGTCGACAACCCGGATGGCACCAGCGAAGAAGTGCGCACCTGCATCACCGGCGCGCATTATTTCGAGGGCAAGAAAGTCCGCACCATCGAAGGCCACGCCAAGCGTGACGAGCAAGGCCAGGTCACCGAGCTGAACCCGATCCAGCAGCGTTTCGTCGACGAATTCGCCTTCCAGTGCAGCTACTGCGCGCCGGGGTTCGTCAACGCCGCGACCGTGCTGGTGGAAAAGCTGCAACGCCAGCCAATCGTCAAAAGCAAACTGGAGCAAGTTATCGAGGACAGCCTCGGCCATCACATCTGTCGTTGCACCGGGTACGTGCGTTATTACAACGCCACCCGCAACGTGCTGACCGATCTCGGCCTGGTCAAGGAGGGTTAAGCATGAAGCAACTACTGACCCGCCTGACCCTGGCGGTCGGGCTGGCTGCGCCTGTGTTGGCGGTGCACGCGGATGATCAGGTCAAGCGCGGCGAATACCTCGCCCGCGCCGCTGACTGCATGGCCTGCCACACGGCGCCGGGTGGTGCGCCGTATGCCGGCGGGCTGCCGATCGTGTCGCCGTTCGGCAGGATCTACGGTACCAACATCACTCCAAGCAAAGAGCACGGCATCGGTTTGTACAACGACGACGAGTTTTTCGCTGCGCTGACTGAAGGCAAGCGCCGTGACGGCGCGAACCTGTACCCGGCGATGCCGTACACCTCGTATCACTTGATGCCGCGTGCGGATTCGGATGCGATTCACGCGTATCTGAAAACCATCGAGCCAATCGAGCGTGCCGCGCCGGTGACGAGCCTTAGCTTTCCGTTCAACGTGCGTCCGGGCTTGATCGGCTGGAACATGATGTACGGCAACGCCTTGAAGCTGGAGCCTGCCGAAGGCAAAAGCGACGCCTGGAAACGCGGCCAGTACATGGTCGAAGTGTTAGGCCATTGCGGCGAATGCCATACGCCACGCGGCCTGCCGGGCGCGATGCAGTTGGATAAGCGCCTGACCGGCGGCATCCTTAACGGCTATCTGGCGCCGAGCCTGCTGGCAACCGACTTGGCGGCACGCGGCTGGAACCATCAGGACCTGAGCACGTTCCTCAAGCACGGCATGAGCGCCCAGGGCACGATGTTCAACGAGATGTTCCCGGTGTTCCACAACAGCACCCAGGGCCTGAATGATCCGGATCTGGCGGCGATGGCGACTTTCCTGCTGGGCGATAAGCCTCCGGCGGCGAAAGAACTGACCGAAGTGCCGGTGGAAAAACTCAGTGTCAGCGCCCAGCGCGGCCGTCAGGAATACTTGAACGTCTGCGCCGGCTGTCACGCGGCCGGTGGCGAGGGCAAACCGCACATCGCGGTGGCCATGCGCGGCAACACCACGTTGCGTCTGGAAGACCCGCGCAACCTGTTGCGCGTGATCGAGGATGGCATCGGCGAACAGAAATTCGCCGGGTTCGAGCACATGCAGTCGATGCCGGGTTTTGCCGACAAGCTCAGTGCCGAACAACTGACCGATCTGCTGAACTACCTGCGTCAGGGTTGGGGTGGTCAGTCGGCCGAGCTGGCGGTTGGTGATGTGCAGAAGCTGCAGGCTGATGCGCCGTCCGTTGAGCACAAGGCGCACTGATCATGCAGCATCTCGATCTGCAAGTGGTTCGACGGGCGCTGGAGTGGTCGACGGCGGGGCAACGCATCTGGCTCTGCACCGTGCTGACCACCTACGGCTCGGCACCTCGCGCGCCAGGTTCGCTGCTGGCGGTGAACGACGGCGGGCAGTGGATCGGGTCGCTGTCCGGTGGTTGCGTCGAGGACGATTTTCTCGAGCGCGTCGCCGAAGGTGCGTTTCTCGATGCGATCAACGTCGTGCGTTATGGCGAAGGTGACGATCCGCGTTCGCGGGTCAGCCTGCCGTGCGGAGGCATTCTCGATGTGCTGGTAGAGAAATTTGACGCCAGTTGCGATGTGCAGGCGCACCTGCGCGAACTCGAATCGGCGTTGCTCGGGCAGCGCCGATTGATTCGCGAGGTCGATCTGGCCACTGGCGCGCGCAGCCTGTTTGCAGATCGCGAGCAGGGCGCGCGAATCGAGCGTGAAATCGACCGGGTACGGATCCGCATCGGTGCTGCTCAGCGTTTGCTGCTGGCGGGGTATTCCAGCGTGGCGCAGGCCTGTGCGGAGTTCGCTGTCGGTCTCGGCTTTGAAGTGATTCTCTGCGACCCGCGTGATGAGGTGCTGGAAGGCGTGGTGCTCAATGGCGTGGAGATCCGCCGGCAATTGCCGTCGGTGTTCATCGCCGATGGCGGTTGCCACCGTGATACCGCGGTGGTGGCCTTGACCCATGATCCGCGCATCGATGATCTGGCGATGATGGAAGCTGTGCGCACCGAGGCGTTTTACATCGGCGTGATGGGTTCGTTGCAGACTTCACAGAAGCGCTTCGAGCGTTTGCGTAGGGTTGGCGGTCTGGGGGAGAGCGAGCTGGCGCGAATTCATGCGCCGATCGGCCTCAACCTGGGCAGCAAGACGCCGGCGGAAATTGCTCTGGCGGTGCTCGCAGACATTCTGCGGATTCGCAGCGGGATTGCGCGGGATCAGTTGTGATTGATGCTGGATGTAAAAAGGGCCGCTATTCAGCGGCCCTTTTTTTCGCGCGTCAGAAACCGAGCTTGTCGCGCAGTCCGTAGTACCACGCGCCCAATGCGGCAAACGGTGTGCGCAGCAGTTGCCCGCCGGGGAAAGGGTAGTGCGGCAGATCAGCAAAGGCATCGAAACGCTCGGCTTGTCCGCGCAGTGCCTCGGCCAATACCTTGCCGGCCAGGTGCGTGTAGGTCACGCCGTGGCCACTACAGCCCTGGGAGTAATAGATGTTGTCGCCCAGGCGTCCGACCTGAGGCAGGCGCGACAGGGTCAGCAGGAAATTGCCGGTCCAGGCGTAGTCGATCTTCACATCCTTGAGCTGCGGGAAGGCCTTGAGCATTTTCGGGCGGATGATGGCTTCGATATTCGCCGGATCCCGCGCGCCATACACCACACCGCCGCCGAAGATCAGGCGCTTGTCGCCGGTGAGGCGGTAGTAGTCGAGCAGGTAGTTGCAGTCCTCGACGCAGTAGTCCTGCGGCAGCAGGGATTTCGCCAGCTCATCGCCCAGTGGCTCGGTGGTGATGACCTGAGTGCCGCATGGCATCGATTTGGCCGCCAGCTCCGGCACCAGATTGCCGAGGTAGGCGTTGCCGGCAACGATGATGAATTTGGCCCTGACTTTGCCCTGCGGCGTGTGCACGACCGGATTGGCGCCGCGTTCGATGCGCACCGCCGGTGACTGTTCGTAGATGGTGCCGCCAAGGGATTCCACGGCAGCAGCTTCGCCCAGCGCCAGGTTAAGCGGGTGGATGTGGCCGCCGCTCATGTCGAGCATACCGCCGACGTACTGATCGCAGGCAACCACTTCGCGGATGCGGCGCTGATCGAGCAGTTCCAGTTGGGTATGGCCGAAGCGTTCCCACAAGCGTTTCTGCGATTCCAGGTGGCCCATCTGCTTGGCAGTAATGGCTGCGAATACACCGCCGTCTTTCAAGTCGCACTGAATGTTGTACTTGCTGACGCGCTCACGAATGATCCGGCCGCCCTCGAACGCCATTTGCCCGAGCAGTTGCGCCTGTTTCGGGCCGACGCTGCGTTCGATTACATCAATGTCACGGCTGTAGCTGTTGACGATTTGCCCGCCATTGCGCCCCGAGGCGCCGAAGCCGACCTTGGCGGCTTCCAGCACGGTCACGCGAAAACCGTTCTCCAGCAGGAACAGCGCCGAGGAAAGTCCCGTATAACCAGCGCCGATCACACAGACATCCGTCTCCACGTCATCCTGCAGGGCAGGACGTGGTGGTGCGGCGTTGGCCGATGCAGCGTAATAAGACTCTGGGTAAGGGGTGTTCGCCATCCTGCAGCCTCTGTTTAATATATTTTACGAGTGCGGCGATCCTACCCCAGTTGAAAAACCTCCGCCAGCCACCAGGAAATCTTCTCGCGGCGGGTCGAAATTAAATATTTTGCATATTCATAGGGTTAGGTGAAAAAAAGGTGTTGACACCCCTCCGGAATTCCGTAGAATGCCGCCTCACAGCAGGCACGTAGCTCAGTTGGTTAGAGCACCACCTTGACATGGTGGGGGTCGTTGGTTCGAGTCCAATCGCGCCTACCAAACAAAATCCGCTCTGCTGGGCGGTCTGAAAGGGCTCACCGAAAGGTGGGCCCTTTTTTGTTGTCTGCGATTTTCAGAACCTTTGCAAATTTCCGTTTGGTCGACCGCAGCTACACTTCGGCACATTTGCAGGGGGGGTATTCATGAGTCGCCAATTCAGGCGCGCCTGTCCAGGCGACATCGAAAGCCTGTTGAAGATTGATCCTGTCGCTGAAAAAGATAGCTGCCGTCGAGCGTGTATCGCGAGGTCGGTTGGGGCGCATGAGTGCTGGGTTGTCTGTGAGACTGACAATCCTGGCGTTCTTCTCGGCTACGGCTGTTTGGATCGAAGCTTTTTCGGTGAGTGGTTCATATCCCTCGTGGTCGTCTCCAGTGCGAGCAGGCGTTCCGGCGTGGGTCGGCAAATCGTGAGTGGTCTGGAGCATCACGCTGTTGCAGGCAAGATCTTCACGTCGACCAATGCGTCCAACTTGCCGATGCGGCAGCTGCTGATAAATCTTGGATATCAGCATAGCGGAATGGTGGAGAACCTTGACCCGGGGGATCCTGAACTCATTTTTGTAAAATTCTTGAGCCATGCGCGTATTGACTGCGAAGGATTTTGATCCATTCGTCGCCGACTTTCGTGAGCATCCTTTTAAATAGTGTGGATATTTAAGGGGTTACGGATTTTATTAACCATTCGGTTATCAAAAATACGTTGTTACAAGACGAATAAATCAGTAATATCCGCCCCGCGTTCACCACCACGGTTTATGCATTTTTAAATCCCAAGCTTCCATCAGCTGCTTGGGATTTTTTTTGCCCGCGATTTGCCTTTCCCGCGCCTCTGCCAGTCTCTCGTCTCGCCCGCTTCCGTTTTTCCGGGAGGGGGTGACAGGCAAGTCCACACTTTTTCGACTACTACTGTCAGGCTGATTTCGCCTCTGCCGGACAGGAGTTCATCAATGCTGGTTCACTGGTTTCTTGCAGCGATTCATCTATTGGCATTTGCCATGGGCTTCTGGGCGGTGTTGACGCGTGGGACGGCCTTCAGTCGCCTGGCGTCCGGCTCGGGTGAAGTCGGGCGCGTATTGCTTGCCGACAATCTCTGGGGGCTCTCGGCGCTGGTGCTGCTCATCACCGGCGGCATGCGCGCCTTTGCCGGTTATGAGAAGGGAGCCGACTACTACCTGCATCAGCCGCTTTTCCATCTGAAGATGACGTTGTTTGTGCTGATTCTGCTTCTGGAACTCGTGCCGATGATCACCCTGATCAAATGGCGCGTGGCCAAGGCGCGCGGCGCTATCCCTGACTTGGGGCGTGCCAAGGTGTTCGCGCGGACCAGTCATACCGAAGCGCTGCTATTGATATTGATGGTCGTGGCGGCTACCGGAATGGCGCGTGGCGTTACATTCGGCTAGGCGGGCGAGATTCCCATTCGCTATTCGGAAATATCCGACAGCCAACCCTTTGAATGACGGTTAGTATCGGTCGCGAGAAGGGTGAGGCGGGAAGGGGCGTGGCACGCGCCGTCACCAGGGAAGTGGGGGATGGCAATACGGCGCTTGAATCTTTAGCCAGTCATTGCGCGCAGGCAAACGAACTGGCTACTGACTGCGGTAGGGCTCAGGGCGTTTGTGGCTTGTCCGGAGCGGTCAGGCCAGCCTGGATGCGCTGGTAGATCTCTTCCCGGTGCACTGCAACGTTCTTCGGAGCGTTGATGCCGATTCGAACTTGCTGGCCGCTGACGCCGAGAATGGTGATCGTGATGTCATCACCAATGTTTATGCTTTCACCGACTTTGCGGGTGAGTATCAGCATGGTCTTCTCCTTGATTGCTTTGTAGGGCACCTGATTCAGACAGTGCAGAGGTCGGTGGTACGTATAGATTAGTGCGAAGTCTTAAAGTCTGGGTGCCTCTTTCTGACGCGCAGCAGCGGCATTAATTCCCAGCGCGTAACTATACAGGGGCTGTCAGCATCAATCTCGTCCTTTTGTGCCCATTTTGCGGGGCTCCGAAAGTATTCTCGAATGTTAAGATCGCCGCTTTGAAAAATCAGAGGGAAGCGTTGTGCGCAAATTGGTCTGGGTAGTCGCGGCACTGGCATTGGCAGGATGTGGCGAAGGCAAGAGTGTGGATGCGCAAAAAGCGAAACCGGCGGTGGTAGCGGCGCCTGCTGCGGTGGGCCCGCAGTGGGATCTCGAAGTGCGCGGTGAAACCCCTCAGGCGGTCAGCGACCTCAGCGGCTGGCTGATCGAGCATGCCTTTGTGGCCAGTGTCGTCAAGGACGCCAGCGGCAAGACCCGGATCCTCCTCGGCCCTTTCAATTCGAAGGCTGACGCCGAGGCGCGTCAGGCAGATGTGAATGCAGCGCTGGTCAAGGCGAAGAAGCAGAACATCGAAACGCTGGTGATCGAGCGCCCGGCGGCGCAATAAGGATCCATTCGGCGGAGCTGACTAAAGGGTGTCCGGCGTGATTCGTTTTTCAAGGAGTCACTGAAGATACCCAGAAGGAGCTCCGCATGGCCTCCGCCAATCCTTACAAATTGTTCGACGTCGTTTTGCGTCACAAGCAGCAGTTGAGCCCGCATCTCATGCGGATCACGCTCGCAAGCCCCACGGTCACCGAGATGGCGACCTGGGCGCCGGATCAGCGAGTGAAGCTGTTTTTCCCGGCAGTCGACGGTTCACCCGCCAGGCTTTCTCAGGGCGAGGGGTGGTACGCCCGTTTCCGCTCGATGCTGATCGATCGTCGCCCGGCGATGCGCACCTACACCATCCGCCACTTGCGTGCCGAAGCAGGCGAAGTGGATATCGATTTCGTACTGCACGGCGAGACCGGTCCAGCCTCCCGTTGGGCCTTGCGATCCCAGCCCGGCGAGTCGATGCAGATTCTGGCCCCCGACAGCCGATTCTCGGCACAAGAGGCAGGGGGATTTGAATGGAAGCCTCCGCAAACGCTCAAGCAACTTTTGCTGGTCGCCGATGCCACCGCCTTGCCGGCCGCCATGGGGATTCTGGAAGAACTGGCGACACTGGCTGAACCGCCGCAGACCCAGGCGTTTTTTGAGGTCGACAGTCGTGAAGACATGTTGGCGGTTCCTGACTGGCCCGGGCTTTTGGTGCAATGGCTGATTCGCGATCAGGCAGTTGCAGGTACGTTGATGGTGGAAGCCGTGCGGCAGGCGACGTTGCCTGTCGATGCATCGCCGGTTGGGCAAGCGGTCGAACTGGCGGATGTCGACATCGAAGAAGAAATTCTTTGGGAGATCGCCGATACGGCCAGCGAGGGATTCTATGGCTGGATCGCCGGCGAATCCGCTGCGGTCATGAGTCTGCGCAAATACCTGATCAAGGAGCGCGGCATCCCTCGCGAGTCGCTCAATCTGATGGGCTACTGGCGTTTCAACAAGTCCGGCGGTTGAGCACAAAAAAGGCCTTGAGTTTATCGCTCAAGGCCTTTTCTTTTGATCAGGCAATCAACCGCAGGCTTTCAGGTTCACCGGGCCGACAAATTCGTTACCGCGTCCCATCACGCACGCCACGCTCTGATTGCGTTGGCGTTCCCAGTCTTGCACTGGATAAGTCTTGTCCCAGGCTTCGTACAATTGCCGATCCTGCTTCGACAAGCGCAAACCATATTGTTTGCTCATGTAAAAGTAGGTGCGGGCGATCATGCCGCGGATCGAAGGGCGGGGCATGACCTTCTTCGTCTTGAAGTCGACCTGAGTCAGGCATGAGCCGTACTGACCCTTTTCGACCGGCAACCAACCGTAGCTGAAATTGCTGCGGTCGCCATTCACCTCGCCGATGCTCGGCACCAGGTTGTGCAGGTCGGCTTCGGCTTTCTGATAGCTCGGGTCATAGCGGGTGCAATTCTTGCGACCGCCTTCCTGCCAGCATTGACGTTGATGGCCGAACTGCCACGCGGGAACGATGTGCTCCCATTCGATGCGGGATGCACGTTTGGCGTTCTTGCGTGGGACATAGCCGCAGGCGGCCAGATCGACCTTGTTGCCGGTGTATTTGCACCCGCAATAGAACTCGGTGGATTGTGGGGCGTACAGTTTCCAGGCGACCTTCTTGGCTTCGGTGAATGTACGCGGTGCGCCAGCGTGCGCGCCCAGGGAAATGAACAGCAACAGCACAGCAGCAAAACGCAGAATCATTGAATCAATCTTCCTTCGGCACAACCCAGAAAATCTGTACACCGCCATCGTCGCGGTAGGCGAGGGTGACGTTGTCGTTCTCGTCGATCTCTTCCAGCAAGCGCTCCCATTCATCCGCCGGCTCGTCTGGAAGGCGGAAGATCAGCGCGGCTTTGGCTTTTTGTGCGGTAGGGGAGTTGATGATTTTTTGAACGCGCATGCCCATGCGTTCGTAAGCGTCAGGAGCATCAGGGGAAGTGGCCACGAGGTTATCCTTATTAAGCTGTACGTGCATACAGTATTTAACTGTAGGCATTTTCGCAACTGCCTAAAATTCAAGAAAATCCTCTGACAGCGGTTTTCCGGTTTTGATGTCACTCAGGTGAAATTTTTCTTTGGAGGAGGCGCAAGCTTCACCCTTCGTCAAGTTGACGAAGGGTGAAGTCAGTGCCCGATCAGCAATGGATCGGTCGAAGGCAGATCAGTATTCCCAGAACATCCGTTGCAGCTCTTTGCTGTCGTTGGTCTTGGTCAAGGCAACCATGGCCAGGATGCGGGCTTTCTGTGGGTTCAGGTCGTGAGCAACCACCCAGTCGTATTTGTCGTCAGGCTGTTCGGCGTTGCGCAGAACGAAACCACCGGCATTGACGTGAGACGAGCGAATGATCTGCACGCCGTCCTTGCGCAGCGCTTGCAGGGTCGGAACCACGCGGGAGGAAACCGAGCCGTTGCCGGTACCGGCATGGATGATCGCCTTGGCGCCGGACTGGGCGAGAGCCTTGTAGGCTGTGTCGCTGACATTGCCGTAGGAATAGGCGATTTCTACATCAGGAAGGCTCTTGATGTTTTTGATATCGAATTCCGAGTCCATGGTGTGGCGCTTGGCCGGCAGACGGAACCAGTAGGATTTGCCTTCAACTACCATGCCGAGTGGGCCCCAGGCGCTTTTGAAGGCTTCGGTCTTGATGTTGATCATTTTGCTGACATCGCGACCCGACTGGATTTCATCGTTCAGCGTCACCAGTACGCCTTTGCCGCGAGCCTCTTTGCTGCTGGCGACGGCCACGGCGTTGTACAGGTTCAGCATGCCGTCTGCCGACATGGCGGTGCCCGGGCGCATGGAGCCGACGACGATGATCGGCTTGTCGGTTTTTTCCACCAGGTTCAGGAAGTACGCGGTCTCTTCCAGGGTGTCGGTGCCGTGGGTGATGACGATGCCATCGACGTCTTTGCTGTCGGCCAGTTCGGAAACGCGACGACCCAGTTGCAGGAGGTTTTCGTTGGTGATGCTTTCCGAGGCGATTTGCATGACCTGCTCGCCACGCACATTGGCCAGCGTGCTCAGCTCGGGAATGCCGGCGATCAATTGTTCGATGCCCACTTTCGCAGCCTGATAGGTCGCGCTGTTGGCAGCGCTGGCGCCCGCGCCGGCAATGGTGCCGCCGGTAGCCAGTACCACTACGTTGGCCAGTTTGGCCTGGGTTTCAGCTTCTTTTGCCTGGAGGGCGGTTGGCAGGAGCAGGAGGAGGGCCAAAGCGCCCGGAACGAAACTCTTCAAAGCAGATGTCATTATTTTTCTCTCTAGTAGTGAGACGGTGCTGATGCAGGTTCATCTAGATGCGCCCCGGGCCGATCTGAATGCCAGGGGTGCAGGAAGGGAGCAGGATCTGTACCAGTCGTACTGTGCGTGAGAAAAATGTTTAACCTTATGATTTAAATCAAGATTTATTCGATGCGTGGTTGTGAAGTTCCCTCGCTCATCCGGGTTTCCGAACGCGGGATGTTTTCTCGTTCGGCTCACCGAAAAGGATTACGAGCTCCGTCCACAGGGGGGGCTGGCCAGTTTTCGGATCTGTGCTAAAGAAAGCGGCGCACTGGCCGATGCGCCTTGATAGGGATCCAATTTTTCAGGAGTTCAAATGTCATTGACTATCGGTTTGCCAAATCCCGGCGCGGTTACCATCGGCGGAAAAACAGCCGCTACGATCAATGCCCTGAGCGAGGCCAACGAGCAAGCAGCGGCCGAAGCGCTGGGCAAAGACGCTGGCGATACGAAGCAAGTCAGAACCGGTGGCGGACCCGTGCAGGAAGAGGCGCCGGCCGAGAGCAGTGGCAATCAAAGCATCACGATAAAAATACTGCTCAAACGCATGAAGGAATTGCAGCAGCAATTGCAGGAGCAGCAACAGCAATTGGCTGCCGCGCAGGCAGCGAGTTATCCGACCGAAGAAGCCAAGACAACTGTGGTGATGTCGATTCAGGGGCAGATCGCAGACACCAACGCTGCACTCATGGAAGTGGCCGGCAATCTGGTTCGCGAGATGGCCAAGGGGTCTGGCAGTGGCGGTGTGATCAACACGACTGCGTAGGAAAAGGGGCGATGACTATGATTCGCCCTACAAAAAAAGCAGATTTTCAGTCGTTGACAAATGTCGACAGGATTCGCATAGTTCGGTCTACGCAAACGTTTGCGCGGTCTTCGCGGTGAATTGATTTCGTCGTGGGGTGCAGCGAGCTTACGCCAGCGCAAGCGTTGCTCACAATAATCATAAGATCGGAGTGAACCCATGAAGCTGCCATTCGCTGGACGTCTTCTTGCTGTCGCCATGCTGGCTGCCGCATCCGCCGCACTGCCTGTCTCTTCGGCTTTCGCCGAGTCCCCTGAAAAACCCAAAGTCGCCCTGGTCATGAAATCTCTGGCCAACGAATTCTTCCTGACCATGGAGGACGGCGCCAAGGCCTACCAGAAAGAACATTCCGCCGATTTCGACCTGATCTCCAACGGCATCAAGGACGAAACCGATACGGCGGGGCAGACGCGCATTGTCGAGCAGATGATTCTGGCGAAGGTCAACGCGCTGGTTATCGCACCGTCTGATTCCAAGGCGATGGTGCCAGTGATCAAGAAGGCCGTCGATGCCGGTATCACCGTGATCAACATCGACAACCAACTCGATCCGGCTGTGATCAAAAGCAAGAACATCAGCGTTCCTTTCGTAGGCCCGGACAACCGCAAAGGCGCGCGTCTGGTGGGTGAGTACCTGGCCAAACAACTGAAAGCCGGTGACGAAGTCGGCATCATTGAAGGTGTCTCCACGACGACCAACGCCCAGCAGCGTACCGCTGGCTTCAAGGATGCGATGGAGGCTGCACAGATCAAGGTTGTCTCCCTGCAGTCCGGCGATTGGGAAATCGACAAGGGCAACAAGGTGGCCGCTTCGATTCTCAGCGAATACCCGGACGTCAAGGCGCTGCTGGCCGGTAACGACAGCATGGCCGTGGGTGCCGTTTCCGCCGTGCGCGCTGCAGGCAAGGCCGGTCAGGTGCAGGTTGTCGGTTACGACAATATCAATGCCATCAAGCCCATGCTGAAGGACGGTCGCGTTCTGGCGACCGCCGACCAGTACGCTGCGAAGCAAGCGGTGTTCGGTATCGAGACCGCGCTGAAAATCATCAAGGGCGAGAAAGTCGACAGCGGTGCGAATGGCGTGATCGAAACGCCTGTCGAGCTGGTCACCAAGTAAGTCCTTTGGCGACACAATGGCGCTCGTCCGTCCGGGCGAGCGCATGGAGATTTTTATGTCAGTTTCCGCTCCGATCGCTGTCCTCTCGGTCAGCGGTATCGGCAAGACCTATGCGCAACCGGTACTGACCGGCATCGATCTGACGTTGATGCGCGGTGAAGTGCTGGCACTGACCGGTGAGAACGGTGCAGGTAAAAGCACCCTGTCGAAGATCATCGGTGGCCTGGTCACCCCTACCACCGGCCAGATGCAGTTCCAGGGCAAGGATTATCGCCCCGGCAGTCGCACGCAGGCTGAAGAACTGGGTGTGCGCATGGTCATGCAAGAGCTCAATCTGCTGCCGACGCTTTCGGTGGCGGAGAACCTTTTTCTCGACAACCTGCCGAGCAATGGTGGCTGGATCAGTCGCAAGCAACTGCGCAAAGCCGCTATCGAAGCCATGGCTCAAGTCGGTCTCGATGCCATCGACCCGGACACACTGGTCGGCGAGCTGGGCATCGGTCACCAGCAAATGGTCGAGATCGCCCGAAACCTGATCGGCGATTGTCATGTGCTGATCCTCGACGAACCGACCGCGATGCTGACCGCCCGTGAAGTTGAGATGCTCTTCGAGCAGATCAGCCGGTTGCAGGCGCGTGGCGTCTCGATCATCTACATCTCCCACCGCCTCGAAGAACTGGCCAGGGTCGCTCAGCGCATTGCTGTGTTGCGTGACGGCAACCTGGTTTGCGTCGAACCGATGGCCAATTACAACAGCGAGCAACTGGTCACCCTGATGGTCGGTCGCGAGCTGGGCGAGCATATCGATCTGGGGGCTCGCAATATCGGCCCGCCGGCCCTGACGGTCAAAGGCCTGACCCGCTCCGACAAGGTTCGCGACGTTTCCTTTGAGGTTCGCGCCGGCGAGATTTTTGGCATTTCGGGGCTGATCGGGGCTGGGCGCACCGAACTTTTGCGGCTGATCTTCGGAGCCGACGTCCCGGACAGCGGCACGGTGGCGCTCGGTTCGCCGGCAAAAACGGTAAGCATTCGTTCGCCTGTGGATGCGGTGCGCAATGGCATCGCCTTGATCACGGAGGATCGCAAGGGCGAAGGCCTGCTGCTGAGCCAATCGATCAGCGCCAACATTGCCTTGGGCAACATGCCGGAAATTTCCAGCGGCGGGTTCGTCAACAATGGCGATGAAACGAAGCTCGCGCAACGGCAGATCGACGCCATGCGCATCCGCAGTTCCAGTCCGACGCAGCTGGTGTCCGAGCTGTCCGGCGGCAATCAGCAAAAGGTGGTGATTGGGCGCTGGCTCGAACGCGACTGTTCGGTGCTGCTGTTCGACGAGCCGACTCGCGGTATCGATGTCGGCGCCAAATTCGATATTTATGCCTTGCTCGGCGAACTGACCCGGCAGGGCAAGGCGCTGGTCGTGGTGTCCAGCGATTTGCGTGAGCTGATGCTGATCTGCGACCGCATCGGCGTGTTGTCGGCGGGACGTCTGATCGACACCTTCGAGCGCGACAGCTGGACCCAGGATGACTTGCTTGCCGCCGCATTCGCCGGCTACCAGAAACGTGATGCGTTGCTCAACGAAGCAGCGCCTAGGGATCTCCCATGAAAACTGCATCTTCCGCCGGCAAATCCAGTGGCAATTTCTACGGCCTCGGGACTTATCTGGGGCTCGCCGGTGCGTTGCTGGCAATGATTGCGCTGTTCTCGATCATGAGCAGCCATTTCCTGTCATACAACACCTTCAGCACCCTGGCCAACCAGATTCCCGACCTGATGGTGCTGGCAGTGGGCATGACCTTCGTCCTGATCATCGGCGGGATCGATCTGTCGGTGGGCTCGGTACTGGCACTCGCGGCCTCCACTGTCAGCGTGGCGATTCTTGGCTGGGGCTGGAGCGTACTGCCGGCGGCCTTGCTGGGTATGGCTGTCGCGGCGTTGGCTGGCACGGTAACTGGTTCGATTACCGTGGCGTGGCGAATTCCGTCGTTCATCGTGTCTCTGGGGGTTCTGGAAATGGCCCGTGGTCTGGCCTATCAGATGACGGGGTCGCGTACGGCTTACATCGGTGACTCCTTCGCCTGGCTGTCGAACCCGATCGCCTTCGGCATTTCGCCGTCGTTCATCATTGCCTTGCTGGTTATCTTTATTGCCCAGGCCGTTCTGACCCGTACTGTGTTCGGTCGCTACCTGATCGGCATTGGCACCAACGAAGAAGCGGTGCGTCTGGCGGGGATCAATCCAAAACCCTACAAGATCCTGGTCTTCAGTCTGATGGGGCTGCTCGCCGGTATTGCGGCGCTGTTCCAGATTTCCCGGCTGGAAGCGGCCGACCCGAACGCCGGTTCCGGCCTTGAGCTGCAAGTGATCGCTGCCGTGGTGATCGGCGGCACCAGCCTGATGGGCGGACGTGGTTCGGTAATCAGCACCTTTTTCGGCGTGTTGATCATCTCTGTCTTGGCGGCCGGTCTGGCGCAGATTGGCGCGACCGAACCGACCAAGCGCATCATCACCGGTGCGGTGATCGTGATCGCCGTGGTGCTCGACACCTATCGCAGTCAACGCGCAAGTCGACGGGGCTGATAAATGGCAACGATCAAGGATGTGGCGGCACTTGCAGGAATTTCCTACACGACCGTGTCCCACGTAGTAAACAAGACCCGACCGGTGAGCGAAGAGGTGCGGCTCAAGGTCGAGGCGGCGATCAAGAGTCTCGACTATGTGCCGAGCGCAGTGGCCCGATCGCTGAAAGCGAAAACCACCGCCACCATCGGTTTGCTGGTGCCCAACAGCCTCAACCCGTACTTCGCCGAACTGGCGCGAGGGATCGAGGATTACTGCGAGCGTAACGGTTACTGCGTAATTCTCTGCAACTCCGACGACAACCCGGACAAGCAGCGCAGCTACCTGCGGGTGCTGCTCGAAAAGCGCATCGACGGTTTGATCGTCGCGTCTGCGGGTGGCGACAGCGGTCTGGCACAAGGACTGGCCGGCGTGAAGACACCGATGGTGATTGTCGACCGTGGTCTCGAAGGCGTGGACGCCGACCTGGTGCGCATCGATCACGAATATGGCGCCTACCTTGCGACGCGGCATCTGCTTGAACTTGGTCATCGCGATATCGCCACGATCGGTGGTCCGGCCAGTACCAGTGTTGCGCAAATGCGTCAGGCCGGTTTTTGTCGCGCGCTGAAAGAGGCCGGTGTTGAGGTGTCCCCGTCGCGCATGCTGGAAAGCGACTTCACCAGCACTGGCGGTTACAACGCGGCTTCCGTCCTGCTTGAGCGCAATCCGCCGAGCGCGATCTTTGCCGGTAACGACATGATCGGCATCGGTGTACTGCGAGCCGCGGCGGAGCGCAACGTGCGCGTGCCTGCCGAACTGTCGGTGATCGGTTTCGACGATATCCAGATGAGCCGTTACGTGTATCCCGCGCTGACGACCGTGGGCCAGTCGATCCTTCAGTTGGGGGAAATGGCCGCGGAAGTTTTGTTGCGAAGAATTGCCACCCCGGGTCTGGCGACGGATCAGCGGATCGTGACCCCGAGTATTGTCCTGCGCGAATCGACTGCACCGCTGTCCGGCGTGTTCACCGAATACCGCTGAAACGAATTGAAGAGTAGTGATGTATGTCCGCAAATGTAGTGGTAATAGGCAGCCTGAACATGGATCTGGTCACCCGCGCGCCGCGCCTGCCCCGGGGCGGTGAGACGCTGATCGGTCATTCCTTCACTACCGTGTCCGGGGGCAAGGGCGCCAATCAGGCCGTAGCTGCCGCGCGACTGGGTGCGCGGGTGTCGATGGTCGGCTGTGTCGGCAACGATGACTATGGCGTGCAATTGCGCGACGCGTTGCTGGCCGAGCAGATCGATTGCCAGGCGGTCAGCGTGGTGGAGGATTCCAGTGGCGTGGCGCTGATCGTGGTCGATGACAACAGTCAGAACGCAATTGTCATCGTGGCCGGTGCCAATGGTTCGATGACCCCGACGGTCATCGAACGGTTCGATGCCGTGCTGCAAGCGGCGGACGTGATCATCTGCCAGCTGGAAATCCCCGATGCCACGGTAGGCCATGCGCTGAAGCGCGGACGTGAACTGGGCAAGACGGTCATCCTAAACCCGGCGCCGGCCAGTCGCCCGCTGCCGGCGGACTGGTTTGCCGCCATCGATTACCTGATTCCCAACGAGAGCGAGGCCGCCGCCCTCAGCGGTTTGCCGGTGGACTCATTGGAGACCGCTGAAAAAGCAGCAGCGCACCTGATGTCACTGGGCGCCGGCAAGGTCATCATCACGCTTGGGGCTCAAGGCTCATTGTTCGCCAACGGCACGGGTTACCGGCATTTTCCTGCACCCAAAGTGAAGGCTGTCGATACCACTGCCGCCGGGGATACGTTTGTCGGCGGATTTGCGGCTGCACTGGCGACCGGCAAAACCGAGGACGAGGCCATTCGTTTCGGACAAGTCGCTGCAGCCCTGTCGGTCACCCGGGCAGGTGCCCAGCCCTCCATTCCTACCACCTCCGACGTACAGGCATTCAAACCCGCATGAAAAAGACTCCTTTGCTCAATGTCGCCCTTTCGCGGCTGATTGCTTCCCTCGGCCACGGCGACATGGTCGTGATCGGCGATGCCGGCCTGCCGGTACCGCCGGGTGTCGAGTTGATCGACTTGGCGTTGACGCACGGCGTGCCGGATTTCGTCAGCACCCTGAAAGTCGTGCTCAGCGAGATGCAGGTGGAAAGCCACGCACTGGCCAAGGAGATTTTCGACAAGCAACCGACTGCGCTGCCCACGCTGGACGAACTGAATGACGAAGGCTCGCTGGGGCGGCGTGACCTGCTCAGTCACGAGCAGTTCAAGGTACTCAGCCGACAGGCACGAGCGATTGTTCGTACGGGTGAATGTCAGCCGTACTGCAACATCGTGCTTGTGGCCGGTGTTACGTTCTAAACAGGGTTCGCCCCTTTTGATTTCATCTGCACAAGGAATGCGCCATGCACCGCTATGCTCAAAAAATGCATCAATTGATTCGGAGTCTGCTGCTTTTGTCCGTGATAACCGCGACCGGCGCCCAGGCGGCGGAAAAGATCGACCTGATCATCGACACCGACCCTGGCGCCGACGACGTGGTCGCCCTGTTGTTTGCCCTGGCCTCCCCGGAGGATTTGAACATTCGTGCGTTGACCACCGTCGCTGGCAACGTGCGTCTGGACAAGACTTCGCGCAATGCGCGGTTGGCCCGTGAGTGGGCAGGGCGGGAAGAGATTCCGGTGTACGCCGGCGCGCCAAAACCGTTGATGCGCACGCCGATCTACGCCGAAAACATCCATGGCAAGGAAGGCCTGTCGGGTGTCACGGTGCACGAACCGAAAAAAGGCCTGGCCGAGGGCAATGCTGTCAACTACCTGATCGACACCCTGAAAAAAGCCAAGCCGCACAGTATCACTATTGCGATGCTCGGCCCGCAGACCAACCTGGCCCTGGCGCTGATCCAGGAGCCGGAGATTGTTCAGGGAATCAAGGAAGTAGTGATCATGGGGGGCGCCCACTTCAATGGCGGCAATATCACGCCAGTGGCCGAGTTCAATCTGTACGCCGACCCGCAAGCCGCGGAGGTGGTGCTCAAAAGCGGCGTGAAACTGACTTACCTGCCGCTGGACGTGACCCACAAGATCCTGACCAGTGACGCGCGCCTGAAGCAGATCGCGGCGCTGAACAACAATGCGAGCAAGATTGTTGGCGACATCCTCAACGAGTACATCAAAGGGGATATGGAGCACTACGGCATTCCGGGTGGCCCGGTGCATGACGCCACTGTCGTGGCTTACCTGCTCAAGCCTGAGCTGTTCACGGGGCGTTCGGTGAATGTGGTGGTCGACAGCCGTGAAGGCCCGACCTTCGGCCAGACCATTGTCGACTGGTATGACGGCCTGAAGGCGCCGAAGAACGCTTTCTGGGTGGAGAGCGGTGACGCCCAGGGCTTCTTCGACCTGCTGACCGAGCGTCTCAAGCGTCTGAAGTAAGCGATACGCCCGCAGGTGCCAGCTTGCGGGCTTTTACTCCCTCTCGGTGTCCGATGCCCCTTTGATGTCATCGGGATATTTCTCGAACAGCTGGGCAATGAATGACTGCGCGCCCTGGGTTCCCAGCGACTTCACCAGCAAATCGATAGTGATCAATGCCAATTCCTCCGGACTGCCCGGACTATAGGAACTGTGCCCTTGTGGCCAGGTGGCCTTTATGTCGGCGCTAATGCTTACGGTGGTCATGGCAAGGCTCGGTCGCGAGATCGGATTTTTGAGTTAACCATTTTGTCGAGCGTTTGGCACTGCGACTTAGGCATGAGCGCAGGGCTATGCGACACTTGGTCGTTTCCGCAGAAAACAAGGATTGCGCTGTGCAGATCGATCTGAATAGCCCCGATGGCCTGACCCTTGATGCTGTCCGCCGGATGCTGGCGTCGGCCAGTGATGACGAACATACCCAACTGCGCGTGACCAAGGGCGGGATTGCCTATATCTCTTCGGGTGTCACTGGCGGCCAGGACATCGATGGCCTGATGTTTCGCTTGGAGACCTGGGCAAAAGGCTCGGGGTATGTGGGAAATGTCGCGGCCAGCGACGAAGTCTGGGTCATGCAGATTTTCAATGCGCTCAAAGACAATTGGCCGAATCCGCCTTACGACTACATTGATGTCTATTGAGCCTTATTAATATTCAGTGACGTTTTACGGGGTGAGATTTCAGGCGTTGCTCAGGCACACTCGGCGTTTTTCCGATCGTGGGGCAGGGGGATGGCTCTCACCGTGAAACCAAACGCCGTATTGGCGGTCGCACGATCTCTGCTCAAAATTGAAATAAGGAGGCTTCATGCCTTGGAAGTTCGCGTCGCTGGGTGCACTGATGACCGTTGCTGTGCTGGCGGGTTGCAGCACAACCTCCAGTGAGTCGCAAAAGGATCCAGTGACGACTGAGGCCGGCCTTGGTCGTTGTGAGGCGTCGGCAGCGGAATTCGCTCTCGGCAAGAAAGCTTCGCCGGAGCTGTTGGAGCAGGCACGCAAAAAAGCCGGTGCGCAGAACGCCCGGTTCCTCAAGCCCAATGACATGATTACTTTGGAGTACCGCTCTGATCGCCTCAACCTGAATACCGATCAGAACCTGGTGGTCACCCGCGTCAACTGCGGCTGAATCTGTCGAGCTTTTGTATCACCCATAAAAAACCCCGTCACATGGACGGGGTTTTTTTAGTGCGCCGGGAAATTACTCTGGGCGAACTTGTGCAGCTTGCATACCCTTTTGGCCTTTCTCAGCCACGAAGGAGACGGTTTGGCCTTCTTTCAGGCTTTTGAAACCGTCAGTTTCGATAGCTTTGAAGTGTACGAACAGGTCGTCACCGCCACCTTGAGGAGTGATGAAGCCGAAGCCTTTTTCATCGTTGAACCATTTAACGGTGCCGGTTTGGCGATTAGACATGGTGTATCTCCAAGAAACATATATTTTCAGTAGTACTGTGCTGCTCAGGCCAACTGGGCACACCGGGGTATCATAGTCGAAATGTTCGCTTTGGTAGCCCCCCGGACGTGCTGTTTGCCAATCAGTCGTGTTTTCTTTACTGCCTGTTTCGGCTGGAGGCCCCGGTTTAAAAGGCTTTTCGCGAAAAGTAAAGACAATAAAAAAACCTGTAAAACCTGCATAAATCGTACGAAAAGGCCTGAATCAGATGCCTTTCAGCGGGGCTGGGGGCAGTGAAAAGGCCTGTTTCATCATTTTTTCGCCGGGACGTTGGCCTTGCATTTGGCAATTTGCCCCAGAGCTTTTTGTTGCAGCTCAGGCGTGGCCTTGTTGTCCATCAATGACTGAATGTCGCTGGCCGGATAAGACTTGATGGCATCGGCACCGCACGCGCAGTGGGATTTTGCGGCAGCGGCACCGATTTGCGGAGTGGCCGCCTGGGTGCACTGAGCCATGTATTTCTCACGCTCGCCCTTTGGCCAGTCGGCGTGGGCGCTCAGCGGCAGCAGCAAAACGAGGGGGGCGACTGCAGCAAGCAGGGTATTAAGACGCATGCGAGGATGCTCCTTGTGGGTCAATGTCTTGTTATCTGAGGGCCCAAAGGCCGATCAAGTTCAGCACTCTGGCATAAAACAGACGATTTGCCTCTTGGTAAAAACCAGAGTGCATCGGTGACCATTCATCTGTGCTAGCATGCCTGGCTCGGGCGTTCGCAGGCTCCGGATGACCTTCAGTCCCGGTTGCGGCCGCGCACGAATTTTCTGATTTGAATCCCAGTCACTCTGGTTCGGTTTTCCGGTTGGCCGCAAGGCTCCTGCCGCTGTAAGGCAGGCGTTCGTCATTGAATGGCCTGGACCGGATCTTGTACTGGCTCATCCCAACCCACGTGACCTTTGGTAGGGGTCACCACTAGGAGAGGAGGCGCCATGCCAACTATTACTCTTCCCGACGGCAGTCAACGTTCATTCGATCACCCGGTTTCCGTAGCCGAGGTCGCCGCATCCATCGGTGCAGGCCTGGCCAAGGCCACCCTGGCCGGCAAGGTGAACGGCAAGCTGGTTGACGCTAGCGACATCATCGACAGCGACGCAACGCTGCAAATCATCACGCCAAAGGATGAAGAGGGGCTGGAGATCATTCGCCACTCTTGCGCCCACCTGGTCGGCCATGCGGTCAAGCAGCTGTATCCGACTGCAAAAATGGTCATCGGGCCGGTCATCGACGAAGGTTTCTATTACGACATCGCCTTCGAGCGTCCTTTTACTCCGGACGACATGGCGGCCATCGAACAGCGCATGCAGCAGCTTATCGATACAGAATATGACGTGATCAAGAAAGTCACTCCGCGTGCCGAAGTGATCGAAGTGTTCAAGGCCCGTGGCGAAGACTACAAGCTGCGCCTGGTCGAAGACATGCCGAACGAGCAGGCCATGGGCCTGTACTACCACGAAGAATACGTCGACATGTGCCGCGGTCCGCACGTGCCGAACACCCGCTTCCTGAAATCCTTCAAGCTGACCAAGCTGTCCGGCGCCTACTGGCGCGGTGATGCCAAGAACGAGCAATTGCAGCGCGTTTATGGCACCGCGTGGGCAGACAAGAAGCAACTGGCTGCTTACATCCAGCGTATCGAAGAAGCTGAAAAGCGCGATCACCGCAAGATCGGCAAGCGCCTGGGCCTGTTCCATACACAGGAAGAAGCGCCGGGCATGGTGTTCTGGCACCCGAATGGCTGGACGTTGTACCAGGTACTCGAGCAGTACATGCGCAAGGTGCAGCGCGACAATGGCTATCTTGAAATCAAGACGCCGCAAGTCGTTGACCGTAGCCTGTGGGAAAAGTCCGGGCACTGGGCCAACTACGCTGACAACATGTTCACTACCGAGTCGGAAAGCCGCGACTACGCCATCAAACCGATGAACTGCCCGTGCCACGTGCAGGTGTTCAATCAGGGCCTGAAGAGCTACCGCGAGTTGCCGATGCGCTTGGCCGAATTCGGTGCCTGCCACCGTAACGAGCCATCGGGTGCGCTGCACGGCATCATGCGTGTGCGTGCGTTTACCCAGGATGACGCCCACATCTTCTGCACCGAAGAGCAGATGCAGGCTGAATCCGCTGCGTTCATCAAGCTGACCATGGATGTTTACCGTGACTTCGGCTTCACCGATGTCGAGATGAAGCTGTCCACTCGTCCGGAAAAGCGCGTTGGTTCCGACGAGCTGTGGGATCGCGCCGAAGCAGCCCTCGCTGCAGCCCTTGATAGCGCTGGCCTGCCATACGATCTGCAGCCGGGTGAGGGTGCGTTCTACGGTCCGAAGATTGAATTCTCGCTGAAAGATTGCCTCGGCCGCGTGTGGCAGTGTGGTACCTTGCAGCTCGATTTCAACCTGCCTGTGCGTCTGGGAGCCGAATACGTCTCCGAAGACAATAGCCGCAAGCACCCGGTGATGTTGCACCGTGCGATCCTCGGTTCGTTCGAGCGTTTCGTCGGGATTCTGATCGAGCACTACGAAGGTGCATTCCCTGCGTGGCTGGCGCCAACCCAGGCAGTGATCATGAATATCACTGATAAACAGGCAGATTTCGTCGCTCAGGTCGAAAAAACTCTCAACGAAAGCGGGTTTCGTGCCAAGTCCGACTTGAGAAATGAAAAGATCGGCTTTAAAATCCGCGAGCATACTTTGCTCAAGGTTCCATATCTCTTGGTTATTGGGGATAAGGAAGTCGAGATGCAGACTGTCGCTGTGCGTACTCGTGAAGGTGCTGACCTGGGCTCGATGCCCGTCGCCCAGTTCGCTGAGTTTCTCGCGCAAGCGGTTTCCCGGCGTGGTCGCCCAGATTCGGAGTAATTATTATTAAGCGTGAAATGAGACAAGATAAACGAGCTGCACCGAAAGCCCCGATCAACGAGAATATCTCGGCACGCGAGGTTCGGTTAATTGGCGCTGATGGCGAGCAGATTGGCATCGTCTCGATTGATGAAGCGCTTCGTATTGCTGAAGAAGCCAAGCTTGATCTGGTAGAAATCTCTGCCGACGCAGTCCCACCGGTTTGCCGGGTGATGGACTACGGCAAATCGATCTTCGAAAAGAAGAAGCAGATTGCTGCGGCGAAGAAGAACCAGAAGCAGATTCAGGTAAAAGAAATCAAGTTTCGTCCAGGGACGGAGGAAGGGGATTACCAGGTAAAACTGCGCAACCTGGTACGTTTCCTGAGTGACGGGGACAGGGCCAAGGTATCCTTGCGATTCCGCGGCCGTGAGATGGCCCACCAGGAGCTGGGGATGGAACTCCTCAAGCGGGTTGAACAAGACCTGCTCGAGTACGGTTCGGTCGAACAGCATCCTAAGATGGAAGGACGCCAGCTGATCATGGTCATCGCCCCGAAAAAGAAGAAGTAATCAACAGGGCACGGCAGGCCTTCTGATTATGTTTATCAACTGAATGCGGAGTATCCGAACATGCCAAAGATGAAAACCAAAAGTGGTGCTGCTAAGCGGTTTCTGAAAACTGCTAACGGTATCAAGCACAAGCACGCTTTCAAGAGCCACATCCTGACCAAAATGTCGACCAAGCGTAAGCGTCAACTGCGCGGTAGCAGCTTGCTGCATCCGTCTGACGTGGCAAAAGTCGAGCGCATGCTGCGCCTTCGTTAATTTTTGGATCAAGAATAGAGGAAGTAACTCATGGCTCGTGTAAAGCGTGGCGTCATTGCCCGTAAACGTCACAAAAAAATTCTGAAACTTGCTAAAGGCTACTACGGCGCACGCTCCCGCGTATTCCGTGTTGCCAAGCAAGCGGTAATCAAGGCAGGCCAATACGCCTACCGTGACCGTCGTCAGAAAAAACGTCAGTTCCGCGCTCTGTGGATCGCTCGTATCAACGCTGGTGCTCGTGTTAACGGTCTGTCCTACAGCCGATTCATCGCCGGCCTGAAAAAAGCGTCCATCGAGATCGACCGTAAGGTTCTGGCTGATCTGGCAGTGAACGAAAAAGCGGCGTTTGCTGCGATTGTCGAGAAAGCTAAAGCCACCTTGGCTTAAGTACCCCCGACAGTCACCCGGCCTCACCTCTGTGGGGTCAGGTGTTAAACGTCATAAATAGGGGAAGAGCCTTCAAGCTCTTCCCCTATTTTGTATCTGGAGTCTGTACATGGAAAACCTGGATGCGCTGGTCTCTCAAGCACTAGAGGCTGTGCAAAGCGCTGAAGATATCAATGCCCTGGAGCAAATCCGGGTTCAATACCTTGGCAAAAAAGGTGAATTGACTCAGGTGATGAAGACCCTGGGGAATTTGCCGGCAGAAGAGCGTCCGCAAGTCGGCGCCCTGATCAACGTTGCCAAGGAGCGTGTTACAGGCGTTCTCAATGCGCGCATGGCTTTGTTTGAGGAAGCCGAACTGGCTGCCAAACTGTCTGCCGAATCCATTGACGTGACCCTGCCGGGCCGTGGTCAGACCTCCGGTGGTCTGCATCCGGTAACCCGGACTCTGGAACGTATCGAACAGTTCTTCACCCATATCGGCTACGGCATCGCCGAAGGCCCTGAGGTCGAAGACGACTATCACAACTTCGAGGCGCTCAACATCCCAGGCCACCACCCGGCCCGGTCGATGCATGACACCTTCTATTTCAACGCCAACATGTTGCTGCGCACCCATACCTCGCCGGTACAGGTCCGCACCATGGAATCGAAAAAGCCGCCGATCCGCATCGTCTGCCCAGGTCGTGTGTACCGCAGCGACTCCGATATCACCCACTCGCCGATGTTCCACCAGGTCGAAGGCTTGCTGGTCGATCGCGATATCAACTTCGCCGACCTCAAAGGCACGATCGAAGAGTTCCTGCGGGTGTTCTTCGAAAAAGAACTGGCCGTGCGTTTCCGTCCTTCGTACTTCCCGTTCACCGAGCCTTCCGCCGAAGTCGACATGGAATGCGTGATGTGCAGCGGTAAAGGCTGCCGCGTCTGCAAGCAGACCGGCTGGCTGGAAGTGATGGGCTGCGGCATGGTTCACCCGAACGTGTTGCGCATGTCCGGGATCGATCCGGAAGAGTTCTCGGGCTTTGCCTTCGGCATGGGCGTTGAGCGTCTGGCCATGCTGCGTTACGGCGTGAACGACTTGCGTCTGTTCTTCGACAACGACTTGCGGTTCCTCGCGCAATTTCGCTAGTCGTAACGAATTCTTAGGAGAGCAGGATGAAATTCAGTGAACAATGGCTGCGTGGCTGGGTCAGCCCGCAGGTAGATCGCGACGCGCTGGTTGCCCGTCTGTCGATGGCCGGTCTTGAGGTCGATAGCGTTACGCCGGCCGCCGGTGTTTTCAGTGGCGTGGTGGTGGGCGAGGTGCTGAGCACCGAGCAGCACCCCGATGCCGACAAATTGCGCGTTTGCCAGGTCAGCAATGGCGCGGAAACTTTCCAGGTCGTGTGCGGTGCGCCAAACGTGCGTCCGGGCCTGAAGATTCCGTTCGCGATGATCGGTGCCGAGCTGCCGGGTGACTTCAAGATCAAGAAGGCCAAGCTGCGCGGCGTCGAGTCCAACGGCATGCTGTGCTCGCAAGCCGAACTTCAGATCGGCGAAGGCAATGACGGTCTGATGGAGCTGCCGGCTGATGCGCCGGTGGGCGAAGATTTCCGTGTTTATCTGGACCTGGAAGACGCCAGCATCGAAGTCGATCTGACTCCGAACCGTGGCGACTGCCTGTCTCTGGCCGGTCTGGCTCGTGAAGTCGGCGCGCTGTACGACGCTCCGGTCACTCGCCCGGTGGTGATGACCGTTCCGGCGGTGCACGATGAAGTGCGCTCGGTAGAGGTCCTGGCACCTGCCGCGTGCCCGCGTTATCTGGGTCGTGTCATTCGCAACGTTGACCTGTCCAAGCCGACGCCGCTGTGGATGGTTGAGCGTCTGCGTCGCTCTGAAGTGCGCAGCATCGATGCCGCAGTCGACATCACCAACTACGTAATGCTCGAGCTGGGTCAGCCGCTGCACGCCTTCGATCTCGCCGAAATCAATGGCGGCATCCGGGTGCGCATGGCGGAAGAGGGTGAGAAGCTCGTGCTGCTCGACGGTCAGGAAGTCAGCCTGCGCAGCGATACGCTGGTGATCGCCGACCACACTCGCGCTCTGGCGATTGCCGGCGTGATGGGTGGCGAGCACAGCGGCGTATCCGCGACCACTCGCGATGTATTCCTTGAGAGTGCGTTCTTCGACCAGATCGCTGTGGCGGGCAAGGCTCGTTCCTACGGTCTGCACACCGATGCTTCGCACCGCTACGAGCGCGGTGTGGACTGGCAACTGGCCCGTGAAGCCATGGAACGCGCCACTGGCCTGCTGCTGGAAATCACCGGTGGCGAAGCCGGCCCGATCATCGAGACCGTCAGCGAGCAGCACCTGCCGTCGATCGCGCCGATCACTCTGCGTGCGCAGCGCATTACCCAGATGCTGGGCATGGAAATGGATTCCGCCGAAGTCGAGCGTCTGCTCAGCGCTTTGGGTCTGAAGGTTTCCGCCGACGGAGCAGGGCAGTGGCGCGTAGAAGTGCCGAGCCATCGCTTCGATATCAGCCTGGAAGTCGATCTGATCGAAGAGCTGGCACGTCTGTACGGTTACAACCGCCTGCCGGTTCGTTACCCGCAAGCTCGTCTGGCGCCACAGGCCAAGGCCGAAGCGCGCAGCGATCTGCCGGAACTGCGTCGTCTGCTGGTCGCTCGTGGTTATCAGGAAGCAATCACTTACAGTTTCATCGATCCGAAGCAGTTCGAGCTGTTCAACCCGGGCGTTGAGCCGCTGTTGTTGGCGAACCCGATCTCCAATGACATGGCCGCCATGCGTTCGTCGCTGTGGCCGGGTCTGGTCAAGGCGCTGCAGCACAACCTCAACCGTCAGCAGGATCGCGTTCGTCTGTTCGAGAGCGGTCTGCGCTTTGTAGGTCAGCTGGAAGGTCTGAAACAAGAGCCGATGATCGCCGGTGTGGTGTGCGGCAGCCGTCTGCCGGAAGGCTGGGCGCAAGGTCGCGACACCGTTGACTTCTTCGACGTCAAGGCTGACGTAGAAGCGGTGCTGGGCTTTGCTGGTGCGCTGGATCAGTTCACTTTTGCACCGGGTAAACATCCTGCACTGCATCCTGGTCAGACCGCACGCATCGAGCGGGAAGGGCGTGAAGTCGGCTTTATCGGCGCGATTCATCCTGAGTTGTCGAAATCCCTGGGTCTCGACCGTCCGGTCTTCGTCTTCGAGCTGATTCTGGCTGAAGTCGCTTTGGGTAAAATGCCGAAATTCCATGAGTTGTCGCGCTTTCCTGAAGTGCGTCGTGACCTGGCACTGATTGCGCACAAAGACGTCGCAGCCTCGGCTGTACTGGACGTAATCCGTGAAAATGCAGGCGAATGGCTGACAGACCTCAGGCTATTTGACGTGTATCAGGGTAAAGGCATTGATCCTGATAGAAAAAGCCTTGCAGTCGGCTTGACCTGGCAGCATCCATCGCGCACTCTTAATGACGATGAGGTGAATTCGACGACGCAAAATATCCTCACCTCGCTCGAACAAAGGTTGAACGCCACGTTAAGGAAGTGACGTATGGGGGCTTTGACGAAAGCTGAGATGGCGGAACGTCTGTATGAAGAGCTGGGCCTGAACAAGCGGGAAGCCAAGGAATTGGTGGAGCTGTTTTTCGAGGAAATCAGGCACGCTCTCGAAGACAACGAGCAGGTCAAATTGTCGGGTTTCGGCAATTTCGACCTTCGGGACAAACGCCAGCGGCCTGGCCGCAACCCGAAAACGGGGGAAGAAATCCCGATCACGGCTCGCCGTGTGGTCACCTTTCGTCCAGGGCAGAAGTTGAAGGCCCGAGTTGAGGCTTATGCTGGAACCAAGTCATAACGACGAACTACCCGTCATCCCGGGCAAACGCTACTTCACCATCGGTGAAGTCAGCGAGCTGTGTGCGGTAAAACCACACGTGCTGCGCTATTGGGAGCAGGAGTTTCCTCAGCTCAACCCCGTCAAACGCCGCGGAAACCGCCGGTATTATCAGCGACAGGACGTGCTGATGATCCGGCAGATCCGCGCGCTCCTTTACGATCAGGGGTTCACCATCGGCGGCGCACGTCTGCGTCTGTCCGGCGATGAAGCCAAAGACGACACCACCCAATACAAGCAAATGATCCGCCAGATGATCGCCGAGCTCGAAGACGTTCTGGTGGTTCTCAAGAAATAATTTCCTGCTTTTAAATACTTCCAGTTTTCAAAAGCTTGCGATATATTCTTGAGCGTTCTTCGAGACGAAGAGCGAGTTTCACGCCTAGTCGGGGCGTAGCGCAGTCCGGTAGCGCACTAGCATGGGGTGCTAGGGGTCGAGTGTTCGAATCACTCCGTCCCGACCAT